>JBIQNJ010000081.1:0-10418 GCA_044462445.1 Truepera radiovictrix | reverse complement strand
TGGTCGCCGACCGTGTACACGGGGTTGAGGCTCGTCATCGGCTCCTGGAAGATCATGGAGATGTCGTTACCGCGTATGCGGCGCATCTCCCGCTCGCTCTTCTTGACGAGGTCCTCGCCCTGGAAGAGGATCTGACCGTCGGCGATGCGGCCCGGAGGGGTGGGGATCAGGCGCATCATCGAGAGGCTCATGACTGATTTGCCGGAGCCCGATTCGCCTACGACGGCCAGGGTCTCACCGCGATCGAGGTGGAAGCTCACCCCGTCGACGGCCTTGACCGTGCCTTCGTCGGTATCGAAGTAGGTCTTGAGGTTCTTCACCTCAAGTAGCCGGTTCTTGTCTGCCACGTTCTTACGCTCCTCACGACGTTAAGTAGTAGTTATAAAGCGCCTGCTAGCACCCGCTGGCAACGACCAACGAACGCCCAGGGCACACTGGGCTGAATACAGCGCAGCGCGCCCTGCAAGATAGTCTCAAGCTTTGGAAATATGCCCGGTGGCCTTGACCCTGCCCTAACGGCGCTTCCTTGGGTCGAAGGCGTCACGTAAACCATCCCCGAGCAGGTTCCAGCATAACACTGCCAGGAAGATGGGGATACCAGGTATCAGGAGCCACGGTACGAACTGGATACTGATGCCGCGCGCCGTGGCGTCGCGCAGGAGCAGGCCCCAGCTGGAGCTGTCCACTTCCGACGGCCCGAGGCCGAGGAAGGAGAGGCTCGTCTCGCCCAGGATGTAGCCGGGGATGGAGAGCGTGAGGCTGACGATGACGTACGAGGCCGTGGAGGGGAGCAGGTGGCGCCACAGCACGCGCGCCTCGCTGGCGCCGAGCGCCTTGGCGGCGGCCGCGTAGTCGAGCTCACGCGCCGACAGGATGAAGCCGCGGATGATGCGCGCCAGACCGCCCCAGCCCACCAACCCGAGCACGATGACGATGAGCAGGTACGTCTGCGACGAGGTCATCTGCAGGCCGAACGCCTGCGCTAGCGGGTTGCGCGGGTCCCTGAGCAGCGACGCCAGCACGATGAGCAGGAACAGCCCGGGGATGGCCGCGAACACCTCGACCAGACGCATGATGATGTCGTCGATGATGCCGCCGTAGAAGCCGGCCAACCCCCCGAGCAAGAGGCCCAGCATGAGCGCCACCCACACGGCCAGGATGCCGATGGTGAGGCTGATCTGGCCGCCGTAGAGCACGCGTGAGAAGACGTCTTTGCCCAGGTTGTTGGTGCCCCACAGGTATATACGTGCAGGGTCGTCTACGCCGAACAGCCTGACGTCCGACCGGAAGATGCCCAGGATCTTGTAGGGCTGCGAGGGCCGTTTAACGAAGAGCTTGATGGGGTACCTGGTGCTGGTATCTTCGGTGTAGATGCGCTGCCGCGTCAGCGGGTCGCGCGACTCCACGACGTCGTAGACGAACGGGCGCGTGAGGCGGCCGGTATCCGGGTCTATCCAGTGGATCTGGGTGGGCGGGCGGAACGACGCGGTGGGCGCGCGGCGGTACTCGTTGAGGCCGTAGGGTGCGAGGAAGCCGGCGAACACGGCGGTGAGGTACATGAAGACGAGCGCCCAGCCGCCCACGAGCGCCGACTTGTGGCGCCGGAACTGTTCCCAGATTATCTGGCCCTGGCTCTTGCCTTTCTTGGCCAGGTTCGGGCCGCCCGCCGCGTTGGCGTCGAACGCCGGGTTCGTCACGTTGTCGGCAGGGTTCAGGCTCGCCTCTGCCGGGCTCTGGTTCTCTGGGTGGTCTCGGTTAGGGTCCGTTGCCATGTCAGAAGCCTCAGTTGTACCTGATGCGCGGATCGACCACGGCCAGGAGGATGTCGGACAGCAGGTTGCCCACCATCAGCAGGATGGTGGTGATGACGATGAGCCCGAGCACCACGTAGATGTCCTGAGAGTTGAGCGCCTCGAGGAACGTGGGTGTGATGCCCGGCCACGACATGGTCACCTCGACGAGGCCGGCGCCGCCCACCAGGTCGGGTAGCAGCCCGCCGATGCCGGCTACGAACGGGATGATGGCCGGCCGCAGCGCGTGCTTGTAGGTTATGCCGGCCTGGCCCAGCCCCTTGGCCTTGGCCGTGCGGATGAAGTCTGAGCCCAGGTACTCGACCATCTGGGCGCGCAGCACGCGCGTGAACCCTGCCATGCCGGCCGTGGCCACCACGAACGACGGGATGAGCATGTGCCACATGATGTCCCAGAACTTGCCCCATGAGCTCAGCGTCAGGTGGTTGCCGCTGGTCATACCCGCCACGGGGAAGAGTAGCTTGTTGTAACCGAACTGCTCGGCCGTGAACGACCTGATGACGAACAGCAACAGGATAAGCACCTGCGCGAAGAAGAAGTTCGGTATGGCCAGGCCGAAGTAGGAGAGCATGCTGACCACCTGGTCGCCCACCGAGTACTGCCTGACGGCCGAGTACACCCCCATGGGCACGGCCACTATCCACAGCATGAAGATGGACAGCAGGGCCAGGTACATGGAGTTGCGCATGCGGTTGCCGATGCGGTTCATGACGGGCTGGTTAGATACGAACGACTGGCCCAGGTTGCCCTGCACGAGGTTGCCCATCCAGCGCACGTACTGGACGTGGATGGGCTGGTCGAGACCGAACTGGGCGCGCATGCGCTCGATGGTCTCTGGGCGCACGTTGGGCTCGAGAGCCTTGGTGGTGAGGAAGTCGCCTGGTACGAGTTGGCTGATCAGGAACGCCAGCATGGTGGCGCCGATGAAGGTGGGGATCAGCTGGAAGAAGCGCCGGACGATGTAGACAAGCATCAGATATGGCCCGGCCGGCTCTGCGCGAGCCTGTAGGTGAGAGTAATGGACTGATTCATAGTTTTAGATAGTCTAAACGCTTTGGCTACTTAGGGGCGGAGTGGGCAGCTTGTGGCCGCCCACTCCGTGAACCTCTAAGCGTTACTCAGCGGTGCTTACTTACTGAGCCTTGAAGACGAGCGGCAGCTTCATGGTGCCGATGAGGGCGTTCATCATGCCGTCGGGGTGCGTGCCCTTGAGGGCGGTGCTCCAGCTGTAGTGGCTCATGGGGCTCACGAGGTACAGGATGGGCATGAGGTCGGCTTCGACGTCCTGGATCTGGTAGCCGATGTCGCGGGCGGCCTCGGTGTCGAGGGTCTCGCGGCCGACGGTGAACAGCTGGCCCATGAGGGTCTCGGCGGTCGAGAGGCACTCGGGGCTCGTGTTGTACATGTGCAGGTTGGTACCGCAGGGGATGACGTTCACGCCGAACGGCCAGTCGCGCGAACCGCCGGTGAGGCCGATGAGGATGGCGTCGAACGGACGGTCTTCGCCCACGGAGAGGAGCTGGTCGACCATGAGGTTGAAGTCGATGGCCTGCACGGTCACGTCTACGCCGATGTCGCGAGCGGAGTCGGCGAAGATCTGAGCGAGCTGCTCACGGGCGGTGTTACCGGCGTTGGTGACGAGCGTGAAGCTGACGGTCTGGCCGGCCGCGTTGACCAGGAGGCCCTGGGCGTTCTTGCGGTCGTAGCCGGCGTCGGCGAGGAGCTCGGCGGCGCGCTCGGGGTCGTACGGGTAGGTCTCGACGTCGTGGTTAACCCAGTAGTCGTTGATCGGGTACACGTTGGTGTACATGGGGAGGCCGGCACCGTTGTAGACGAGATCGAGCATCAGATCGCGGTCGGTGAGGTGGGCCATGGCGCGGCGGAAGTTGACGTTGCGGAAGAGGGCTTCCTTGACCGGGTCGGACGACTTGTTCCAGTTCCACACGATGAACTGGCTGCTGGCCACCGGGGCCACGGACTCGAGCACGATGACGTCGATGTCGCCGTTGTTGTTGGCCTGGCTGATGACGCCGATGTCGTCGAGGTTGCGCGGGCTGAAGGAGTCGATCTCGCCGGCGATGTAGAGGTTGAGGGCGGCGTCGAGGTCACCAGCGATGGTCATGGAGTAACCGTCGAGGTAGGGCAGGGCGTTGCCGGCCTCGTCGACGTTCCACTCGCCGAAGTACGGGTTGCGCTCCAGCACGATGCGCTCGCCGGGCTGGAAGGAGGTGGGCACGAACTCGGTGGGCCACACGGTGGTGGTCACGTCGACGTCGGTGCCCCACAGGGCCTTGACGGCTTCGGCGCCACCGGAGCGGTACGCGGCGCCGAAGATGGCGTCGGGCACCGGGCTGACCGCGACCACCGGGAAGGCCAGGCGGTCAGGGCGGGGGAAGTTGAAGCGGAGGCCGTTGTCACCGACGAGCTCAACGGTGATCGGGTCGCCGTCCATGAACCAGCTGTCGTAGCCGTTCGACTCGACGTTGGCGTCGGTCTCGAGCACGTAGCGGATGTAGTAGTCCTGGGCGGTGATGGGGCTGCCGTCGGACCAGAGCATGCCGTCGCGGACGGTCACGTCGATGGTGAGGCCGTCTTCGCTCACGGTGTAGCTGGAGGCGCCGTAGGGGAGCCACTCGTCGGAGTCGGGGCCGCGGAAGATGAGCGGGGCGCCCGAGAAGAGGTAGTCGGAGAGGGCCTGCGACTCGGCCGAGGTGACCGGGTTGAACGTGCGGGGGTCGCCGATGAGGGCGATGCGGTAGGTGCCGCCGTAGACGGCCTCTTCAGTCGTGGCGTTGGACCAGGCGCTGGGCCAGACGAACGGCTCCGCGAAAGCGAAGGTGGCCACCGCCAGGAAGGCTAGGCCGATCAGTACTCTCTTCATTAACTCCTCCAGTGCAATAACGTCGGCGTGGGCTCGACCATCCGTAGCCTTGCCTTCACGCTTTTTTCGACGACGGCCTACCGTAACCCTTTGCTCTCGGAGCCTGCAACCGTAACTGCACGGCTTTGGGCTCCCGCTAGCTGTAAGGACCCGGCGACCGTGGTGCCGGGTGGGCTATATACAATTACCCACTTGCCAGAAATCTAGCACTGGCCGTCTCGCATAGTCAACGGAAGCCGGTTAATGCACCCTTATGAAAACGCCGCCCGTGGCGGGCGGCGCGTGCCGTTGTACAGACGTTTGTCATGCGGGCAGAGGCGCCGCGACCACCTGGGATGCCGAGCGAGGTCAACGACGCGTTCTCGTGCGGGTGCAGGCGCCGCAGCGGGGGAGGGTCAGCGGGGCAGCAGACCCAGCAGCAGCGCTAACACGCCCCAGATGACCGAGAGGTAGATGGTGGTGCGGTGCAGGCCGCCGGCTGTGCCGCCCAGCGAGCTGAAATCGCCGCCACCGCCGCCGTCAAGGCCCGCCCCGAGCCCCGACTGCTTGGGCTCCTGCATGAGGATGATGGCGGTCAGCAGTACAGACACCGCAACGAACAGTATGAATGCAACCCAGAACATGCTTCCTCCGCGGCCGGTGGCCGATGGCTGTTACCGCCGTACGCCCTTACTTAGAGTTGGTGCCGAGAGCGGGACTCGAACCCGCACGGGTCGCCCCGGTTGATTTTGAGTCAACTGCGTCTACCGTTCCGCCACCTCGGCATCGGGGCGAGCTACCTGCTGCCCGGGCCTTACACCCGGGCGAAGGTCGCGCATGCGCGGCAGCGCACACGGACAGTTGGCGATTCTAGCAGTGCGCGGCGCCCTCAGGCAACCGGGGCAGAGGAATAGCCGCCCAGGCTCCACGACCGGAATGGCGCCCGCAGCCTGGCTGCGCCCGGAAGCCCGACTACGGGGCGCTAGCCGCGCAGCCTGAGGTGCACGGCGTGCTAAAGCACTTCATGCCTGACTTCACGGCGCGCTAGCCGCGCAGCACGAGGCGCACGAACTCGAACAGCCGTGGGATGCGGCCCCAGCGCTTCCTGTCGAGCAGCACCCGGAACAGCCACTCCACGCCCAGGCTGGAAGTCCAGGCGGGCATCCTCCGTACCTCGCCGGCCAACACGTCGAGGGTGCCGCCGACACCTATCATCACGCGCGCGCCGAGCGCCTCGGCGTGGCGGTGGAGGAACAGCTCCTGCCCTTCGCCCAGGCCCGCCAGCAGGAGGTCGGCGTGCGCGCGGCCGACGAGCTCCAGCACCGGCGCGGGCTGCCGGCGGTCGAAGTAGCCGTGATGGGTGCCTGCTACCACCGTGCCGTAGCGTCGGGCCGCCTCTGCCGCTGCGCGCTGCGCCACGCCTTCCTTGGCCCCCAGGAAGAACACGCGCAGGTCGCCGCCGCCGCGGCGCATGACCTCGAGCGCGAGTTCGACGCCCGGTACGCGGCCTGGCAGGGGCGTACCCAGCCGCCGCGCGGCCCAGGTGATACCCACGCCGTCGGCGACGCTGAGCGAGGCTGCCGCGAGCGCCTCTGCCAGGTCTGCGCTCTTCTTCGCCTGCACCACGATCTCAGGGTTGAGGGTAACGACGAGCCTCGGCGGAGCGCCGCCCGGGCTCAGAGCCTGCTCCAGTACCCAGGCGGCTGCCGCGTCAGCCGACACGGCGTCGACAGGGAAGCCCAGTACGGAGTGGCGCTCAGGCTGCATCGGGCGGTTCTCAGCCGCCGGCGCCGGCCTGGAAACGGTAAAGGGGGGCGTTCTCGCCGGGCTCGATGCCTATGAGCCGCGGCACCGACCTGCTGGTAGACACCCTGGCCGAGAACGCCACGTCCTCCTCGAGGCCGATGGCCCTCAGGTACTGACCGGCCAGGGAGCGCCACAGCGCCTCCAGCGGGTCGGGCAGGGCGCGCGCCAGCGTCGTGGCGAAGCGCGTGGCCCCGAGGAGTTGCGCGCCGCCGGCGCGCTGCTCTATGAGGCCGGCGATGAGGGCCGCTGCCACCATGTCGTCCAGGTCCGGCTCGCCCGAGAAGCCCGCGCCGACCAGGTCGACCCGCTCCGGCTTCAGGCTCACCACCAGATCGGCCACGGCGGCGGCGTTGTAGAGCGAGCCGAGTATGAGGGTGCTGCCCGCCGTCAGCCGGTCAAGCCAGCGCGGCGCGTTCTCGGACACCATCACGACCGACCTGCCGGCCACGTCCGCCCCGGCCAGGAGCACGGGCGAGTTGCCGTGGTTGAACCCCTCGGGCGGCACGCCCTGGCGCTCGCCCACCAGCAGCGCACCGGCGGCGCCTGCCACGCGCGCCTGCTTCAGCGACGGCGTCAGGCTCAAGGAGGCGACGCCCAGGTCGAACAGGAGCGGCGCCACCGTGCAGGTGCGCAGCACGTCTATCAGCACGACCACGTCGTGATAGGGGCCAGACGGGATTAGGTCGGTGTTGATCTTCATCGTCAGCAGTCTTAAGCGTGTACGTTCACACAACTCTTAAACGTCTTAGGTAGCGAGAGGAAGTAGGGTCTTTCGAGGCGCCGCCTCATGGGCACCGTGGAGCCCCAGTAGGAACGCGGTGGAGTGTAACACGGAGGCGCGGGGGCTCTGTCGTCGCCTCGCGCAACATAACTTGCCGCCGCGCTATGTAAGCTTTCGTGTGCCTTCCGAACCGCCTGCTCATGCCGGGCAAGCCACGACCCACGCCCACCCGGGCGTCGACTTCACGTCCGCTTACCGAAACGGCGCTCTCTCCGACTTCTTCGACGTCGCGCCAGGCGACCTCGAGCAGGCGCTCGCCGCCCCGCGCCACTGTTCCCGCGACCGGCTGGCGGACGCCCTGCTGCGTTACGCCAGGAGCATAGGGGCGCCGCAGGCTGCTCTCGACAACATCGAGAAGCTCAGGAACCCCGACTCCCGGGCCGTGGTGACCGGTCAGCAGGTGGGGCTCATGTTGGGACCCACCTTCACGCTCTCCAAAGCCGTGACGGCCATCAGGCTCGCCAGGAGCCTGGACGAACCCGAGCGCCCGGTGGTGCCGGTCTTCTGGCTCGCCACCCAGGACCACGACGCGGCTGAGGTCGATCACACCTACCTGCTGGACGCGGACGAGACCCTCCACCGGCTGCATGTGGACCTGCCCGCAGGTGTGGCCGCGGGCCGCGTGCCCGTGAGCAGCGGGATGCTGGAGAGCGTGCGGGCCGGGCTGGCGGCCCTGACGCCGCGACCGCGGTTCATGGACGAGGTGCTAGCGCTCGTCGAAGAAGCGGCCGAGACGGGCATGTACGGCTCCTGGTTCGCAGCTCTGCTCAGCCGGGTCCTCGGCCCGCAGGGGCTGATCATCGTAGACCCGCTGCAGCCGGATTTCGCCGCCCTCACGGCGCCGATCATCAGGGCCGAGATCGCGGACCCCGAACGCAGCTCTCACGCCATCAACGACGCCGGCACCAGGCTCAAGCACCTGGGCTTCGAGCCGCAGCTCGGGCGCGGGGCGCACGCCACCAACCTGTTCATCGATCTGCCCCAGGAGGGCGGCTTGCCCCACCGCACGCTGCTGCGGCACGAGGGCGGCAGCTTCTATGCCGAAGGTCGGCGCTTCGAAGCCGACGACCTGCTTGCGATGCTCGACGATGACCCGTCCGTCATAACCCCCGCTGCCGGCCTGCGCCCGGTCACTCAGGATCACGCTATCCCCACCGCCGTGCTGGTGCTCGGCCCCGGAGAACTGCGCTACGTGGCGCAGCTGCGGGGCGTTTACCAGGAGCACTCGGTGAAGATGCCGCTGGCGTGGCCCCGCGCTTCCGCCATCTTGGTCGAGCCGGCGGTGCGGCGCCTGCTGGGCGGCCTGGGCGTCGGGGCCTCGGCCTTCGTGAGGCAGCAGGTGAACTCGCTGGAGAGCCTGCTGCTCGAGCGCAGCGGTCACCTGCAGCGGTTCTCGCAGGCGGCCGACGTGATGGAGCAGACCTTCAGGACGCTGCTGGCCGAGGTGGGCGGCATAGACCCGACGCTCGCGGGCACGGTCGCGCGCGGCAGGCGCCACCTAGACATGACGCTCGAGCGGCTAAGGAGCAAGAGCGCGGCGGCGCTACTGCGGAAGGACGCCGACACGGCGCGGCAGTTCGCGCGCCTCAACGCGCACCTCCTGCCCCTGGGTCAGCCCGCCGAGCGCGTGCTCAGCCCCTTCAGCCACGCGCTCAAGTTCGGCGTGGGCCCGCTGGTGGAGCGCTTCATGACGCTCGAGACCAGCGGCACGCAGGAGCTAGATATCTAGCTCAACCCCGGTTCGAGACCGAGTAGTTGGGCGCGTCCTTCGTGATGGTCACGTCGTGAGGGTGAGACTCCAGCAGGCTGGCCTGGGTTATCGACACGAAGCGGCTCTCGCGCCTCAGCACCTCCAGGTCCGGCGCACCGCAGTAACCCATGGCGGAGCGCAGGCCGCCCGCCACCTGGTAGATGACGTCTGCCACCGGTCCCTTGTAGGCCACCATGCCCTCGATGCCCTCCGGCACCAGCTTCGGCGCCGCGCTGTCCTGGAAGTAGCGGTCCGCGCTGCCGCCGGCCATGGCGCCTAGCGACCCCATGCCGCGGTAGGCCTTGTAGCGGCGGCCGTCGCGCAGTATGTCCTCGCCCGGCGCCTCGCTGGTGCCGGCCAGCAGCGAGCCCATCATCACCACGTCGGCGCCCGCAGCCAGGGCCTTGGCGGCGTCGCCCGAGTACTTGATGCCCCCGTCGGCCACCAGGGTCACGCCCGCCTCACGCGTGACCTCCGCCACGTCCAGGATGGCGCTGAGCTGCGGCATGCCCACGCCCGTCACCACGCGCGTGGTGCAGATGCTGCCGGGGCCTACTCCCACCTTGACGCCGTCAGCGCCGGCCTCTATCAGGGCCTCGGCGGCTGCCGCCGTGGCGATGTTGCCGGCTACGACCTCCACGGCGAACGAACGCTTGACGTACCTGAGCGCGTCGATGATGCCCTGGCTGTGACCGTGGGCGCTGTCTAGCACCAGTACGTCCGCGCCAGCCTCGACCAGGGCGCGCGTGCGCTCCTCCAGGTCGAGCCCCACGCCGATGGCCGCGGCCACGCGCAGCCGCCCCAGGGGGTCCTTGGCGGCGTCGGGGTACTCCACCTGCTTCTTGAGGTCCTTGATGGTGATGAGGCCCTTGAGCACGAAGTCGTCGTCGACCACGAGCAGCTTCTCGACCTTGTGGTTCCGCAGGATGTCGCGGGCGTGCTCAAGGGTGGTGCCGACCGGCACGGTGACCAGGTCGTCCGACGTCATGCGCTCCTCGACCCGTAACGAGAGGTCCTCCTCGAAGCGTAGGTCGCGGTTGGTGAGGATGCCCACCAGCCTGCCGCCTCGTTCCACGATGGGTACGCCGCTGATGCGGTACTCGCTCATCAGTTTCTCCGCCTCGAGCAGCGTGGCCGTGCGCGGCAGCGTTATGGGGTCGACTATCATGCCCGACTCCGAGCGTTTGACCTTGCGCACCATCTCGGCCTGCTCCGCCACGCCCATCTTCTTGTGGATGACGCCTATGCCCCCCTGGCGCGCCATGGCGATGGCCATCTGCGTCTCGGTGACGGTGTCCATGGCCGCCGACACCAGCGGCAGGTTCAGGGTCACCGCGCTAGTGAGCCGGGCGCTCAAGGAGACCTCCTTGGGCAGCACCGTGCTGTGGGCAGGCAGCAGAAGAACGTCGT
>JBIQNJ010000080.1:0-10502 GCA_044462445.1 Truepera radiovictrix | reverse complement strand
GGGCGGCCGTGGCCGAGGCTCTGGCGCACATGAAACTGCAGGGCGGGGCACCCATCGAAGGCACCACGATAGACGTGGCGTTCTTCGGCTCGTGCACCAACGCCCGCATGTCCGACTTCCTCGAGGTGGCGAAGGTGCTCAAGGGCAGGCGCGTGGCGCCGAGCGTTAAGGCCATCGCCGTGCCCGGCTCCCAGCTCGTCAAGAGCGAGTGCGAGAGGCTCGGCATCGACAAGGTGTTCCGCGACGCAGGCTTCGAGTGGCGCGACGCGGGCTGCAGCATGTGCCTGGCCATGAACCCGGACAAACTGGTGGGTGACCAGCTCTGCGCCTCCTCCTCCAACCGCAACTTCAAGGGCCGTCAGGGCTCCCCTACCGGCCGCACGGTGCTCATGAGCCCGGTGATGGTGGCCGCTGCGGCGGTCACCGGCCGCATCAGTGACGCCAGGGCCGTGTTCGGCGCCGGCGCAGAGGTGGTGGCCTGATGGCACTGGACCCCGTGATACAGGTGAGCGGCACCGCCGTAGTCATCCCCGGCAACGACATAGACACCGACCGCATAATCCCGGCACGCTTCCTCAAGGCGATAACGTTCGATGACCTGGCGGCGGGGCTGTTCTACGACGAACGCTTCGAGCAGGATGGGACCCCCAAGGGCCACCCTATCGACGCGCCTGAGCATCGCGGCGCCCGCATAGTCATCAGTGGTGACAACTTCGGCTGCGGCTCCAGCCGCGAGCACGCCCCGCAGGCGTTGAAGCGCGCGGGCTTCACCGGTGTCATAGCGGGGAGCTTCGCAGAGATCTTCTTCGGCAACGCCACCACGCTCGGCATGCTGTGCGCGTCTATGCACGAAGCCGACCGCGCCGAGTTAGGTAGGCTTATCCAGCAGGACCCGTCGCTTGAGGTGACGATCGACGCAGAGACCCTGCGGGTCAGCGTGGCAGGCAGGAGCTGGCCGATCGAGATACGCGCCACGGCCCGGGAAGCGTTGCTGACAGGCTACTGGGACCCGATCGGTGAGCTGCTCGAAGGCATGGCCGACGTGCGCGCCACGGCCGCCGCACTCAGCGACCCGGAGGTAAGCGCATGAGCAGCAGGATAGCCGTACTACCAGGCGACTTCATCGGCCCCGAGGTCATCGGCGCCACCCTGAGGGTCCTAGGGGCCCTGAACCACTCACACGGGCTGGCCCTGGAGTTCGAGACGCTGCCGTTCGGCGGCGGCGCCATCGAGAGCCACGGGGCTCCCCTGCCCGAGGTGACGAAGGACGCCGTGCTGCAGGCCGACGCCGTGCTCATGGGCTCCGTCGGCGGGCCTGTCGGCGACCACCCCTGGAACCGCCTGCCGCGCGAACAGCGCGTGGAGACCGGCATCCTCGAGCTGAGGCGGCACCTGCAGGTGTTCGCCAACTTGCGGCCTGTGAAGGTGTTCCCCGGCCTGGAGCGCCTGTCGCCGCTGCGGGCAGACCGGGCGGCCGGCACCGACATGATCATCTTCCGTGAGCTCACCGGGGGCATCTACTTCGGCAAGCCGTCGTACGCCCGTGAAGACCAGGGCCTGAGCACCATGGTCTACGACCGTTACGAGGTCGAGCGCATCGCCCGGCTGGCCTTCGAGACCGCTCGGGGGCGCAGCGGCCGTGTCACCAACGTGGACAAGGCCAACGTGCTCGACGTGTCGCAGTTCTGGCGCAACGTGGTGGTAGAGGTGCACCAGCGCGAGTTCCCGGACGTTGAGCTTGACCACCTCTACATCGACAACGCCGCCATGCAGGTGGTGCGCGACCCCAAGGCGTTCGACGTCCTGGTGATGGGCAACCTGTTCGGCGACATCCTGTCCGACCTCGCGGCCGTCATCCCCGGCTCGCTCGGGCTGCTGCCGTCGGCCAGCCTCGGCGGCTCGGTGGGGCTGTACGAGCCCATCCACGGCAGCGCGCCCGACATCGCGGGTAAGGGCATAGCCAACCCGGTCGGCACCCTCCTGTCTGCCGCCATGATGCTACGACACAGCCTCGAGCAGGCTCCGGCCGCTGTCGCCATAGAGACGGCCGTGCAGGCGGCGCTTGCCGAAGACCCCACCGTCGACCTCGGCGGCACCCGCGGCACCGAGGCGTTCACGGACGCCGTCATCGCGAAGCTAGGCGTGGCCGCCGCTACCGCAGGCTGACCCTCTGCCGCGCCGCCAGCAGCAGCGCCAGCAGTCCGGCCGCCACGAGCACCAGGCCGCCGACCGAAGCGTACGCCTCTAGGGGCCACACCCACGAGGTGCCCACGGGCAGGGCGGCGGAGCTGCTGAGCCTGCCCACCAGCAGCGTGCCGAGGACCATGCCCAGCGTGGTCGCCACGGTGCCGACGAGCAGCAGCTCTACGACGAGCACCTTGAGTAGGGCGCGCCCGGAGACCCCCATGGCACGGAACTCCCGCAGTTGGCCCTCCGCCTGCCATGCGGCGGCCAGGTTGCAGTTGACGAGCGCCACCAGAGCGACAACGAACGCCAGTAGGGCCATGAAGCGGGCGGCCCTGAACGAATCTGCCGCGGCTGCGAGCAGCTCCCGGCGGTAGGCGTCTGCCAGCGTGACGCGTAGCGGCACCTGGTGGGGTGTGCCCATATGCGCCACGCTCACGGCGTCGAGAACCGAACCCGCCTCGGCGCCGGGGTACAGGCGCAGCGCCACCGAGTCGACGCCCTCATCTCCCCAGAGGCTGGAGTACTCATCGAGGCCGATGTAGGCGGCGTCCGCGGTACCACCGGCGTCGTGCACGACCGCCACGACGGTGAAGTCGCTCTCTCCCGCCGTGGTGGCGAGCGGCAGCACGTCGCCCACTGACAGATCCAGCCGCGCGGCGAGCGGCGCGGACACGGCGACACCCCTACCCTCCTGCAGCCTCAGCAACATCGCCGAACCCGTCAGGTCGGCCGCCTGCAACACCTGGAACCTGTTACCCAGCTCCTGGCCGAAGCCGGTAAGCGCGATCATGGTTATGGGCCCGCTGCGGGAGGGCACCTCCGTCCGGCGTTCTGCGGAGACGGACTGCACACCCGGAACCGCCGCGAGGCGTTCCACCGTGCCGGACGGCAGGGCCACGGAGACCCCCGAGGTCACCGAACCGGTGGCCACGATGGCGTCCCACGTGACGGTGCGGTCGAGCCACCGGGTGAGAGCGGTACGGTTGGCTTCGGCCGCACCATGTACGCCGACGATGCCGGCCATGGTGAAGGCGAGCACGGCCGCCACCGTGCCGGCCTGACCGTGACGCCGCGTGAGCAGGTGCCCACCCACGCGCAGCCACGGGGTGAGCCCGGCCGTCGACGCCGCCCACTGGGCAACGCGGCCGAGCAGCGTCATCAACAGGTACCGTGCGGCCAGAGTGAGCAGCACGGCCGCCACGAGGAGGGCCACAGCCTGCGCCGATACCACCGATGAGCCGAGGCGGGGAGCCTCTGCCGTGGCGGCGAACGGCAGCGCCCGACCCGGCAGGTTGGCCAGCACCGCCCGCGCGAGGGGGGCGGCCGCCGCAACGGCAGGCACGGCGCCTAGCACCACCAGCACGCCCACCTCGGTGACGAGCCAACGCCGTACCCGCCCGCCAGGCACGCCGAGGTGCTGCAGGAGCCTCAGGTCGTCGGAGCGCTCCGCCACCATCATGCGGACGTGCACGAAGATCAGCAGGCCTGCGGCCAGCACCCCGAGGAGGCCCGTGAGCAACAGCATCGCGCGCAGACCCGCGCTGGCTGCCGCCAGATCGGCCCAGGCGCTGCCCGACTGCTTCACGGTGGCGACGGACGCGAGAAGCGTCCGTAGGTCGTCCTCTACCTCGGCAACGGCGGCACCCTGCACGGCCACGTCGATGCGTGTGATCCGGTCCCGCTGATAAGCGAACAGCCGCTGGGCCTGAGGCAGGGGCAGCAGCGCCGCCCGCGGTGACCCGGTGCCCGCACCCGAGGGGTGATAGACGCCCACAACCCGCAGCGTCTCCAGACCGAACGGCGTGATCAACCCGACGTCGCTACCGGGCCCCGCGTTCAGGCTGAGAGCGGCGGCGTAGGAGAGCATGACCACGCCCGCATCACCAGGCGCCAGGCCCCGCCCGGCACTGAGCGAGAAGGGTCTCATCTCCTCCTCCGCCACGGGGTCTACGCCGCGCACCGTCACGGACGCCTCCGCCTCGCCCTTGAAGACGTAGCTGCGCGTCTCTATGGCGGGCGCCACCGCCCCGACGCCGGGGAGCTGCCGTACCGCCTGCAGCCAGCCCTCGGAGAGACCGCCCTGAGCGGCGGAACTGACCTCGATGTCGCTCCAGCCCACCGTACCCCTGGCCCAGCCCAGGTAGGTGCGCTCAAGGGCGTCGTTGACCAGCAGCACGGCCAGAAGGAGCAGGACCCCGGCGGAGGCTCCGGCGACCGTCAGCAGCAGGCGTCCGACGCGGCGGCGCCAGTACCTCACGGCCAGCATCCTCGGCACCTGCCACCACAGCCACCCCCCGGCGCCCCTCATGCGCTCTCCAACCGTCCGCGCACGAGTCTGTAGGCGTGGGTGGCGTACGCCGCGGCACGGGCGTCATGCGTGGCGAGCAGCACGGTCAAGCCGTCTGACTCGACGAGCTGGGCGAGCAGGCGCATGATCTCGTCGACGCCCACCGAGTCGAGCCCGGCCGTCGGTTCGTCGGCCAGCAGGAGCTGCGGGGAGTTCACAAGCGCCCTGGCCACACCAAGCCGGTAGCGCTGCCCTTGGCTGAGCTCACCGGGGAGGTCGTCGGCCAGTTCCGTGAGGCCGAGCCTGTCGAGGAGGTGCGCGGTGCGCCGGGCGGCATGAGTGCGGGAAGTGCCTGCCAGGAGGAGCGGCAGCGCTACGTTCTCGGCCGCCGTAAGCGTGTCTACCAGAGTCTGGGAGCGGAACAGCAGGCCCACCTTGGTGAGCCTCCAGTGCGCCAGCCTGGCCTCGCTGAGCGAGGCCAGGTCTACGCTGGCCGAGGCGGCTGACCCGTTAACGTCAGTGCAGAACAGCACCGAGCCGGAGGTGGGCCGCTGCAACCCCGCGGCAAGCTCTAGCAGCGTGGTCTTGCCCGAGCCCGTGGCGCCGGTGAGCGCGACGAACTCGCCGGGCGCCACCGTCAGATCGATAGCGCTCAGCACGATCTGAGTGCCGCCCCTCCGTTCGTAACCTTTCGTGACGCTCCGGAACTCGAGCCTGTTAGCGGACCTGACCGCCCGAGAGTGCGCGCTGCCCGCGAGGCGGACGGCCCCTGGCATCCTCAGCTCGCTTCCCTGCGCTGCCTCACTGCCAGCCGCGCCTCGCAATGATCCAGCCAGCGCAGGTCGGCTTCGCAGTGGAAGATGGCCGCGTCGAGCAGCAGGAGCTCCACTTCGAGCGCATCGCCCTCGGGCTCGCCGCCACGCTGGCGCTTCGCGCGGGTGAGCTCGCGCATGTGCTCCGCGTAGGTCTGCCTGTAAGAAGCCAGCAGCTCGCGCAGCTGCTCCGGCGGCCTATGCGCCATGACCGCCAGCCGCACGAACAGCTCGTCGCGCAACGGCCGCACGCGCGCGTCGTTGCGCTCGAGCCAGCGCTCCAGGGCGGCGCGACCCTTAGCAGTTACCTCGTAGACCTTGCGTTCGGGGGCATTATCTATCGTCTCGACGGTATAGCTCACCAGGCCGTCCGACGCCAGGCGCTCGAGCGACTGGTAGATCTGGCCGTGGTTGAGCTCCCAGAAGCCACCAGTGAACTGCTCGAAGCTGCGCTTCAGTTCGTAACCGTGCTGAGCCTGCCGCGCCAGCAGCCCGAGGAGCCCATACTTGACCGACATGCACGATTCTAGCACGGTGTTCTGCGCACCCTCCGACCACGGACGGGTTCGCCGCACCGCCGGAAGACCCGGCCGACCATGTGTTCTTGGAGCTCCCGTCCGCAGGGGTAGAATCACGCAAAGGAGCCACGATGGCCGAAACCGGCGACCCCTCCACCTCAACCAACCGCATAAGCTCCGCAGTCACACAGGGCGACCAGCGCGCGCCCAACCGCGCCATGTTGCGCGCCGTCGGCTTCAGCGACGAGGACTTCCACAAGCCCATCATCGGCATCGCCAACGGCCACAGCACCATCACCCCCTGCAACCTGGGCTTGGGTGAGCTGGCCGAGGCCGCAGACGCCGCCGCCAAGGCCGCGGGCGCCATGCCGCAGCTGTTCGGCACCATCACCATCTCGGACGGCATCTCCATGGGCACGGAGGGCATGAAGCTGAGCCTCGTCTCGCGCGAGGTCATCGCAGACAGCATCGAGACGGTCGGCCGCGGGCAGTCGCTCGACGGCATGCTCGTGGTAGGCGGTTGCGACAAGAACATGCCCGGCGGCATGATAGCGCTGGCGCGCCTCGACATCCCGAGCATCTATGTCTACGGCGGCACCATCAAGCCGGGCCATCTGCATGGCGAGGACCTCACCATCGTCAGCGTGTTCGAGGCCGTCGGCGCGCACGCTGCGGGCCGCATCTCGCTCGAGCGCTTCCGCGACGTCGAGACGCACGCCTGCCCCGGCGCCGGCTCGTGCGGCGGTATGTACACGGCCAACACCATGTCGTCGGCCATCGAGGCCATGGGCATGGCCCTGCCCTACTCCAGCACCATGGCGGCCGTGGACCCGGAGAAGAAAGACAGTGCGGAGGAGAGCGCCCGCGCCCTCGTCAGGCTCATCGAGGCCGGCATAACGCCACGCCAGATAATCACTCGCAAGGCGTTCGAGAACGCCATCCGCGTCATCATGGCTGTGGGCGGCAGCACCAACGCCGTTCTGCACCTGCTGGCCATCGCCCACGCCATGGGCGTGGAGCTCACCATCGACGACTTCGAGGAGCTTAGGCGCACGACCCCCGTGCTCTGCGACCTCAAGCCGTCAGGCAGGTACGTGGCCACCGACCTCCACGCCGTGGGCGGCATACCGCTGGTCATGCGCATGCTGTACGACGCCGGACTCATCCACGGCGACTGCCTCACGGTCACCGGCAAGACGGTGGCGGAGAACCTGGCGAACGTTCCGGGCACCCCGCCGGCGGGCCAGGACGTGGTGCACCCGTTCGACCAGCCCCTCTACACCGTCGGCCACCTCAACGTGCTGCGCGGCAACCTGGCGCCGGACGGGGCCGTAGCCAAGACGACCGGCCTCAAGAACACCCGCATCACGGGGCCAGCGCGCGTGTTCGAGAGCGAGGAGGAGTGCCTGACGGCCATCCTCGCCGACCAGATCAAGGCGGGCGACGTCGTGGTCATCCGCAACGAGGGGCCGAAGGGCGGCCCCGGCATGCGCGAGATGCTCTCCCCCACCAGCGCCATCGTCGGCCGCGGCCTGGGAGACTCCGTCGGGCTCATCACCGACGGCCGCTTCTCAGGTGGCACCTACGGCTTCGTGGTGGGGCACGTGGCGCCCGAGGCGTTCGTCGGCGGGCCCATCGGGCTGGTCGAGGAGGGCGACCTCATCACCATCGACGCCCAGCAGAACCTCATCCAGCTCGAGGTCTCGGAGCAGGAGCTGGCCGCCAGGCGTGCCGCCTGGGTGCAGCCCAAACCGCGCTACACGCGCGGAGTGCTGGCCAAGTACGCCAGCCAGGTGTCCAGCGCCTCCACCGGCGCTGTGACCGACTGAACTCGAAGCCGCAGCGCTTCGAAGGCCGGCGCCGCGGCCACAAGCGGTGGCGCCAAGATAACCACGCCTTTCAGGAGGCTCCAGTGCAGGACCTGCGCATAACCGTGTGGAACGAGTACATCCACGAGGTCAACAACAAGGTCGTCTCAGACATCTATCCGGACGGCATCCACGGCGCCATCGCCGCTGCGCTTGAGGGGCGCACGGGCGCCACGGTGACCACCGCCACACTGAGGCAGGACGCCGATCACGGCCTGAGCCAGGAGCTCATAGACGAGACGGACGTGCTGCTGTGGTGGGGGCACGTGGCCCATAACGAGGTGTCCGACGCGGTGGTGGAGCGCGTGCAGCAGGCGGTGCTGGCCGGCATGGGCCTCATAGTGCTGCACTCCGGCCACAACGCCCGCGTGTTCCACAGGCTGCTCGGCACCAACTGTTCGCTCAAGTGGCGCGAGGCCGACGAGAAGGAGCGCATCTGGAACATAGCCCCCGGCCACCCGATCATGCGGGGCGTGCCAGACATGTTCGAGCTGCCGCAGGAGGAGATGTACGGCGAGCGCTTCGACGTGCCCGAGCCCGACCAGCTACTGGCCCTGTCGTGGTTCCAGGGCGGCGAGGTCTTCCGCAGCCTGTGCCTCTGGCGCCGCGGCCACGGCACGGTGGTGTACTTCCGTCCTGGTCACGAGACCTTCCCCACCTATCACGACGAGAACGTTCAGACCATACTCGCCAACGCGGCCGTGTACGTGGCGCCGCACCTGCGCCGCTCCACCAAGGGCTGTCCCATGACTGCGCCGCTGGAGAGCGTACCCAACTGGGGCAAGGAGCATGAGCTGAACAGGGGCGATAAGTGAGCCACGGGCTGCGGGCCGCCATCGTCGGTACCGGCGGCATAAGCGCCAGCCACTACGAGGGCTACCGGGCCGCCGGCGTAGAGGTGGTGGCGCTGTGCGACCTCAACCCGGACGCCCTGGCACGGCGCCAGCAGCAGTGGCAGGTGGAACGTGCCTATACCGACATGGCGCAGATGTTCGCGGTCGGCGGCTTCGAGGTCGTCAGCGTGGCCGCACCCACCGCCGTCCATCACCCGGCCACGCTGGCGGCCGCAGCGGCCGGCGTGCACGTGCTGTCCGAGAAGCCCTTCGCCCTCGATATCGGACTCGCCGACGACATGATCGAGGCTTGCGCAGCGGCCAGCGTGACCCTCATGGTCAACCACCAGCTACGCTCCAGCGGGCCAGCCATGAAGGCGCGTGAGCTCATCGACGCAGGCGCCATCGGACGCGTGACCAGCATCAGGCTGCGGCAGGGGCACGACTGGGGCGGCAAGAGCACCGTGGGCGCCACGTTCGCCACGCGCGCGGTGGCCGGCGGCGGCACCCTGCTCGACAACGGCTGCCACCTGGCAGACCTAGCGCGCTTCCTGGGCGGCGACGTGCGCTCGGTGTACGCCCGAACGGCGACGCTCAAGTACGACATCCAGGTGGAAGACACGGCCCACGCCAGCCTCGAGTTCGAGAGCGGCGCCATCGGGCTCATCGAGACCGCCTGGACGGCGACGGGCTGGGAGGAGGGCTTCTGGGTGTACGGCACCGAGGGCGCCCTTGAGAGCACCAACCGCTACGGACCGCCCACTTTGAGGCACTCCTACCGGCAGTCGCCCGGCGGCACCTGGGACAAGACGGACGTGGCCGAGTACTCCTTCACGGGCGCGGGCCCGCATACGCGGCACGTCATGGCGTTCGTCAGGGCCGTGCAGGGGCAGGGCCCGGTGGTGTGCCGCGGCGAAGACGGGCGCGAAGCGGTGCGCATCATCCTGGCCGCCTACGCCAGCGCGGAGCGTGGTGGGCCGGTGAACCTGGCCGACGTCGTGGCATGACGTTCGAGCAGTTCCGCCGGCTCATCGAGGAGATGGTGGAGGAGATACCACCGGAGTTCATGGAGGGGCTGCAGGGCGTTCACGTGCTTCCGGAAGTGCGCGAGGAGGAAGGCTACGAGGACGTAGTGCGCCTGGGCGAGTACCTCGACCCAGGGCCGGCCGACTTCCTCGGCCACGGCGAGGGTCTCGGCCGCCACGTCGCCATCTACTACGGCTCGTTCGCCGCGCTGGCGGAGAACGACCCCGAGTTCGACTGGGAGGAGGAGGCGTGGGAGACCCTCACCCACGAGCTGCGCCACCATGTGGAGTCGTTGGCCGGTGAGGACATGCTGGTGCAGGACGACGTGGAGCAGGCCCGCCACTTCCAGCGCGGGGACGACGACCTCCCTGAGCCCAGATAGCCCTTGAGCATGGCAGAGCGCGGTTCAGGCGAGCGTGGTGGTCGTCGCAACCCACCACTCGGGATGAGCCACGGCGATCTCGGCTGCCGAGCTCTCAGCCTCTTCCCTCGCGCGCGCCAGCCCGAAGCAGGTCGCCCCGCTGCCAGACATGAGCACGCCCTTAAGACCCGCCGCCCGGAGCGTTGACAGAACCTCGCGCAGCTCGGGGTGCATGCGCAGCACGCCCGGCTGAAGACCGTTCGACCACCCCGGGTCCAGCCCCTCATGCCAGCGGTCCAACGCACGCGCCTCGCGGAGGCGCGGCGTGAAGCCCACCAGCTCGCGGTAGGCGGCGGCCGCACTTATAGCTATGCGCGGGTTGACGAGCACCAGCTCTAGTGGCGGCACGCTCACCGGAGCGAGCCTCTCGCCCCGGCCCCGCGCCACCGCCGCCGTAGACGCCAGGAAGAACGATACGTCGGAACCGAGGCCCAGGGCGAGAGCCTGCAGCTCGGCTGCGCTCACGAGCGGTCGACCAGTTGGCTGTGCTTCGCCGTCGCTGCGGTGCAGCGCGCGCAGTACTGCGGCGGCGTCGGACGAACCACCGCCC
>JBIQNJ010000079.1:0-10790 GCA_044462445.1 Truepera radiovictrix | reverse complement strand
GGTGGCCGGCGTCCGAGCGTAAGGGTGCATGGGGTCACGCTCGTCGAGACGCTCGTGGCCATGGCAGTACTGGCCGTCGCAGGAGCCGCCCTGGCGTCCGTTCAGCTGGAGGCGTTACGCGCCCAGCGGAACAACCGGCAGCTGCACATACTGGCCACCGCCGTGGAGCAGGAACTGCTGTTCCAACGCCTCGGTCCCGCTCCGGCCTCGGGAGCATGCCAGGTCGGGCAGCTGCCGCCCGATCGGGACTGCAGTGTGGTCGTCAGCTGCCTCGGCACGGCGTCTCCCTGTGACCTGTGGTCTGTGCGGGTGCAGGTAACGGCGCCTAACGGGCCCGCCCTCACCGCCCGGACGGTGCGCTACGACCTCCCGGGAGGGACGCCGTGAACGAGCAGGGCGCCGCAGGGGTGTGGCCAATGCGTGCCGGGTTCACGCTTGTTGAGACCCTGGTGGCTGCCGCCATCGGCGCGCTGCTGCTCCTGCTGGTCGCGGGCCAACTGGCCACCGCCAGGCGCGCGCACTCGGCGTCTGACGAGGCAGTGGAGGCGGGCTCCACCCTCAGGTTGGCCGCAGACCTGCTGAGAGAGGAACTGCTGCTGGCCGGTTCGGCGCCTTGGCCCGCACCGGCGGACAGCACCCTGGTCGGGCTGCCGGCCGGGCAGACCGCGCAACAGTTCCTGGCGGGCGGGCTTCGCGTAGGCGCCTCCGCCACCGGTCACTCGTTGCGGCTGACTTACGTCGACGACCGCGTGAGCGGCGCACCGGTAGCGCGGGACCTGACGTTCGAAGCCGGCGTCGACGGCCAGGGACAGCCGCAACTGTACCGGCGCAGCGGCAGCGCTGGGGGCGCCAGCGCCAGGCAGCCCTGGGTGGCGGGTGTGGAGCGGCTGACGATAACTGGAGGCATCACCGCCAGCGGCACGGTAGTAGGTCTTTCGCAGCTCGCGGGCACCGCCGTGCGGGCGCTGCGGGTCGAACTGGAAGTGCGGGGCGAGGTCAGCGTAGTGATGCTGGAGGTGCCGCACGGGACAGTGGTGGCGGGGCCGTGAACGCCGCAGCGCTGCCAAGACCTGCGCAGCACCACGGCTTCGTGTTGGTTGCGGTGCTGGGTGCGCTCCTGGTCATAGGGGCGGTGGCATTGGCGACGCTCTTCACCGCCTCACTCGACTCACTGGCGGCACGCTCACGCCTGTCCGCGGTGGTCGCGCGTGAGGAGCTGGAGGGTGCCCTGAACCTTGCGGCGGCCGCGGTGCAGTCCGACTACACCCAGGCCGGCGGCGCGTCCGGCTGGCTGGGCACGCAGTATGGACCGTGGCCGGCGGCCGACATCGGTGCGGTGGTGCAGGCGGTGGAGCTGCCGGCGCCGCCCGGCGAGGTGATAGTCGGGCTGGAGGCGCGCCTGACCCGGGAGCCCCAGCGGAAGGCTGAGGTGCTGGTCATGCGCATCCACCCCACGGCCGCGAAGCTGCGGCGGCACTGACCAGAGCCGCGCCTGCGGACCAAGTGCAGCCGTTCAGGCTAGCCGCCCCGGGCCGGTAGTAAGGGCTCGAGCATCGACAGCACACTCGAGATGCTCGCTGCCGTACGCGTACCGGGGCTCACGGCGTCGAGAGCGGTCGCGGTGTGCACCCGCGCCGGGTCGAGAGGCGACTCGAACTCCATCACCTCGGCGCCCACGATGTTGCTTGGCTCCAGCGCCGCCAGAAGGGCCGAGACCTGCGCAGCGTCGAGGCCGCCACCCACCTCGTAATCCAACGGCACGATGCCGGGTTCCAGCACGTCGAGATCGAGATGCACCCAGACGGGCCGGGGGCCTACGAAGCCGGCGAGCCTCTCAGGGGTGCTCTCTTCGGGCGCCAGGACGGTCACCCCGGCCCCCTCAAGCAGGGCCTGCTCCGGGGGGTCTATGGCGCGCGCGCCCACCAGCACCACGTTCCTCGGCTCCACGCCGGCACCGTGGCCGCTGTCCCACAGACCGCATACGGCAGACAGCACCATGCCGCCCAGGTAACCGGATGCTGTGGTGGCGGGCGTGTGAAAGTCGCCGTGAGCATCGAGCCAGACCACGACTAGGTCCCGGTTATTTGCCGCGGCCACGGGCACCGTCGCGAGGGCGACCGGACACTTATTGCCAGCCACGAGCGGCACCTTGCCGTGGCCCGCGGCGGTCGAGACGGCGTGCGCCAGCTCTCGCAGGTTCGGTTCGGCCGCCCTCAAGGCGGAGGCATAGTCGTCTACGCGGGCCGGTTCCGGACGGCCGCACTCTACCGGCTCGCACTCCAGGCGCGTGGCCAGAGCCCTACCCAGCAGGACGGCGCCGCCTATCGCTCCCGGCGTCCGGTCTGCTATGCGCCCCCTTGAGATGATGACCTGGTGAGCCACTGGTGTGGCACTGTAAGCCGCTGCGCCGCATCCGGCAAGTGCTCAAAGCCGGCTGTGGTGGAAGCGCCGCGCCAGGTCCGGTCAGTCAGGTGGCGCTAGCGATAGCCTTCGCCGCCACGACGATGGATAGAGGTGGAAGCGCCGCGCCAGGTCCGGTCAGGGACGCAGGCCGCCCGACCCTGAATCCCGAGCGTACAACTCTGGTATAACTGCCCGCAGCAGTCACCCCTCGTCCTGGAGCGAACAGCGTGAGCAGGCCTAAAACCACCTTCGTCCGCAAGTCGATGCTGAACCTCAGCTGGCCCCTCGTTGTCGTGACGTTCCTTACGCTGGCAGGCGCGCTTGGCAACGTCGTCATCCTCAGCGCCGCATCGCCGGACCTCAACGCCGCGGTGGCCACCGCCAATCAGCTCTTGGGTGTGCTCTACGACGTCTCGGTGCTGTTCAGCATCGGCGCGCTCGTCGTCGTGGCACAGCTCCTGGGCGCCGGAGCGACCGAAAGAGCGCAGGCGGCCACACGCACGGCGCTGGCGGCCAGCGCCCTCCTGGGCGTCGTCATGGCAGTGTTCATCGCGGTGTTCGGCCCCACGCTGGTCAACGCGGTCAACACCCCGGCTACTATCGTCCCGGAGGCGAACCGCTACCTATGGGTGGTCGCGCTCGGCCTCGCGTTCAACGCCTATATCGTGGCGGCCACGGCGGCCCTACGGGCCTACGGCAGAACGCTCTCCATCCTCATCCTCGGTGTCATCGTCAACGTCGTAGACGTGGCGCTCCTCTTCCTGTTCGTCCTCGTGCTCGATCTCGGTGCCGTGGGCGCCGCGTTGCCTACCCTGCTCGTGCGCGGCATCGGCGTCGCCATCCTCGAGTTCATGCTGCTGCGCTCGGCCGGCGTGAGCCTGTTCTTCGGCAAGCGGCCAGAGGGCGCTTCGGAGAGCAGGCGCAAGTACCTCCCGACGATGGCGCGCCTGTCGGTACCCACTGTTTTGGAGAACGGCGCTTACAACCTAGCGATCGTGGTCACCGTGGCCTTCATGAACCGGCTGGGCACCGAGATCATCAACGCGCGCTCCTACGCGCTCACGCTCACCGCGCTCGTCACCGGGGTGATACTCGCGTTGGCGCAGGGCAACGAGACGATAGTCGGCTGGGACATCGGCTCGCGCGAGCAACGCGCCGCCCAGGCCCGCACGGTGCGGACGGCGGTGGTAGCCGCCCTCAGCGCAGCGGCGCTGGCCGCGCTGCTCTACTTCGCAGCGGACGCCGCCCTCTCGATCTTCGGAGCCGACGCCGCCACGGTCGCCGGTGCCAAGCAGGCCCTTCTGATAAGCATCGTGCTCCTGCCTTTCTCCGCGCTGACCGCCGTGGTGTACGGCGCCCTCCGGTCTGCCGGCGACGTCAACGTTCCCATGGCGTACTCCATCGCCACCAGCGCGCTGATTCTGGTACCGCTCTCGTGGTTCTTCATCGAGCGGCTCGGGATGGGCATCGCCGGGGTGTTCTGGGCACTGGCCGCCGCCGAGGCCGTGAAGGCGGGCCTGCTGCTAGGACGATGGCTGCAAGGCAGTTGGATGCAGGCGCGGCCGGTGGTAGAGCCCGCGCCGTCTGACGCTTCCGCCACGACGTGAGCAGGGCCGAGGGGCGGCCGATCGGCTGGCGCGAGGCCTTAGTCTCGCGCTTGCTGGACCCTGCGAGGCTCGCGTGGCTGCATCTGCCGGGTGGCCCCGACACGCCGCGCGAGCGCGCCTTCCCGCGCTACCGTAAGCAGGTGCGCCAGACCCTGAGGGGTGACCCAGGCGTGTTCACGGTGATCGAGAGCCGTACCCTGGCGGAGAGCGCCACCTCGAAGGTCATGGAGTTGACGCTCGCGTCGACCGTCAACGTGCAGCCGGCCGACCTCCTGTACGTCGCTTGGCGCAACGCGCCCGAGGCGGTAGCTGCAGCCGCCCCGGCGCGCGGTGGTGGTGACCGGACCCGCTACTGGACTACACCACTGCCGTACAGGTCTTCACGTCTCGCCCGCGCGACCACGCCGCAGCTGCTGAGCGAGGTGTACGACTTCGGGAAGGGCGCCAGCGCCAGACTGCATAGGACACCCCGCATCGTGCCGAGGCTCTACACCGCGTCGCACGCCGAGCCCGGTGCGGTGCGGCTGCAGGTCACCTACAGACGCGACTGGCCGCAGCGCGCCGCGGCCTTCCTGCAACGGCTACGGGCCGGCGAGGAACTGTTAGCCTGGGTGTTCCCGCACCCGCACCGCCTGCCGGCCGTGGGGCAGGGAACAGCGCTGGTCACGGGCTCCGGCGCGGCGGCCGTCTTCGCTGCCCTGCGCGCTGGTCGGCAGGCGGTTGAGTTGATATGGGGTTTGGGAGACAAACGGCCGGCACCGTGGGTGATGGCCGAGTTGGAGTCTTTCGTCGAGGCCGGTGCGCTCGAGGGCCTCAGAGTTACCACGGCGCCCCGTAGAGTCACCGATGAAGTAGACGCGGCGCGCCTGACACAGCTTCTGGCCGAGGGCGGCTGGCTGTACGTTAGCGGGAACAGGGAGATGGGCGCCGAGGTAGAGCGCGCGCTCCGCGCTAGCGGCAGCGGCGAGGTGCTCGACCGCGCCTTCGGTGAACTGCGCTACATCGTCTCCACCTGATGGTTTCCGAGGTGGGAGACGGGGCGCTGAACGTGACAGGCAACAACGGCCTTTGGCCAGGAGAAGAACTTACGAACAGGGAGTAATGACAACCATGACCGAAGACGCAACCACACCAGCTCGCAACATCGCCCCGGTCGGCTACGCCTTCATGGCTGTGGCGCTCGTCGAAGCCGTCACCTGGACCGGTCTCCTCGTCGGTATGTACCAGAAGTACGTCATGGGGCTGGACGACAACCTGGTGCCGCTGTTCGGGCGGCTGCACGGGTTGGCGTTCATGCTCTACGTCTGGGTGACCTTCGTGGCCTCACGCGCGCTGAAGTGGTCGGCGCGGCTCACGGTCGTGGCGCTGGTGGTGGCGGTACCGCCGCTGGTGACCGTGCCGTTCGAACTGTGGATGAGACGTAAGGGGCATCTGGCGCCGCAGGTAACCACCGGCCGGCCTTGACACCCCCGCCGACGCCTGACACGATTGACCGGTGACATCGGCCGGGAACGGAACCAAGGCGCTGCTGTGCGCCGCCCTGTTGGCTCATGACGGCCCGCTGGGCACACGCGAGCTGATGACCCTGCTCGGCGTGAGCGCAGACGCCGTGCGGCGGCAGATCAACGGCCTGCAGCAAGCGCTGGCCGAGGCCGACCTGGGCATCCAGATCGATCATGTTGCAGGCGGCTATCGTCTCGTGGTGCAACCCGCTCTGCTGCCCGCCCTCTCCGCCATCATGTCGCCGCCGCCCCTGCCGCCGCTCAGCCAGGCGTCGCTGGAGACGCTGGCGCTGGTGGCGTACCACCAGCCGGTGACCAGGGGCGAGCTTGAGGCTGCGAGAGGGGCGTCGTGCTCCAGCACGCTGGAGACGCTGCAGGAGCGCGACCTCGTGCGGGTAGTGGGGCAGCGCGAGGTGGTAGGGCGGCCTCTGCTTTACGGCACCACCCCGAAGTTCCTCCTCGAGTTCGGCCTGGCCTCGCTGGCAGACCTGCCGCCGGTGGAAGACGGCGACACTAGCAACTTCCTCCGCGGCTAGCGCCTCAGCGCCTGAGCAGGTACCTGATGGCCAGCTCGTAGCCCGAGACGCCGAGCCCCATGATGCTGCCCGCGCATACGGCGCCGGTGAGGCTCACGTGCCTGAACGGCTCGCGCTTAAGCACGTTGCTGATGTGAACCTCGACCACCGGCATGGGTATAGCGGCGATGGCGTCACGCAGGGCCACGCTGGTGTGGGTGAAGCCGCCCGGGTTGAGGACCACGCCGGTGAACCCCTCGGCGGCAGCGCCGTGCAACCAGTCGATGAGCTGGCCCTCGTGGTTGCTCTGGCGGCATACGGCACTGCTGGCCAGCTCGTGGGCCAGGTCCACGCAGCGCTGCTCGACGTCGGCAAGGGTGGTGACGCCGTACACGTCGGTCTCGCGGCTGCCTAGCAGGTTCAGGTTGGGTCCGTTCAGAACCAGGATCATGCCCATATCCTAACGAGCAGCTCTCCTAGGCCACAATCTTCTTGAGCTCGTTGTAGGCGCGTTCGAGTTCCGGGAAGCCGATGTCGTTCACCACGATTGGCTGACCCACGTCCTCCAGCAGCACGAAGCGCACCTGGCCGTCCGCCACCTTCTTGTCACGCTGCATGAACTCGAACAGCTCGGTGAAGTCGCTGAGCGGCAAGGGGCCCGGCAACACCCAGTTGAACAGCTCGAGCACCTGCGGCGTCAAGTCCGCGTAGCCGCGGCGCCGCGCCAGCAGGGCGGCGTAGACGAGGCCGTAGGCCACGGCGTCGCCGTGCGCCAGGCGCTGCCGGCTGGCTGCCTCGAGGGCGTGCGCTAGCGTGTGACCCAGGTTGAGGTGCGCGCGCTGACCTCCCTCGCGCTCGTCGGCCGCCACCACGCGCGCCTTCACCATCACGTTGCGCATAACGGCACCGGCCAGCACTTCAGATGCCAGGTGCTGTGTCCAGCCGTTCTGGAACGTCTCAAGAAGTTGAGGATCGGCGAGCAAGCCGTGCTTCACCAGCTCCACGGTGCCCTGCCGGAACTCGCGCTCTGGCAGGGTGCGCAGCACGTCGACGTCGGCTACCACCGCCAGCGGCTGCCAGAAGGCGCCCACCAGGTTCTTGCCGGTCGGCAGGTCGATGCCCGTCTTGCCACCCACGCTGGCGTCCACCATGGCCAGCAGCGATGTCGGCACCTGATAGAACGCCACGCCGCGCATGTAGGTGGCGGCTACGAAACCGGCCAGGTCGCCGACCACGCCGCCGCCCAGGGCCACGACGGCCCCGTCGCGCGGGAAGGCGCCGGCGGCCAGGGCGTGCAGAAGCTCCGAGTAACGGGCGAGCGACTTGCTGGCCTCCCCGGCGGGCACGGTGAGAAGCTCGGCGCGCTTGCCGGCGGCCTCTAACGACGCCACCACCCCGGCGGCGTAGTGCCCGGCCACGTTGGTGTCGCTGATGACCGCTACGGCCTGCTGCGCTATCAAGCGGGGCAGGGCAGAGAGGGCCCCTGGTCCGACATGCACCTCATAGGGCCGCGCCAGCGGAACTGTGACCGTGTGAACCCCAGTCACGAGCCTAGCCGCCCCTGCAGCTGCTTCTCGTGCCACTCGACGAGCTTAGCCACGATCTCCTCCACGACGTCGCCAGAGTTCCGGCCGTCGGTCGACACGCGGATGGTGGCCACGTCGTCGTAGGCGCTCTGCCTGCTCACCATCAGCTGGCGGATGCGCTCCAGTGGGTCTCCGCCCTGCTCCAGCAGAGGCCGGCGATGGCGCCGGGTGCGCTTGTACACGGTCTCGGCGCTGGCTGAGAGCACCACCACCGGGCCGCGCGAGAGGAGCAGCGCCCGGTTCTCCGGCCGCATCACCGTGCCGCCACCGGTGGACACCACCACCTCGTCGAGCCGGATGCAGCGCCGTATGACCTCCGTCTCGTAGTCACGGAACACGCCCTCGCCGTAGAACTCGAACACATCGGCCACGCGCATGCCGCTGACGCGCTCGATGACCTTGTCGGTGTCTACGAAGGTGAGCTGCAGGCGCCGACTGAGCTCCCAGCCTATACGGCTCTTGCCGGTGCCCATGAACCCTGCCATCGCCACCCAGGTCACTACGCGCTCGGGGGGGAAGTGGCGTGGGCGCGAAGCCTGCACGTCAGTAGGCCGCGGTGTACTCGCGATAGGCGGCGAGGCTCTGGCTGACCTCACGCACCGTGTCTGCCCCGAACTTGTCGAGAACGGCGTCTGCAACGACGATGGCGCACATGGCCAGCACCACGGTGGAGGCGGCAGGCACGGCCGTTACGTCGGAACGCTCACGAGACGCCGCTACCGGTTCGTGGCTCACCACGTCTACGGTCTGCAGGGGCTGCATCAGGGTAGCTATGGGTTTCATGGCGGCGCGAACCACGAGGTCCTCGCCGTTGGTCATGCCGCCCTCCAGGCCTCCTGAGCGGTTGCTGGCGCGCCCGTAGCGGCCGCCACCTTCGCCCACGATGGCGTCATGCACCCGGCTGCCCGGCTGCGTGGCTGCGTGCCAGCCGTCGCCGATCTCACAGCCTTTCATGGCCTGGATGCTCATGACGGCCTGAGCCAGACGACCGTCCAGCTTGCGGTCCCACTGGGTGTACGTGCCCAGCCCGACGGGCAGGCCCCTGAAGCGCGCCTCGACGATGCCGCCGATGGTGTCGCCGTTCTGCTTCGCCTCGTCAACGCGGTCGATGATGCGGTCTTCGGCCTCCTGGTCGAAGGTGCGCAGCGGGCTGGCATCGAGGTCGTCCACACGGCTCCAGTCCATGCCGCCGTCGCAAGCTATACCCGCCATGCTCACAACGCGGGCGCAGTACTGGATGCCAAGCTCGTCCAACAGCCTTAGGGCCACGGCGCCCGCCGCCACGCGCCCAGCCGTCTCACGGGCGCTGGCGCGCTCCAGGACGTCCCTCAGGTCCTTGTGGCCGAACTTCATGCCGCCGCTCAGGTCGGCATGGCCCGGCCTCGGCTCGGTGAGCGCGCGCTTGCGCGGTTCGTTGCCGGGCAGTGGCGACATGATCTCCAGCCAGTTCTGGAAGTCTCTGTTGACTATCTCTAACGCCACGGGAGCGCCCGTAGTGCGACCGGCCCGCACGCCGCCCTTGAAGGAGGCGCGATCTTGCTCGATGATCATGCGCTGCCCACGCCCGTAGCCGCTCTGGCGCCTGCGGAGCCACGGGTCGATATGCTGCTCGGCCTCTATGGGCAGTCCGGCGGGCACGCCGTCGACGATGATCGTTAACGCCGGTCCGTGCGACTCTCCGGCTGTAAGGAACCTAAGCATCCGCAAAGCGTAGCACGCGCTTAACTGGCGCCAGAAGGGGAGGGGGCACGGCCCCACGAGAACGGCCGGAGCCCGCTGCGGCTGCCCCGGCCGGCATGAGGAACCGCCCGGCTTCGGGGCCGGGCGGTAAGGCGGTGAACCTTGTTCTAGCGAGACCCAGGCGGGCCTTCAGCTACGCTCAGTCGATGACCTGAGACGTGACGATGAGCAGCAGGTCGGTCTTCTCGTCCTCAGACACGGTGGAGCCGAACAGCTCGCCGATGATGGGGATAGCACCGAGCACCGGGATGCGTTTCTTGCTCATCGTGAAGTTGCTCTGCATGAGGCCGCCGAGGAGGGCGGTCTGCCCGGGCTGCAGGGTGATGGTGGAGGTGACGGCGCGCGTGCTGAGGTTCAGGTAAGACGGGTCGTTGGTCGTAGACAGCACGTCTTCCACCCGCGCGATGATGTTCAAGGTCACGCTGCCGTCGTTGGCTACCCGAGGGGTTATCTCAAGCTGGACGCCGTAAGGTATCTCGCGTTCGATGTTCTCGGCCGAGCCGGCGATGCTGATGAAGATGGTGCCGCCCGACTGGATGGTGCCGGTCTGGTTATCTAGGACGGTGATGGTGCCGTCGTCGACACGGCGGGAGAGACCCTGGGTCTCGAGGGCGTCGAGGATGGCGCCGATGTTGAAGCTCGAGACGGCGGCGGCGCTGTTGAAGACGAAGCTCAGGCCCGTGTCCAGGATGCTAGCGGCCATCTGACCGAAGCCGCCGGTGAGGTCGAGGCCGAGGTCGTAAGACACGCTGTGAGCCACTTCCTGGATGCGCACCTGCACGTTGACCTGCTTGCGGGCCTGGTCGAGCTGCGGGATCAGCTGTGCGAGGCGGGCCTGAACGCTGGCGCTGCCCGTGACGATGATGCTGTTGGTGCGCTTGTCGGGAACCACCGTGAACTCGTCGAGGCGCGTGCTCTCTTCGCCGTTAGGAACGACGCCCGTGGCGGTCAGTACGGCCGCCAGGTCCTCGGCGACTGCGTTCGAGAGCAGGTAAGTACGCTGCTCCAGCGCCACCTGCTCGGCGACCGTGTCGAACTGATCAAGCACGCTGCGGACGCGGTCGTGCTGCTCCGGGGTGCCGACGACCACGATGCTCTGCACGCCGGGTAGCGCCTGGACGTCGATGCCACGGACGGAGCTCTCAAGTATCGAGACGACCTGCTCCGGGTCGGAGTTGACGCGGTAGAAGCGCTGCTCCAGCGTCGATGCCGTGGGCTGCGCTGCGGTTTCGGGGGCGGCCGCGGCCGCAGGCGAGCGCAGCCTGTTGACCGACGCGGGGGAGCCCACGACGATCACGTCGTTGTCCAGTAGCACGTAGTCGAGGTCGTTGAGCGTGAGCACGATGTTCCACACCTGACGGAACGGCTTCGGGTCACCGATGTCGTAGACGATGGTCTTCTCCATCACGTCATCGGTGATGGCGGTGAGGCCGACCG
>JBIQNJ010000078.1:0-10805 GCA_044462445.1 Truepera radiovictrix | reverse complement strand
GCGCGCTAGACCAGCTCGACGGCCATGGCGAGGGCCTCTCCCCCGCCGATACAGATGCTGGCCATGCCCCGCTTGCCGCCCGCGGCCTTCAGCGCGTTGAGCAGCGTGACCACGATGCGCGCGCCCGAGGCGCCGATAGGGTGGCCGAGAGCCACGGCGCCGCCCAGCACGTTCACCTTCTCGGCCGGCAGGCCGAACTCGGCCATGGCCGCCATGGGTACGACGCTGAACGCCTCGTTGATCTCGTACAGATCGACCGTACCGGGCTGCCAGCCGAGCCGGTCGTAGAGGGCGCGCATGGCGGCGACGGGGGCAGTGGTGAACCACTCCGGCTGCGCCGCGCTGCCCGCGTAACCGAGCACCCTGGCCAGCACGGGGATGCCGCGCCTCTCGGCCTCGGCCTCGGTCGTGACCACAAGAGCTGCGGCGCCGTCGTTGATGGTACTGGCGTTCGCCGCGGTCACGGTGCCGTCCTTCTCGAAGGCGGGCCGCAGGCCACGCATCTTCTCGAAGTCCACCTGCGCCGGACCCTCGTCATGCTCGACCAGCGTCACGTGGCCCTTGCGGCCCGGCACCTCCACCGGCACTATCTCCGCGGCAGCGGCACCGGTGCTGATGGCGTCCTGAGCGCGGCGGTACGAGCGCTCGGCGTACTCGTCCTGCGCTTCGCGCGTGAAGGTGTACTTGCCGGCGCACAGCTCGGCGCACGAGCCCATGTGCTTGTCGTTGTAAACGTCCCAGAGGCCGTCCAGCACCATCGAGTCGATGATCTGGGCGTTGCCGAGCCGCAGGCCGCCGCGGGCGCCGGGCACGAGGTACGGTGCGTTGGTCATAGACTCCATGCCGCCGGCCACTGCTATCTTCGCGTCGCCGGCCTTCAAGGCACGCGCTGCCTGGATTATGGCCTCGAGCCCACTGCCGCACATCTTGTTGAGCGTCACGCACTGAGCGCCCTGGTCCAGGCCGGCGAAGAGGGCGGCCTGTCTGGCGGGCGCCTGGCCCTGTCCGGCCTGCAAGACGTTGCCCATGAACACCTGCTCCACGTCGCCCGGACCCAGGTCGGCTCGTCTGACGGCCTCCCTCATAGCGGCCGCGCCAAGCTGGCTGGCCTTCAGCGACGAGAACGCCCCCTGGAACGCCCCGATGGGCGTGCGGGCGGCGGACGAGATGACTACCGACATCTGAACCTCCGGTGGGATGTAGCGGCCTGGCACGGCTCGCCGGCCACGCCCCCTATGCAGACAAGTTTAGCGCCGGAAGCGGACCTCGGCCTGCGCCCCGGCCCACGACACATGCATGGGGCGGTACAGGCTGAAGGTGTTGGGCAAGAGCACGGCGCCCAGCACGGGCGCGTCGGGCGCTACCCCGCCCTCGTCGCCAGACTCGATGAACATGCGGTAAGGCGGCCGGACCTCCAGGCGGCGGTCGTCCTGCGTGAACACGAGCGCCGGGTTCCAGGGAAGCTCTGCGACCGCCGTGACCAGCAAGAGGAGCACGTGGTCGCTGCCCGCCGCACGAGCCTGCTCGAGGACCTTGTCCACGTCGGCGGTCAGTTCCGGTCGCGCGATGGGTACCAGCGCCAGGTCGACCAGGAGCAGGCTCACGCCGTCACCGTCGAAGAACCTCACGCCCACAAGCGGCTCCTCGGTGGCCTCCCAGCTGGCGCGTCCGGAGTAGTGCACGACCGCCGCGTCAACCCCCGAGCTGCGGTTGGGCGTCAGGCCCACGCTCTCTAGCGTCACGTACTCGAGCTCCACGGAGCGCCCGTCCGGCATGTCGAGCTGAGCCGGCCTCATGGAGTCGGTCGGGACCTCCACTCCCAGCAGGGGGAAGGCGTCGAGCGGCACGAACCAGCCGGAGTCCAGGTCCAGCACCGGCGCCATCAGCGTCACGTCGGTCGAACCCGGCCGACCGGGCACCTGCGCCAGAACGGTGGCCGAGCTGGCGAACATGGTCACGGGGCCGAACGGCCCACGCCACGTGAGCACGCTGTCGTCCAGCTGGACCACCACACCGAGCGCCCGCGCGAGCGGCGCGGCCTCCACGTACAACTCCTCGTCGAGCACGAACGCCTTGGCGCTGAGGCCGAGTTGCGCAGAGGCGAAGGGCAGCGCGGCGAACGCCGCCAGCAGCACGGTCAGGCGCAGTGCACGAAGCGAGGTGAGTGGTGCGCGCATCGTGGCGAGCCTAGCACGCACCCCTGGGGCGCTAATATTGAGCCAACCGCATCCTGAACCGGCGGCGCGCGGCACCTTGCCCGCGCCTAGGCAGTCGCCGCCACCCGCGAGCGGAGAGGAGCAAGACCATCGAGAAGGTTCACGGCAGAACGTCGGGCCTGAAGAAGAACCAAGTCAAACGCCTGAGCAACCTCTATCGCCGCCGCGTACCGCCCGAGGCCGCCCTCACCAACGAGTTGGCGCGCGCCATGGGCGAGTTGGCGCTCGAGATGAACCGCGGGGTGAGCCTCCTGCTGGATCGCCGCGGCAGAGTGATGACCGTGGCGGTCGGTGACGCCGCCGAGACGCCTATCCCCGAACTGCACGGCGAGGCGGAGGCGCGCCTGTACGGCCTGCGCCTGGTTCACACCCACACGAAGCCGGGTGGCCTCTCGCCCGCCGACCTCACCACCCTGTTCCTCAACAGGCTCGACGCCATGGTGGCGTTCGACGTCTCCTCTGCCGGCGGTGGCAAGAACGACGCCGCCGGCCTGCAGGTCGGCCCCACCTACCTGGCGTTCGTCGCTCCGACTGGGGCCGACGAAGAGGACTGGCTCATAGAGGGTCCGATGAGCATGCGGGAGCTGGAGCAGACAGACATACTCGCCCGCGTGCGCGCCCTCGAGGAGGAGATCCAGCGCGAGACGGGCGCCCGCGAGGCCCGGCGCAGCAGCGCCGAGCGCGCGGTGCTGGTCGGCATAGCCGGCAAGGAGGGGGCCTTCGAGGCCGAGGCCCGCATGGCAGAGCTGGCAGAGCTGGTGCGCAGCGCCGGCGGCGTCGTGGCCGCCAGCAGCCTGCAGCACAAGCCGCGCCCTGACCCGCGCACGCTGGTGGGTGAGGGCAAGCTGCAGGAGATGGTGTCGCTGGCGTTCCATGAGGACGCCGACCTGCTCGTGTTCGACCGTGAGCTGGCGCCGGCGCAGGTGCGCGAGATCGAGGCGCTGACCAAGCTCAAGGTGCTCGACCGCACCCAGGTCATCCTCGATATATTCGCGCAGAACGCGCGTGGCCGCGAGGCGCAGGTGCAGGTGGAGCTGGCGCAGCTTCACTACCAGCTGCCGCGCCTGGCCGGCCGCGGCGCGGCCATGAGCCGTCTCGGCGGCGGCATCGGCACGCGCGGTCCCGGTGAGACGAAGCTCGAGGTAGACAGGCGCCGCATACGTGACCGCATCGCCTCGTTGGAGACGGCGGTGGACGACATCAGCCGGCGCCGCGGTCAGACCCGCAAGGCGCGCACGGAGAGCAGCACGCCGGTGGTGGCGCTGGTGGGTTACACGAACGCCGGCAAATCTACGCTGTTCAACGCGCTGGCCAAGGCAGACGTGGTGGCCCGCGACCGTCTGTTCGAGACGTTGCGGCCCACCAGCCGTGAGGGCTGGCTGCCGGGCCTGGGTGCGTTCGGCGGCAAGGCTGTGTTCACAGACACGGTGGGGTTCATCCGCGACCTGCCCGAAGAACTGGTGAACGCGTTCCGCGCCACGCTGGAAGAGCTGCATGACGCCGACGTGCTGCTGCACGTGGTCGACGGCGCGGCCCCGGGGGCGCCCGACAGGGTCGACGCCGTGCAGCGCATCCTAGACGAGCTGAAGCTCGAGCCGCCCCGCCTGATCGTCCTCAACAAGGCAGACCTGGCTGACAAAGCTCAGCTGGACGAGCTGGCGGACCGCTACGACGCCGTGGCGGTCTCCGCGGCCACGGGCGCGGGCCTGGACGAGCTACGCGCCGTGCTGACGACGCGCCTGGAGGCCGGCCGGGACGCCGGCGCCGAGCGCGTGCCGCCTAAGGAACAGGGCGCCGGCCAAGTGCAGAGCGGTTCGCTCGCCCAGGCGGGCGCCACGGCCGGCTAGCAGGCCGCGTTGGATAGCATGAGGCATGAGTAGCGACCTGCGCTTCACCGACCTGCGCGACTTCATCCGGCTGCTGGAGCAGCGAGGCCAGCTCAAGCGCATCGCCCAGCCCGTGAGCACCGATCTGGAGATGGCGGAGATCGCCGACCGAGCCGTGAAGACGGGCGGTCCGGCGCTGTTGTTCGAGAACCCGGTCAACGCTGACGGTCAGCGCCTGACCATGCCTGTGGTCATGAACCTCTACGGCACGCGCGAACGGATGGCGTGGGCCCTGGGAGTCACACACTTGGGGCAGATGAGCGAGCGGCTGCGCTCGCTCATAGACGTGAAGCTGGGCGGCGGCCTGCTGGGGCTCATGTCGAACCTGCCCAAGCTGCGTGAGGTGGCCTCGCTTCCTCCCAAGCGCGTGCGCACGGCGCCCGTGCAACAGGTCGTGTGGCGGGGCGACGAGGTCGACCTAGGGCGCATACCGGTGCTCAAGACGTGGCCGCAGGACGGCGGCCCGTTCTTCACCCTGCCGCTGGTGGTGACGCGCGACCCCGACGGCGGCGAGGTGAACATAGGCATGTACCGCATGCAAGTGCTTGACCGCGCCACCACGGCCATGCACTGGCAGCGCCACAAGACGGGCGCCAGACATTACGCCAACGCCAGGCGGCTGGGCAGGCGCCTGGAGGTGGCAGTGGCGCTGGGCGGAGATCCGGCACTGACCTACGCGGCCACGGCACCCATCCCCCCCATCCCCGGCCTCAACGAGTACTCGCTCACGGGCTTCCTGCGCGGCCGCTCCGTGGAGCTGGTGAAGGGCGTTACCGTCGACCTCGAAGTGCCCGCGCACGCCGAACTCGTGCTTGAGGGCTACGTGGACCCGACCGAGGAGCTGGTGATGGAGGGTCCCTTCGGAGACCACACGGGTTTCTACACGCTGCCCGACCTGTACCCGGCGTTCCACGTGACCGCCATCACCATGCGGCAGGAGCCGCTGTACCCGGCCACCGTCGTGGGACGGCCGCCGATGGAGGACGCCTACCTCATCGAGGCCAGCGAGCGCATCTTCCTCGTGCCCGCGCAGCTCATACTGCCGGAGATAGACGACTACCACATGCCGCCGGCGGGCATCGCTCACAACCTCGTCAACGTGCGTGTTCGCAAGGCTTATCCCGGACAGGCGTACAAGGTGGCCAACGGGCTGTTGGGTCTCGGGCAGATGATGTTCGCCAAGGTCATCCTCGTCACCGACTCCGGTGAAGCGCCGGTGAACGACCACCAGGCGTTCTGGCGCGCCGTCCTGGCCAACGCCGTGCCCGGACGCGACAGCCAGTTCGCCAAGGGCCCCATAGATGTACTCGACCACTCCAGTCGCACGTTCGGTTACGGCAGCAAGCTCATCATCGACGGCACCACCAAACACGCGGAGGAGGGCGGGCAGGTCGCCTGGACGCCCAACCCGGAACGCGCCGCCCAGGAGCTGCCGCCTCACAAGGAGGCCCTCGACCAGCACCAGCATGCGGGCGGCTTCTGGTTCATCACCACCGCGAAGGAACGGGCGGACCAGGGCCGGCACCTGGGCGAGTGGGCGGCGCGGCAGGCCGCCGCGAGAGGTGTGCGGCTCATCGCCGTTCTTGACCATGAGACAGACCCGCGCGATTTCGACGACGCCATCTGGACCATGCTCAACAACATCGACCCCGAGAGGGACGTTCAGGTGGTCGACGACACCTTCGGCACAGACCCGGTGTTCGTCGTAGACGGCACGCCCAAGCTGCCTTCAGAGGGCTTCGACCGGGGTTGGCCCGAGAAGCTGACGATGGATCCGCAGGTCAGGCGCCGGGTAGATGAGCTCTGGCCCGTGATCTTCGCCGACTAACGCGAGCCTGGCTCGGCGCCGCTCAGGACTTGAGCGGTCAGGGGGCGAAGGCCGCCGTTCCCGCGCTGTTCCTGCGCCGGACCGACCGCCTTCAGCGCGCCAGCGCCACGATCACCCCGGCTACCGCAACACTGGCGGCGAAGCCGCTGACGGCCAGGAGCAGTGCGGGACCACCGGCGCGCCTGAGGGCAGACAGGTTCACGCCCAGCCCTATGCCTGCCATGGCGGCGGCGGTCAGCAGCATGCTGGCCATGGAGATCGGGCCCACCATCACGGAAGGCACGAGGCCCGCTGCGCGCGCCGCCCCTAACAGTAGAAAACCGATGAGGAAGCCGGGCAACAACGGGCTGCGGCTGCTCTTGGGCTGGCCCGCTACCGGCAACCCCTCACCCGAGCGGCGCATGAGCACGCCCAGCAACACAAGCGCCGGGGCCAGGAGGGCCACACGCACTAGCTTGACCAACGTCGCAAGGTCCAGCGCGCTGGGCCCCATGGCGGCGCCGGCGGCCAGAACGTGACCGACCTCGTGCAGGGTGGCGCCCACTATCAGGGCGTAGGCGCGCTCGCCCAACCCGAGCGGCTCGGCGAGCAGGCTGAAGGCCACCACGCCGGCGGCGCCGAGCAGCGATACCAGCCCGACGGCCATGCCGGCCTCGTCATCGTCGGCCTTCACCACCGGCGCCGCGGCGGCGATGGCGCTGGCGCCGCACACCCCCGTTCCCATGGCCAGGGTGCGGCGCAGTCCGGGCCTCACGCCGAGCCTTCGGCCCAGGGGCTCCATGGCCAGCAGGCACACGCACACGGCCGCGAACGCGAGGATGAGCGCCGTGGGTCCGGCGGCCACCAACAGGTCGAACTGGAGCCGCACCCCCAGCAGGACGACACCCAGCCGCAGCAGCCGCTTGGCCGCGAAGCGCGCGCCGCTAGTGGCCCACGGCAAGCTGCCCAGTGCCGCCCTGGCTGCCACGCCCAGCACCAGGGCCAGAGCCAGGGCGCCGAACAGGTTGAAGCCCGGCAGCTTGACAAGCCACCAAGCCGCCAGGGTCAGCGCACCCACCAGTGCCAGACCTGGAAGCACCGCCCGGAACCAGGGTGCAGGCGCCTGAGAGAGGTCGGCAGGGGGCGCGGCGCGGCGGAGCGAAGGGGGCACGCCTGACGATATGGGCGCATGGGCTTATAACTCCAGTCGATGTTCCTTATGCTGCTATGCGCACTGCTTATATATAGGCTACGCTCGTGCCGATGATCGTCGAGCCCGAGCACCTCCTGGCCTTCGCCCGCATAGCCGCAGAGGGCAGCGTGACCCGCGCGGCCGAGGCGATGCACCGCAGCCAGCCGGCCCTGTCGCAGCAGATGGCCCACCTGCGCGAGGCGGTGGGCGACCCGCTGTACCGTCGTACCCGCCACGGCGTGACGCTCACGCCGGCAGGCGAGGCGCTTCTACCTCACGCCGAGGCGCTCGCCCGCGCTCTGGCCGGCGCCCGAGCGCTGGCCGAGTCGTGGCGCACGCTGGAGAGGGGCAGCCTCAGCGTGGCCGCCTCCACGACGGTGGCCCACTGGTGGCTGCCGGAGCCGTTGGCGCGCTTCGCGGCCGCCCACCCGCACCTGTCCCTCAGCGTCCTGACGCGCAACAGCCACGACGCCATCGCGCTGCTGGCGCGCGGCGAGGCCGAGCTCGCGCTGGTCGAGGGGCCTCTCGACGAGACGCCCCTCCCACCGGGAGTGATGGCCACCGAGCTGGTCACAGACGAGATAGTCCTGGCCTGTCACCCGGCAGACCCGCTGCTCAAGCAGGCTCCCCTTCCGAGGTCGGCGCTGGCGGGCGTAGGACTGGTGCGCCGTGAACCAGGATCGGGCACAGGCGAGATAGTCGATCGCTTCCTGAGCTCTGTAGGCGTCGAGTGCGGCACCAGGCTAGAGGTCACCGGGGTCGCCGGCGTGGTCGCGGCCATGCGCGCCGGCCTGGCCCCTGGCTTCGTGTCGCGTCTTGCTATAGCCGAGGACCTGGTGGCCGGGCGGCTGATGGAGGTTCAGGTGGAGGACCTTCGCCTCACGCGCAAGTTCACGTGCCTGTGCGCGCCCGAAGACCTGCTGTCACCCGCGGCCAGGGCGCTGCTCAAGGAGCTGAAGTCGGCCGGGCGGCAGCATTAACCCGCGTGATGCACTAGCGCACCTGCCGCGCACGTTCGTGAAGCCTGGCAGCAAGAACGGCGGCAGCGCTAAACCAGGTGATGCACTAGCGCGCCGGATGCACTAGCCCACCTGAGTAAAGCGGGGAGCTGCTCAGCGGCGCCCGAACACGGCCGCGGGCACGAACAGGGCCGCCTGGGTGAGCACGATGGTAGCGCCGCTAGGCACGTCCAGGTAGAACGAGATGGCCAGGCCCGCCGCGGTACTGACGAGGCCCAGGATGACGCTGATGACGGTCATCTGGGCCAGCGTGCGCGCCACGAGGCGAGCCGCCGCCGCAGGTATGACCAGGTAGGCGGCCATGAGGATCACGCCCACGACCGACGCGCTTACGGCGATTATCACGGCCGCCAGCACGAACAGCAGCAGCTCCAGCCGGTCGGAGTTGACGCCGTCGGCCTGCGCGAGCTCGTCGTCGAAGGTGGCGTACCCGAGACGGCCCCATAACCAGAGCAGCAGCCCCGTAGCCAGCGCCGCTACGCCGAGGATGAGCCACAGGTCGCCCGCCCGAACGCCGAGGATGGAGCCGAACAGCAGGTCCATGGCAGAGACGCCGAGGTTGGAGTCCGGCGGTATCAGCGAGAAGAGCATCACCCCGAGCGCCACCGAGACCGCGAACGACACGCCGATGGCCGTGTCGGAGCTGAGGCGGGTGCCGCGCCGCAGCCAGGCTATGACGAGCGCCGCCAGCACACTGAACGGCAGGGCTATGAGGATGGGATGGTCTATGAAGCCCGCCCTGGAGCCCACTAGGTTGGCCGACACGATGACGAAGGCTCCTATGCCCATGCCACCGAAAGCGGCGTGCGCCAGGCCATCGCCCAGGAAGGACAGCCTGCGCTGCACCACGAACACGCCGAGCAGTCCCGCCATCACGGCGATGGCCAGCCCGGCTACGAGCGCCCGCTGGAAGAAGGGGAAGCTCAGGGCCTCGATGATGCTCATGAGGGTCGCAGCCCTAGATGGGCACGGCCGCTTACCTGCGTCATACGGGCAGAGCGTGCGCGTGATGCCGATGACCGAACGCCTGCTCCAGACACTCGTCGCAGAGCACGGCCTCGGGCGGGCCGTAGCCGTGCACGCGGCGGTTGAGCACCAGCACCATGCTGGCGTGATAGCGGGCGGCGGCCAGGTCATGCGTGACCATGGCTACGGTAGCGCCGCTGTCGGCCTGATAGCTCTCGAGCAGGTCGTACAGGTCGTGCTCGGCGAGGAAATCGACGCCGGTGGCAGGCTCATCCAGCAGCACCAGCTCGGGCCGGCGCACGAGCGCCCGTGCGAGGTAGGCGCGCTGCAGCTCTCCCCCGCTCAGCCGCGCCAAGGGTCGGCGGGCGAGGCCGCCCGCGCCGACGCGCTCCAGCGCGCGCTGCGCGTGCTCGAGCTCTTCCGGCTTGGCGCGCGCAGGCCAGCTCTGCCTCAGGCCCGTGATCACGAGCTCCTGCGCAGTGGCGGGGAAGGTGCGATCGAACGTCTTGAGTTGAGGCACGTAACCGATGCGGCGCGGCTCCGCGCCTGCGGGCTGGCCGAAGATGGCCGCATGCCCTTTCTGCGGGGTGATGAGCCCGAGCACCACCTTGACGAGCGTCGACTTGCCCGCCCCGTTGGGGCCGACGATGGCGAGGAACCCGCCGGGTTGAAGGTCGAAGCTGACGTCCTCCAGGATGGGCGTGTCACCGAAACGAAGAGACACATGGTGCGCGTGAACGGCGGGCACCATGTGTCTCAGGTCTTCCTGGTTGTGAGCTCTGATCAACCCTGCTTGTTGGGGTTGACGAAGGCCGTGGGGTCGAGGTTGCGGATGGCCTTGGTGCTGAGCCACACGCGCTGCGCCTTGCCGTCGACCCAGATGGTGCGCTTCTGCAGGTTGGGCTTGACGGTGCGCTTGTGCACGCCTACCTGTTTCAGGCCCACGCCGCCCTTCTTCTTGGCGGAACCCTTGTGCTTGCTCGTCTTGGTGGTGCTGGTACGTCTTCCGGTGATGGCACAAACGCGCGGCATCGTTGAATCCTCCGACTAAAAAGTGTGGCCAGACGGCCACTAGGGGCGTTCTGGTGGGTTAGTCGCGGCCGGCCAAAGTTAACGCCGCCGCAGACAAAGCGCTTGAGTTTAGCACAGGGTCGCGCAACCTACAAACTAAGGTGCCGGCACCTTCAGCGCGTTAGCATTCAACCCATGACGCGAGAAGACCTGGCCCGCACCATCTCCCACCGCGCCCTTCTCAAGGGCGAGTTCCTGCTCCGCTCGGGCGCCGTCAGTAACGAGTACTTCGACAAGTACCTGTTCGAGTCAGACCCGAAGCTGCTCAAGGCGCTAGCCGAGTCACTGGCCCCGCTGGTGCCTGAGGGCGTGGACGCGTTGGCCGGCCTGGAGTTAGGTGGCGTGCCACTCGCGGTCATGCTCGGTCAGGTGACCGGACTACCCGTGCTGTTCGTGCGCAAGAAGGCCAAGGAGTACGGTACCAGGCGGCTGGCAGAGGGCGGCGAGGTCGCGGGCAGGCGCCTGCTGATGGTCGAGGACGTGGTCACGTCGGGTGGCCAGGTCGTCATCTCCGGCCGGGAGCTCAAGGAGCGCGGCGCTTCTATCACGCATGCCGTTTGTGTTATCGACCGCCAGGCGGGGGGCACGGAGGCGCTGGCCGCAGAAGGAGTTGAGCTGCGGGCGCTGTTCACCAAGAGCGAACTGGAG
>JBIQNJ010000077.1:0-10969 GCA_044462445.1 Truepera radiovictrix | reverse complement strand
CCGAGTTCCAGGGCGGCTACGACGACATCTTCCAGAAGATGATCGCCCTCATGGGTACCAGCGAGGTCCCCAACATCACCGTGGCTTACCAGAACCAGGCCGCTACCTATCAGCTCGTAGACGGCCTCCTCGACATGAACCCCCTCGTGCACTCGACCAAGTGGGGCCTGACGCAGGCAGACATCGACGACTTCTTCCCCGGCTTCTGGCAGTCGGACATCTTCCCGACCTTCGACAACCAGCGCCTGGGCATCGCGCCCAACCGCTCGATGGAAGTCATGTACTACAACCAGACCTGGCTGGATGAGCTGCGTGCCGCCGGCGCCATCGACTTCGAAGGCCCGCCCACCAACCCCGACCAGTTCCGCGCCGCCACCTGCGCCGCCTCCAGCCACCCGTTCAGCGGCGCCACTGCCGAAGGCCGCTCCTTCGGCTACGAGCTGAGCATCGACGCCAGCCGCTTCGCCTCTTGGGCCTTCGCGTTCGGCGGCAACGTCTACGACGAGACCACCAACCGCTACACGCTCAACAGCGATGGCGCCGTGGCCGCCATGACCTTCCTGCAGGAGCTCTTCAACGACGGCTGCGCCGTCTTCATCTCCGAGCGCTTCGGCGACCAGACCAACTTCGGGGCCGGCCGCACCCTCTTCACGGTAGGCAGCTCCTCCGGTCTGCCCTTCTACCAGCAGGCCATCGACGCGGGCGCCACCTTCGACTGGTCCGTCGGCGCCATCCCGCACACCACGCCCGAACCCGTCATGAACGTGTACGGCGCCTCCGTCAGCATGCCCGCCGGCCACACCCCCGAAGAGGACGTCGCCGCCTGGCTCTTCCTGAAGTACTACACCGGCACCGAGGCACAGGCGCAGTGGGCCAACGCCAGCCAGTACTTCCCCGTGCGCGAGAGCGTAGCCGCCGGCCTCGGCCCCATCTTCGCCGAGCTGCCCGCCTTCGAAGCCTCCTTCGGGATGCTCGAGTACGGCATCGCCGAGCCGAACGTTCCGGGCTACGACTTCGTGCGTGCCCTCATCGACTCCGAGATGGCCGCCATCATGGACGGCGCCGACGTGGTCTCCACGCTCGAGTTCGCCAACCAGGAAGCCAACCTGATCCTCGACGATCAGCTGAGCCAGCTGCCGTAAGGCAGCAGCACGCGCCGCGCCTGCGGCCGTGGCTAGAGGAAGGGGCAGCGGCCTATGAGGGCCACTGCCCCTTCCCGTTAGTATGCCGGCGCGCTTGCAGAGACCGCACGGTGAGGCCGCGCGCCCCGTAGGTAACCGGTCTGCCGGCCAGAGCGCCGGTTCTGACATAGGCTTGTGGGCGTGAAGGCGCGCGCTGCCCCCTTGGGCCACCACGAGAGCAGCCATGCGGCGGAGCACCCGAGCGCCCCGCAGCTCGTCGGGCCTCCGACGAGCCCTAGGGCGCTGTACGTGCACGTTCCCTTCTGCCCGAGCGTGTGCCCCTACTGCGACTTCCACAAGATGCTCCGCAACGAGCCGTTAGTGGCGCGCTATATGGAGCGGCTCGAGGCGGAGATCGCCGAGGTGGCGCACCGTTACCCGGGTGCGCTCGACACCATCTACCTGGGCGGAGGCACCCCCTCTCACCTGACCGACGCAGAGCTCAGGCGGCTGTTCGGCGCCCTCGGGCGCGGCTGGCCGGCGGCCCCGCCTGAGGGCGGAACGCCAACGCTGCTAGCGAACCACGAGGTGACGCTGGAAGCCGATCCGCTGACGTTCGACCTCGAGCGGCTGCGCCTGTTCGAAGACCTGGGGGTCACGCGCCTGTCGCTCGGCCTACAGTCGACGCAGGACGAGGTCCTCACCTACCTGGGGCGGCTGCATGACGGCGCGGCGGGCCTGGGCGCCGTGCGCATGGCGCTGGCCTCGGGCATGCGGGTCAACGTCGACATCATCATGGCCGTGCCCGGGCAGCGCCTGGAGGAGGACCTGCGCCGGGTGCTAGACCTGGGCGTCTCCCACCTGAGTGTCTACAGCCTCACCATCGAGCCCGGCACACCTTTCGGCATGCGCGGCGTGACCATCGACCCTGACGCCGACGCCGACGCCTTCGAGCTGGCGGGCGGCGTGATAGCCGAGTACGGGCTGGAGCGCTACGAGGTCAGCAACTTCGCCAGACCGGGGCACGAGTCTCTGCACAACCTGGCCTACTGGCGCGGCCACTACTACCTGGCGGTCGGCCCTGGGGCGTCCGCCTACCTACCGGGTGGCCGCTTCGGCGTGCGCACGAAGAACCCTCCTATCAAGACGTGGCTGCTGCGCGCGGCGCCGGAGTCGGAGGCGCTGAAGGCGGACGACGTGGTGCTGGAGCGCCTCATGACCGGCCTGCGCACAGCCGAAGGGGTCGACCTGGCCGAACTGGAGCGGCGTACGGGGGGCGACGTGGCCCGGTTGGCGCCCGCCTGGCTGCGCGAGGCGCTGCGTCACGAGCTGCTCACGCTTGACGAGCGGCGGCTGCGCGCCACACCCAAGGGCTTGGAGCGGCTAGACGCCCTGCTGCGCACGTTCGTGCGCAGCAGGGCGTACCTGGACCCTTAGAGTGAAGCGGCGGCAGCCGGCGCGGGTCCGCGCCGGCCGTGCTTACGCCCCCTTGACGCGGCCCTTGGCAGCCTGCCCCTCGGCCTGGCGCAGCAGCCGCACCATCACCGTGCCTGCGGCCAGGTCCAGGGCGTCGGGCTCCCGCAGGCCGGCGATGGCCCTGTCATAGCGCTCCACCGCACCCAGGGGCTCGAGGAACTCGTCCAGGCCCGGGTCGGTGGTCTCGCGGAAGTAGGTGGCCGTGAGGCGCTGCTGCACGTCGCGCAGGTCCATCACGAGGTCCGTGAGCGCCACCTTGGCCCAAGGGCCGGAGGTGGAGAGGCCGGAGAGCTCGTCGCGCAGCCAGCCTAGCGCCAGGCGCTCGCCCAGCTCGAAGAAGCGCGTGGCAGCCTTCGGCTGCGGGGTGCCGGTGTTCCTCGCCACCTCGATGACCCCGAAGCCTGTGGGCAGGTACTCGAGGGCCACGATGTCTGTGGCCGTGACCGCATCCAGGCCCAGGTCCTTGAGCTCGGCCACCCGAGCGTCGAAGCGCTGCAGCTCGGCCGGCGGCAGGTAGCCCCGCAGGCCTGCGCGCAGCTCGGCGAGCGGCTCACGGTAACTGCTGACCACATGCTCGAAGTCGCCATGGCCGATGTTGTTGAAGAGCATCCAGCTGACCACGCCCTCTACGGCCATGACCATCTCCCACATGGCCGCGTACTGGGCCTCGGCGCCGATCTTGCCACCGATCTCCTCCATGCGGGCGAAGAACGGCCTGGCGTCCATGACCTCGAGCGCTATCAGGGTGGCGCGCACGACGTCGATGGCGCTGGCGCCGTTATCGCGCATGGCCCGGTGCACGAACGCAAGCCCCAGGTTGTCGACCAGCGTGTTGGTGATGACGGTGGCAGTTATCTCGCGCTTCAGCCTATGGCCGTCGATGGCCTCGGGGTAGAGGCCGCGCACCTGGTGGGGGAAGTACTCGTACAGGTAGTGCTGCAGGTGCGGCTCTGACGGCAGCTCGGTCTCCAGTAAACGGCTGTAGAGCCCCATCTTCACGTACGCCAGCATGATCGCCAGCTCGGGGCGCGTGAGCCCCTCGCCCGCCAGCCGCCTCTCCTCCAGCTGCCTGGCGGAGGGCAGGAACTCGACGCGCGGGTTGAGGCCGGCCGACTCCACCAGGTAGTCGAGCAGCGAGCTGTACAGGGCCGGGTCGCGGCGGCTGGCCCGCTGAGCCAGGCTGAGCGCGCGCGCCTGGTCGTGGTTGTGCTTCAGCACCAGGCGCGCCACCTCGCCCGCCATCTCGGCGAGCAGGGTGTTCCTCTCGGTCAGCGTCAACGAACCCGAGGCCACCAGAGGCTGCAGCAGGATCTTGATGTTCACCTCGTGGTCGGAGGTGTCTACCCCGGCAGAGTTGTCTATGGCGTCGGTGTCGATGCGGCCGCCGGCCAGCGCGTACTCGATGCGTCCCAGCTGCGTGAAGCCCAGGTTGCCGCCCTCACCCACGACCTTGGCGCGCAGGTCGACGCCGTTCACGCGCACGCCGTCGTTGGCGGAGTCGCCCACCTCACCGTTGCGCTCGTCCACCGACTTGACGTAGGTGCCGATGCCACCGTTCCAGAGGAGGTCCACCTGCATGGAGAGGATGGCCCTGATGAGCGCCTGGCCCGACAGCGCCTGCTCCTCCACGCCTAGCATGGCGCGCACCTCGGGCGACAGCGGGATGCTCTTGGCGGCCCGCTCGAACACACCGCCACCCTTGCTTATCAGCGTGCGGTCGTAGTCGTCCCAGGTGGAGCGCGGCAGCTCGAACAGGCGCTTGCGTTCGGCGTAGCTGGTATCGGGGTTCGGGTCGGGGTCGAGGAAGATGTGCATGTGGTTGAAGGCCGCCTGCAGGCAGATGCGGTCCGTGTAGAGCATGCCGTTGCCGAACACGTCGCCCGACATGTCGCCGATGCCGGCCGCCGTGAAGGTGTCGTTGAAGACGTCCACGCCCATCTCGGCGAAGTGGCGCTTGACTGCCTCCCAGGCACCGCGGGCCGTGATGCCCATGCCCTTGTGGTCGTAGCCGGCGGAACCGCCGGACGCGAAGGCGTCGCCCAGCCAGAAGCCGTACTCGGCGGCCGTGGCGTTGGCCAGATCGGAGAATGTGGCCGTGCCCTTGTCGGCGGCCACCACCAGGTAGGGGTCGTCGTCGTCGTAGATGACGAGGTTGGCGGGGTGCACCACGCGCCCCTCGACCAGGTTGTCCGTCAGGTCCAGCAGGCTCCGGATGTACGTCTGGTACTGCGTGCGCACATGCTCCCGCAGGTCTGCGCCCGCCGGCACGTTCTTGAGCACGAAGCCCCCCTTGGAGCCCACAGGAACGATCACGGCGTTCTTGGTGGTCTGCGTCTTCACGAGCCCCAGCACCTCTGTGCGGAAGTCGTCGGGCCTGTCAGACCAGCGGAGGCCGCCGCGCGCCACCCGGCCGCCCCGTAGGTGCGTGCCCTCTACGCTGCGCGAGTACACGGCGATCTCGAACATCGGGCGCGGGTCGGGCATGAGTCCCACCCTGGCCGAGTCGATCTTTATGCTCATGCGTTCGTTGCCAAGGAAGTAGCTCGCCCGGATGGTGGCCTTCATCAGGTCGAGGAGCCCCCTCAGCACCTGGTCCTCGGCCAGCGACTTGACCTCCGCCAGACCGTCCACGAACGTCTGCTCCAGCTCATCCAGTGCCGCCAGGCGCGCCTTGGACGGCGTGAGCGAACCGTCGAACTCCGGATCGAACTTGGTCTCGAAGTAGTTGACGAGCAGGGCGGCCAGGCCCGGGTGCGCGAGCAGGGCGCCGTTCACGAAGGCGCGGCTGGTGACCGGGTTTATCTGCGAGTAGTACATCTGGTACATGCGCAGCAGGGCAACCTGGCGCACCGTCAGCCGGGCGTGCAGCACCAGGCGGTTAAGGCGGTCGTTCTCGACCTCACCCGCCAACAGCTGCCCCAGGGCGTACACGAGGCGCTGCTTGTGGGCGTCCACGTCGACCTCACCCCCGTTGGCGTTGGTGACGGAGTACACGTCCACCGCACGGTGCTCGCCGTCTACGGTGAGGTTGTACGGGTTCTGCTCCAGCACCCTGAAGCCGAGGTTCTCCAGGTACGGGAGGACGTCGGAGAGGGCCAGGCCGTGATCGCGGTGGTACACCTCGAGGGTCACCGCGCCCGGCGCGGGCAGGTCGGCCCCGGCAGCGGGCCGCGACATGTCGATGACGTGAGAGGCCTCGGAGAGCCGCTCCAGGTTGCCTACGTCGGCCAGCGCCCGTTCGGGCGTGGTGTCGGCCCTGTAGCGGTCGTCGAGGGCAGGCAGGTAGCGTTGCGCCAGGCGCGAGCCCTCGGCCTCGCCGTAAGCGGCCAGCATGAGCTCCCTCAGCTCCTCATCCCAGCTCCGGGCCAGGCGCGCCACGGCCTCCTCGAGCTCCCTGCCCAGCTCGGGCGTCACGCGCTCGTCTGTGGCGAAGAAGAAGTGGAAGCGCGCGTGCCCCTCGTCTTCACCCAGCGCCAGGCGCGAGTCCACCCTGCTGGCGTTCAGGCGCTGCGTCAGGTACTCCTGGATGCGCTGGCGCACTTCGTCCGACAGGCGCTCGCGCGGCATTATGACCATGACGGCTAGCCCGCGCTTGAGGGGGTCGGCGCGCAGCGTCAGCCTGACGGCGCGCTCCTGCTCGAGGCGCAGGATGGTGCGGATGTCGGTGTGGATCTGCGTGGCGTCAGACCAGAACAGCTCCTCCCGCGGCATGCCGTTGAAGGCGGCGACTATGGCCTTGTAGTCGTGCGATCCGGGTATGGCCTGGTCCAGCTCGAGGACCTGCTTGAGCTTGAGGCGCAAGATCGGTATCTCTTCGACCGGGGTGCCTAGCGCCTTGGTGGTGAACAGGCCTATGAAGCGCCTCTCACCGACGACCTCGCCCGTGCCCGACAGCACCTTCACGCCGATGTAGTCCATGCGGCGGGGGCGGTGAACGGTGGCCTCGGCGTTGGCCTTGGTGACGATGAACAGGCGGCCGCCCGTGACGCGTTCGCGCAGGTCTTCCGGTATCTGCGCCAGCGGCACCGGCCTTAGGTAACCACTGTCGGACAGCTTGCGCAGCACGCCCAGACCGCTGGAGGTGTTGGCCTGCAGCGAACGCACTCCGTCCACATCCAGCAGGTCGTACACGCGGTAGCCGAGGAACACGAAGTTGTCCTCGTCGAGCCACTTCATGAACGCGGCGTACTCGCTCACGTCCTCCTGCGACACCGCCAGCGGTCCGGGTACCCCGCTCTTGGCCATGTCGAAGAGGTACTGTTCTACCTCCTCCGACTGGCGCAGCATGGCGCGGTAGTCGTCTGTGGCCAGTATGACGTCGGCCAGTACGCTCTCGATACCGGCCTTGAGCGCGGCCCGCTGCTCGTCATCGTCGATCCGCTCGATGAAGAAGAGCTCGAACGCCTCGGGGCCGCCATCGGGGTCCCCGATGTTGAGCAGGTCGCCGGAGACGTTACGGCTGACCCTGATGATCGGGTGGAGCTGGTTGTAGAGGGGCTTGCCGCGGCGCCGCAGTTCCGCCTGGACCGAGTCCACGATGAACGGGCGGTCGGTAAGTGTGAGCATGACCACCGTGTGAGGCGAGCGCCAGCCGCCCGACTCGTCGGGGTTGAACACCTCGACCTGCACGTCGCCGCGAGAGGCGGCGAGGAACTGCAGGCCCTGACGCGCCATGGCAACGAGCGCCTCCGTGTCGTAGCTCTGCAGCAGAGAGTCGTCCGTGCGTTCGAAGAGAGCGTCCGCGAAGCGTGCGAGGTTGGCGTTGCCCTCACCGGCCAGGCGCTCCCTCACCGCTTCCAGCGTTGCAGCCATAGTCATAGAACCTCCAGGGGCCGCGCCATGAAGCCAGGCTGACCCCATAAGATCTGTACCTTCACTGGCCTCACCATACCGCCGGCCAGCCCGGGCCGGCTGTCGACTTTCCGCCCTCCAGGACACCCTCATGGACAACGCTCCGTGAGGGCACGCAACGTATACTGCCCAGCGTGGCGATAGTCGTGGCTGCCCTTCTGGTAGGGCTCGACCAACTGAGCAAGTACCTCGTAGTGCGCGGCATGGAGCTCGGTGCCAGCACCCCCCTGGGTCTAGGCTTCAACCTCACTCACTCGCGCAACAGCGGCGCAGCTTTCGGGCTGCTGCGCGACGTGCGCATCGCCCTCGGTACCTTCGTCATCGACGGCACGTTCCTGCTGGGCCTGCTGTCGGCGGCGGTGGCGCTCGGCCTCGCCATCTACCTGCTGGCCAACGGGCGCCTACTCAGCACGCTCACCAAGACCGCGCTGGGCCTGGTGCTGGCGGGAGCAGTGGGCAACATGATCGATCGCTTCAGGCTCGGTTACGTGGTCGACTTCATCCATTTCAAGGTGGGCTCGTTCGACTTCCCCATCTTCAACGTGGCCGACAGTTGCGTGGTCATCGGTGCCGGCCTGCTGATCATCGCCAGCCTCAGTGGCGACAGGGAGTCAAGCGCCGCGTCCGCCGGCAGCTTCAAGCGGGGTCCTGCCCCGCGCAACCATCACCTGGACGAAGCACCCGATGCGCCGCCGCTGGTCAAGCCGGAGGACGCTGAGGCCGGCTAGTCAGCGCCGCGCCAGGACGAAGCGCTTGCGTCCGGTCAGGTCGCTCTCGACACGAACGTCACGCCAGCCGATCAGCCCGCGGGCGAACTGCTCCGCGTTACGCGGGTCGAGCTCCAGGGCCAGCAGCGCACCGTTCTGCAGCACCTTGTAGGCCTGCCACGCCAGGCGCCTGGCGATGTCAAGCCCGTCCTTGCCCCCGAACAGCGCCGACCCCGGATCGGCGTTCACCTCGGGCGGCAGCAGCGCCGCGTCCGAGTCGGGCAGGTAGGGCGGGTTGGCTACCAGCACCGTGCAGTGAGCAGCGATCAGCGCAACGTCGGCATCGGCGAGCAGGTCCGATAGCCTGAAGGTCACGTGCAGCCCCAACGTGGAAGCGTTACGCGAGGCGAGAGCCACGGCTTCGGGGTCGATGTCGGAACCCCAGACCGTGGCTGCCGGGCACTCGGACTTCAGCCCGAGAGCGATGGCGCCGCTGCCGGTGCCGACATCCAGGAACTGCGGCGGCTCGTGGCTGCCCCTGCCCGTCGCCACCTCCCCCACCACCAGCTCTACGAGTCGCTCGGTCTCCGGCCGCGGTATCAGCACGCCAGGAGTGACCGCCAGCTCCAGCCCGTAGAAGTGCGCGTGGCCCAGGATGAGCTGCAGCGGTTCGCGCGCCACCCTGCGCTTCAGCATGTCCGCCAGGCGCCGGCCGGCCTCTCTGCTCACCGGCCTGTCGGGCTGGAGGAGCAGCGTGGTGCGGTCTACGCCCAGCGCGGCCTCGAGAAGTAGCCCTGCGTCGGCCTCCGGGCTCGGCACACCGGCGGCCGCCAGCCTGCGCACGAGCAGGCGACGCGTGGCCGCGACGTCGCGCGGGCCCTCGCTGTCTTCTAAGTGCTGGTCGGGTGTCATGGATCGGGCTGCAGCCCGGACGCGGCGCCTAAGAGCGAGTTCAGGCGGGCTTCACCACCACGCGCCGCTCAGGACCCTCCCCGGCAGACTCGGTGACCACACCGGGCTCGTCGGCGAGCGCCATATGCACGACGCGCCGCTCACCGGCCGACATGGGCTGGAGCTCCACTGCTACGCCGCTCTTGCGCACGCGTGCGGCGGCGGCGGCGGCGTCCTTGCGAAGACGCTCGTCGCGGCGGCGCTTGTACCCGCCTACGTCCACGTTCACGCGCACCCACTCTTCTTCGTCGCGGTTGACCACCGCGTTGACCACGAACTCGAGCGCTGCGAGCGTGCGGCCGTTGCGACCGATGATGCGGCCGGGATCGCCGCCGTACACGTCTGCATGTATCTCGTCGGCCGAGACCTGCTCAACCTCTACCGCGTAGGCCGGGTCGAGGTTGAGCAGCAGGTTCACGAGGAACGACTCCGCCCGCTCGAACGGCGAGCCGGAGACCACGGGCCCGGCCATGAAGGCGGGCGACTCGTACTCGGTCTCCTCGGCCAGCAGAGCCTCGAACTCGCTCTTCTCGCCCTCGTCCTCACCTACGTTTATCCCTAGGCCCTCTAAGTACTTGTCGAGATCAGAGTCACTCATCAGGTTGGCCTCACTTGCGGCGCTTGCCGCCCTTGGCAGACTTGGGGGCTTGCGACGGCTTGTCTTCGCCGCGGTCGTCGGCCGCCTGGGAGGCGTCGCCCTTGTCGGCCTTGCCGCCAGAACCGGTTGCGGTGGCTTTGCTCGCCTTGGATGCCTTGGCGTCAGTTGACCCCAGGCGCGCCGGGGCGCCGGCTCCGGCGAGCGCAGGCGCGGGCTGTCCGCGGCTTAGCAGCCAGTACTGGAAGACTTGTACCAACATGGATACCACATAGTAGACGAGCACGCCGGCCGGGAAGCTGATGATGATGAACACGAAGACGAGGTTGATGATCATCGACTGGCGCATCATCTGCGGGTTGCCGCGCGACGAGAACCACGATGTGGCCATCATGACCAGCACGTACAGCACGGGCAGGATGTAGAACGGGTCGGCCTGGCCCAGGTCGGGCAGCCACAGGAACCCCTCGTTGAACTCGAAGTTCACGAACACGCGCCACAGGATGATGAACAGCGGCATCTGCAGGAGGATGGGTAGGCAGCCGCCGGCCGGGTTGACGCCAGCCTCCTTGTACAGCGCCATGGTCTCCTGCGTCAGCTTCTCGCGGTCGTCCTTGTACTTGCGCTGCAGCTCCTGAAGCTTGGGCTGCAGGCGCTGCATGCCGAACATGGACTTCGTCTGAGTGGTGATGAGCGGCCACACCACCGCGCGGAACATGAGCGTGAGGACGATGATAGAGAGGCCCCAGTTGGGCACGTACTTGTGGATGAACTCGAGCAGCTTGACGATGAGCAGCGAGAGCTGGCCGAGGATGTTGGGCCTGAACAGCCCGGGCAGGCTTAGGTACTGCTCCTGGTGGTAGCGCACGAGCTCGTTGTTGCCCGCGTACATGCCTGCCTGCAGGTCGGCGGTCGCGCCGGCGCCCGCGGCTATGTCCGTCTGGAAGGCCACGCGGTTGGGGCGCATGTACGCGGCGTCCAGCGCGTCGCCGGCCACGGCCGGCGTGAGCACCATGGCGAAACCACGGTTGTTGTCGTTCTGCTGCAGCGCCAGGTAGGTGGGTCGCGTGATGGTCTGCTCGGGCGGGTTCAGGGTGAAGTTATCGCCGTGACCGATCTTGACGGTAGGGTTGCTGACCCGGCCGATGCCAGGTGTGGCCAGCTGCACCAGCACCTCTTCGTCGCCGTTCAGGCGCGAGACCTCGAGGACCACGTCGAAGGTGTCGCTGCCGTCACGCAGTGTGACAGTGCGCTCGACCTCGAAGTCG
>JBIQNJ010000076.1:0-11313 GCA_044462445.1 Truepera radiovictrix | reverse complement strand
GTTCACTACGACAAGCAACCAGGCCCAGGTGGCCAGCGGCACAGTAATTGTGTCTGTGCCGTCTTTGGAAACTAGCTCGGTAAATGCAGCAACCGGCGCAACCACTACGGCCACCATCAGGCTGGTGTACCAGGCCCAGCCGGTATAGGCCAGCAAAGTAGCGAGGATGGCCGCGGCGGCAAACGCGAACATGGCCGCAGTGCCCTCTACACTCTTCTTGTTATCCAGCCAGGCTTGGGTGAACTTGCGCCTACCCCACCGCTTACCTATAAGTGCGGCTGCGGCGTCGCCCAATCCCCACGCCATTACCGGGGCGGCGGTCATGTACTTCGCGTCGGCGCCGAACAGGCCCCAGCCAAGTGCAATCATTCCGGCCATGCTGGCGAGCATGAGCAGCAGGCTGGAGCGTATCTCTCCTGGTTTGCGCTCACTCAGCGCCCTGGTTATGCGCGGCAGTCGCTCGAACAGCAGCGCTACGCCTAACAGCAGTACCCCGAACACGAGAATGGCCAGCACGGCCACGTACCAGTGCTGAAACGCGTACAGCAGCACGAATATCGAGCCGGCAACAGCCAGGTGAAACAGCTTTCGGTAAAGCTCGCCCGAGAGCCCGGTCAGTTTGCGCAACCCATAGAGAGTGCCGGCCATGACCACGTAATACGTGACCAGGGTGATTATGCCGGTGAGTAGCTCATTCAGCACGCGGGCGACCTTTCGCGGGCGGGTCTGTACCTGTTTGCGTGCGCCTCTACCGCCATAGGGCATCCACAGGAGCTACGTAAATACCGTCTTTGGTGCGGATGCTGTACTCGCCAAGGTAGAGAACGACGCCGGCATGGAACCGGTCTGGAATTGCGTCGCGTAGCTTGCGTATGGATCTGTAGGTGCTGTCATCGATGCGGCCGGAAGCCTTTACCTCAACGGCCACCACCTTGCCATCGTCGCGCTCGATTACCAGATCGACCTCGTGGTTGTCGTGCGTGCGCCAGTGTCCCAGCGTGAAGGCGTTGTCCAGCCAGCTTGCGTGACGGATGAGCTCGCTGACAACGAACGATTCGAGCAGGTGACCGTACTGCGTCAGCGTAGGAGGGTCTCTTGCCGCAAGTTTCTCTTCGCTTATCAACAGCAATCTTGCTGCTACGCCAGAGTCGAGAATATGCAGCTTTGGCCGCTTTGCGGCCCTAGCCGTAAGCGTAGTGCCCCACGCAGGAAGCCTGTACAACAGGAAGAGCGCCTCCAGCAGTTTCAGGTATTCGCTGGCAGAATTGTGGTCCACCCCAATTTCAGCACCCGCCTTAGAGATGTTGAGCATCTGGCCGGTCTGCGCTGCGAGTTTGAGCAGTAGTCGGGAGAGCCTGTCGGCAAACGGCAATTGCCGGATGTCGGTGGCGTCTTGCTCAAGGGTCATCCGTGTGTAGTCGTCGAACCAGAAGTTCCTGCGTGAGACGGTGCGCATGGAGAGCGCCATGGGGAAGCCGCCTCGCAGTACCCGCGCCATGTAGTGCTCACGTGTCGTCGTGGAGAGCACGTGAGTACGTAGATTCTCTGGGGAAGAGAACAGGGTCTGCACCAGGTTTGTTTCGGTTCGCTCGATCTCGGCTTGGGTAAGCGGGTATAGGTTGAGGATGTGTAACCTGCCAGTTAGCGACTGGCCCAGCCGAGGCAGTGCCCAAAAGCTGGCAGAACCGGTAAGGGCAAACTGACCGGGTCTGCCGTCTTTGTTTAACTCGGCTTTGATGGCGCTGAGTATTATCGGCGCCTTCTGATACTCATCAATAAGTACCGGCCGCGGCCCGGAAACGTAGCTCATGGGGTCTGCCTCGACCTGTTCCTGGGCCTGCGGATTGTCGAGATCGTGGAGCGGAACACCCGACGCTTTGGCCATGTCTCTCAGCAGGGTTGTCTTTCCTACAGAGCGAGGGCCTTGCACTATCACCGTCGGATACGCTTCGAGGCGGTCCTTTAGTACAGCCTCGATTCTCCTTGGGTAGTGGTTGGAGTTGCCGTCCATGGCACTAATATAAGTGATTCTCTACAAATTTGATGGGGTGTTGACTACAAATTCCAGTAGCTGTGCTCTACAAATTTACGGATGAAAAGTCTACAAATTTACGTAGCCAGATCCTATAAATTCGAGGACCTATTCTCCAAAAATCCGAAGCCTCTTCTCTTGTTCTAGGGGTACTCTTCACGCGCTACTACCGTGTCGTATAGGCCTATATGGCTGGGCCCCTCGTGACTGTCGATACCGGTGTATCGCAACGACGCGTCCTCGTAGCGCCTGAACGCGAACACGGCTTGGTTCATTTGCTCGGTGTTGAATACTCGAAGTTGCACTAACAGGTGGAAGTCCTTAACCTCCAGGCCGGTTACCGTCTTGAACAGCTCGGGTTCCAGCCTGGTTATCACGTCCTGAAGCGTGTTCTCGCGAAAGTCGGTCAAGTACATGAAGGCCGGTATGCGCGTTGCGAACTTGATCAGCTTCTCCTGAAGCTGCTTGCGCTTCGACTTGTATTCTTTTTCTTCTTGGGTGAGTTGCGTCGTCTGCTTCTCGGTAGCCGAGCCGTCCTTGACCTTGCCCTTCAGCTCCTTAACCTTCTCGCTCTTATTGATGATCGTTTCGAGAATGTTATCGCCAAGCGAGCGCCAACCCTCGATGCGCTCAACGGCTGCCATTGCGTCCGGGTTGTTCATGATTCGCTTCAGCGTGTCGTTATCCACGTTCACTAGAAGCGCGCTCTCCCATTTGCGGGCAAGCAGAGTTGCCGACGTGCCTGCCATGGCTATGTCGAGAATGCCCCCGGCGTCTATTTGCGTCATGTTGGCGCCGTCGTAGGCCAGAACAGGTAGAAACGAAACCAAGTCTTTGACTGCATTCTCTGGGTTGGGCTCGTTTGGTGAGAGGCCGATACCGTACTCAGACACCTGCCGTAGAGCCCGTGTTGGAGCGAAGTCAAAGACAAAGCACACTGGTTTCAGAGCCTCTTCTTCGTTCGGGTCGTCGCCGTTTGGGTTGCTGATTGACCAAGGTGACTGAACCCTGAAAGCCGCCTGAAAGTACGTTTCTGGCGACTTCAGGTTGCGGAGCATCAAGATTGACGACCACTGCGGCACCGTCACGCCGGTGGTGAGCTTGCCGCAGGACAGGGTGATTGTCTTAGTGTCAAAACCGCCGCCGATGGCCTTTCTGACTGGTGGAAGCGCATTCAGGCCAATGCCGGCAGCGGAACCTGCAGCTACTACAACGTCGTACTCGTGCCAGAAGACGTTGTGTTTCTCGGTAATTAGGTTCGCCATTGCATGGCACGCCGCCACGTTGGGCAGGAACCAGAAAGAGTGCTGGAGATATGGGAGGAGTCTTACATCTGAGTAAGGAAAGGGCGGCTTGGTCCCCGTTTTCAGAAACTCGGCCACCCGGGGCATGTACGACCCACGGATGATGTCGAGCCACTTCTGAACCTCGTTCTTGTGCTTGAATGCCGCCCCGGTACCCCTGCCTGTTGCTGAGAAGAACTCGTTCAGGTCGAACTCGTCAAACTCGCCGGCGCTCGCAATTGCCAGTAGCTCGTCTGGCATCTGATAGGTCAGCAGACGCATTTGCGGCAAGGCGCCGTAGGGGTTGCGCTGGTCGGGGTACTTTTGTCCGAATAACCCCTTGACTCTTTGCTCGTCGGTGTATGTCCAGTTGAAGATCTGTTCCTCAATGAACTCACCAGTTGCCAAGGCCCTAAATGGGGTGCCCGACAAGTAGAGATAGGCTTTGGTGGTTATGGGCAAGAAGTCTTTCTCGCCCAACGACAAGCCGCCCAAGTCGTCGTTCACTACGCCCAAGCTGGCACCGTACTCGAGTTTCTCTTCGTGCTTTGCGTCCGCGTCGTCCTCGCCCTCGAACAGTTCCTTAGCGGTTTCGCGCCAGGCGCCATAGTGGTACTCGTCGAAAACCACCAGGTCCCAGTTCACAACGTGAATCCACTCGTTTCGGGGCTTGATGTTGCCTTTGGGGTCGTGGCCAAGCAGGTCTTGGAATGAGCCGAAGTACACCAAAGGTTGTTTAGCGGAGATTGCTGTGGGGTCGATGCCAGATTGGCGGGAGAGGTACTGCCATCCATCGAAATCAACGTGGCTTTCGAGGTCGGAGCGCCAAGCATCCTCAACCGCAGGCTTGAAAGTGACGACTAGGACACGCTTGGCGCCTAGCTTCTTGGCCAGTTGGTATGTGGTGAAAGTCTTGCCGAACCGCATCTTGGCGTTCCACAGAAAGCGCGGCACCGCATGCATGTCTTCCTTCCAAATGGAATGGAAGTATGCGTGCGTCTTGTTAACGGCATCCCTTTGCTCTTGGCGCATCGCGAAGGTCTGGTGCCGGGCGCCCGATACTTGCTTGCCGGTACGTAGCTCGTTGAGGACCGTAAGGACGTCCTCGCGGGTGCAACGCATCCACTCAAGTTCGGTGTTCTCGAAGCCCTTTTGCATTAGGGCGTTGCGAACATCGCGGTCGGTGAATAGTGAGCCGTCGTCCCGGACTGCGGGCTTGTCGACCTCAATGCAGAAGTTCTTGATAGCTGCTGTTTGAAGCTGCTCGCCGACGCGCTTTGTTACGCTGCGGGTGGTTTGGCCTATCTTGAGTTGACCGGCGTGAGCGTCGTCGCTTATCGAATAGGCGTAGATACGTAGCTGAGCGTTTGGCTTTTCTGGGAGTACCTGAGCAATTGAAAGGCTACTCATTGTCGTCAGTCATGTTGGAGCCACCAGATGATGCAACCGCTATTTCCATTGGGCGGACGATTCTCTCGATGAATGCAATCTCCTCTTCGGAGATTCCGTACTTCTCATAAAGTGCTTTATCGGTCCACGGCCTCGTCCAGTCTTGTGTCGGGACGAAGGTGTAGACCTTGCGAGTGGTGTCTTGAGATGGTTTGTGCAGCAACACAAGTAAACGGGTGAGGCGGCATGCGAGGTACGACAGAGCGCTTTCCGCCTCAGCTTTAGAGTTGAAGGGACCAATACACAGATATGTTTCCGACGAGATTTCGCCTGGCTTTCCGATGAACGGTGTGCTGAGAACCTTGTGCGGATAGGTATCGCGGTTGCCAGTGCCCGGCGCTGCACGGCCGATAAAGATCTTCCAACGGTCAATTAGTTCGGCCCCGGCAGTTACTTCACTCCTGGCAATGTAGCCGATACCGCCGTTTTGCCAAACATGGAGGTCCCCAAGTTGCCTAGTCAATCGGCCCTTAAATGTGGTCGTAAGGCCAAAAGGCTTACGAGAACTAACAATTGACTCAAAGCGCTTATTAGGAGGTAGGGAAACGTAGTCCGCCTTGTTGGTCTCTGTTGCAGCTACCTTCTTTACTATGGACAATGCTGAGTTGAATCGAATAAACACATCGGCGCCTGGCTCTAGAAGGGGACGAGTTAGCGTCGATATCGGCCAGTCTTTGTAGTTCGTACTGATTCTGCATTGACCGGGGTTGTCACGCTCCCAGAGGAAGTAGCACACACCGCCCTTGAGGCCAACGCCAGGAAAGACCTCGGCAGCGCTAAGGTAGTCGACTATCGAACGAACTCGTTGATCGCGAAGCATGGTTTCTCGGAACTGGTCGAGGCCTTTGCCTCCTGTGAACCAGCGTGAAGGGATGACCATTGATAAGTACTTTGGTTCTAACGACTTGGCTTGTTCTACAAACAATTGGTATATCGGCACAGCACTCGTTCCGTGACCACCATCGTCAAGCTGATATGGGGGATTATCAGTCGTATGCTGGCGCTCCAAGTGAGCTTAGTTAGATCAAAGCAGCGAGTGGCCGACCATGGAGAGGTGTTCACCCCTGAGTGGCTCGTTAACGACATGCTTAATCTCGTCAAAGACGAAACAGAACGCATTGATTCGCGGTTTCTAGAGCCTGCCTGTGGCAGCGGCAACTTTTTGGTCCAGATTCTACGCCGCAAACTGGCTGCTGTTGAGTTGAAGTACGGCAACTCAGATTTTGAACGCACTCACTACGCTCTTTTGGGCCTCATGTGCATTTATGGCGTCGAGCTGCTGGCAGACAACATTGCGGAATGCCGCACCAATCTACTAGAGGTTTTTGCGGAGTACCTTGGTACGCCTGCTGAAAGAGATGCCCATCGCGCAGCCCTGCACGTTCTAAAGGTGAACCTTGTTCATGGCGATGCCCTTACCTTGCGTACACATGACGACCAGCCGATTACGTTTGCAGAGTGGGGGTACGTCGGTAAAGGTAAGTTTCAACGCCGCGACTTCAGGTATGACAGCCTTACGCAAATGTCTGCCTTGACAGCAGAAGGATCGCTGTTTGCAGGCGTGCCAAAAAGTGAAGTGTTCTTACCTATCAAGACGTACGCACCAATGTCGCTAAGCGAACTGGCGCTGGGCGCGTAAGGAAGCGGTGCCAGTAGGCCTCGCACTATTAGCTTGGGGGTAGCCCGTATGAATGAGGTATATAGGCAGCCAACCGAAGCTTGCAGAAGGAGCAAGCCGTGACCAGTCGGGCTGGTTTTACGTTAAGAGGCAGGAACCCCGATGTACTGACGTGCATAGCGAACCTCTCCAACGACGAGGTGTTTACCCCGCCCGAGTTCGCCGGCCAGATGCTGGACACACTAGCCGAGGCATGGGCCGCTGACAACGATGGTGAGGACATCTGGACTAACAGAACGGTGCGTTTCCTCGACCCGTGCACGAAGTCAGGGGTTTTCTTACGCGAGATAACCAGCAGATTGATAACTGGGTTAGCCAAAGAGATTCCCGACCTGCAAAAGCGCGTGAATCATGTACTCACTAAGCAGGTCTTTGGCATAGGGATAACGCAACTCACCAGCCTGCTCGCTCGGCGCAGCTTGTACTGCTCCAAGTACGCCAAGGGAGAGCATTCCGTTGTCTCTGGGTTTGATTCTGAAAGCGGCAATATCTGGTTTGAACGCACAGAGCACAACTGGGTAGACGGGAAGTGCAGCTACTGTGGGGCCAGCCAAACCACACTAGATCGCGGCGAGAGCCGTGAATCTCACGCTTACGCCTTCATTCATACAGATGACGTGCACACCTGGCTCTCCAAAACGTTCGGAGGACACATGCAGTTCGACGTAATCATTGGTAATCCCCCTTGCGCGACTCTTAAGGTCAACCGGCCGGACCGCTCTGCTGAGCTAAGAGTCTGCACCTAAGAGTTACGGCAAGAAACTCACATTAGTCCGGCACTTAGCCTATGCTGTTTTATGGCGTCACAGGTCAACATTCATGATGCCAAGACCCACTTTTCTAATCTGATCGAGCGTGTTGCGCTAGGTGAGGAGATAGTGATCGCAAAGGCCGGCCACCCTGTGGCTTTGCTGAGCCCCATAGCCCCAAAGCGTTCGCGCAGTCCAGGTGGCACCGAGGGTTTGGTGGTACCAGACAGCTTCTTCGAAGAACTGCCCGACGAGATGAAGAAGCACTTCGAGTGAAGCTGCTTCTGGATACGCATACGTTCCTTTGATGGTGCACCGATAATCCTCGCTTGTCACTTCCGGTCATAGCAGCAGTCGGCAGTGAGGCGAACCAGATGTACCTCAGCGTGGTAAGCGGCTGGGAAATCGCGATAAAGAGCCGCCTCGGCCGTCTGCGCTTCCGCAAGCGCCAAAGTTGTTCGTGCCGCAAATGATAGAGAGGCACGCGCTATCGGTGCTTACTGTTGGGCTGAGACGCTCACTGATGGATTCTGAGCTACCGGCACTGCACTCCGACCCGTTCGACAGACTTCTTGTTGCCCAGGCGATGCTGGAGGACATGACGCTTGTAACGGACGATAGTGCGATAAAGAGTTACGTCGTGAGCACGCTCTGGTAGTGGTTGATCTTCCCTTTGAAGGCTTGTTCAGCCAGGAACTCACGAACACACCGTTCGAGTTCGCAGCACGTTCAGGTTCTCATCCAGCACCTTCTTCACGAACCCGATGTGCGAGTCGAGTGAGTTATAGGTGACGTAGTGCCGAAGCTCTGTTAGCTCGGTCAGCGCTTTCACGTACTCAATGGGGATGACCCCGAGATTCGGCTAGGTATTGGCCGATACTCCTGCGGTGTTGGCCCGCCCGTGGCAACGAGAACGCTACTTCCGCGGATCCAACGCATCCCTAAGCGCATCCCCCAGCAGGTTGAACCCGAGCACCACGAGGATGATGGCGACCCCGGGGAACGTGGCCACGTGCGGCGCCACGGCCAGGTACTCGCGGCCGCGGGCCAGCATGAGGCCCCATTCGGGCTGCGGGGGCCGTGCGCCCAGGCCCAGGAAGCCCAGGCCGGCTGCGAAGAGGATGGCTATGGCCATCTGCAGGCTGGACTGCACTATCAGGGGCGCCAGGGCGTTGGGAACGACGTGCTTGAAGAGCGTAGCCATGCGGGTGCGGCCCAGGGCGCTGGCGGCCTCCACGAACTCGCGGTTGCGGATGCTGAGCACCGAGCCGCGCGTTATGCGCGCGTATATGGGGATGGCGGCTATGCCCACCGCTATCATCAGGTTCGTCAACCCTGTTCCAAAAGTGGCCACCAGCACGATGGCTAGCAGGATGCCGGGGAAGGCCAGCAGCGTGTCTACTACCCGCTGCACGGTCATGTCTACCCAGCCGCCCAGGAAGGCCGAGATGGCACCTATGGGTGCGCCTATGCCGAGACCGATACCAACCGAGATAAGGCCGATGAACAGCGAGATCCAGGCGCCGCGAACCAGACGCGAGAAGAGGTCGCGCCCCTGCTCGTCGGTGCCGAGAAGGTGGAAGCGCACGGGTCCGTCTACCCCGTACAGGTGAACGTCGGACTCGAACAGGCCGAACAGCTTGTACTTGGGCCCGCGCTGGAACAGCTTCACGGGGTAGGCCACGGAGTCGTCGACCGTTATGCCCGCGGAGGGCGAGCGCGTGACAGGGCTCACCCAGACGCCGCGTTGGCCGTCGGGGCCTGTGAAGCTCACGCCCGTGCCCGGTGGCACGTAGGTGGTGCGCAGGTTCTGCGTTTCGGGCAGGTACGGCGCTATGAAGGGGGCGAAGAGCACCACCAGAACGAACGAGAAGATGATGGCCGCGCCGATGATGGCGAGGGGGTTGCGCGCCAGCCGCCTGCGCCAGCGCGGTCCAGAGGCCCTCTTGCGGCGCTTCCCCGGACCGGCTGCGGTGGGGGTGGAGCGTACCTCCCCAGGCAGCAGCTCCTCCGCGGCGGTGGGCGGGGTGGGAGGCTGGTCAGTCATAGCGGATCCTCGGGTCTACCAAGCCGTAGACGAGGTCGACGAGCAGGTTGACGATGATGAACGACACGGCTATGAGCAGCACCGTGCCCTGAACCACAGGGTAGTCGCGTGACAGGATGGAGGTGACGAGCATCCTGCCGACGCCCGGCCAGGTGAACACGGTCTCGGTGATGACTGCGCCGGCCAGCAGTGAGCCGAACTCGAGGCCGCCCACGGTGAGCACGGGCACCAGCGCGTTGCGCAGGGCGTGCTTGAACACGATGCTGCGCGGGTGGCCGCCCTTGGCGCGTGCCGTGCGTACGTAGTCCTGCCCCAGCACCTCTAGCAGCGAGGAGCGCGTCATGCGCGCGATGATGCCGGTGCTGGAGATGCCCAGCGTGATGGCCGGCAGCACGAGGTGCATGAACGTGCCCGTGCCGGCAACGGGGAACCACTGGTTCTCGACCGCGAAGAAGCGTATGGCCAGCAGCCCGAACCAGAACGTGGGCATGGACACGCCGATGAGGGCCATGATCATCGACAGCGCGTCGATCCACGTGTTCGACCTGAGCGCCGAGATTATGCCGAGGCCCACTCCCGTGACCATCGCGAAGACGATGGACGCCAGCGCCAGCTGGACGGTGTTGGGGAAGAAGTCCACCAGCTCCTGCATGACGGGACGGTTAGTGCGCGTGGAGCGCCCGAGGTCGCCGGTGAACACACCCGTGATGAAGCGCTGGAACTGCACGGGCATCGACTCGTTGAGCCCGAAGCGTTCGCGGATGCGTTCAACCGTGGCGGCGTCGGCAAGCTCGCCCGCCAGTAGCTGAGCGGGGTCACCTGGGGCCAGGCGCACCATCAGGAACACGATGATGAGCACCCCCAACAGCGAGGGCAGAGCCACCAGCAGGCGCCGGAGAGTGTACTGAATCAAAAGAGGTCCTCTAGGTGGAAGTGTAAATCAAATAGGGGTGGGCGGGAGGCATGTTCCTCCCGCCCGGGGGTTCTCCTACTTCAGGCTGGCGGTCAGAGCGAGAACACGCTCGGTCGGGTGGATGACCAGACCTTCGACGTTATCGGCAACGGCCACGAGCTGCGTTTCGCTGTGCATGAACAGCCACGCGGCGTCGTCCCAGATGATCTTCATGGCCTCTTCGTAGGCGGCCAGGCGCTCATCGGGGTTGGTGTTGGTACGGGCGAGGTCGAGAAGCTCGTCAACGCGCGGGTTGGAGTAGGCGCCGCGGTTGGAGCCAACGGGGCGCTGCTGCGAGGTGTGGAACAGCGCGAAGAGGCCGTAGTCGGCGTCGCCGGTGACGGTGCCCCAACCGAGGAGACCGATCGGCAGGATGTTCTCGCCCGGAACGGCGTTGGTGAGCTCGAGGTAGGCGCTCCACTCGAGGGTCTCGATGGTGGCGGTGATGCCCACCTGAGCGAGCATCTCCTGCATGGCCTCGGCCGTCTGGATGTCCTGCAGGTAGCGGCCGGAGGGCGAGTAGATGGTGGTGCTGAAGCCGTCGGGGTAGCCGGCCTCGGCCAGCAGCTCGCGGGCACGCTCGGGATCGTAGTCGTAGTTACCCACCGGGGTGTAGCCGAAGATGCCCGGCGCTATCGGGGCGTCTGAGACGCGCACGGCGCCACCCAGCACGAACTCGGCCAGCGCCTCGTTGTCGATGGCGTAGTTGATGGCCTGGCGCACACGCACGTCGTTGATGGGCTCGTGCGTGAAGTTCATGAACATGAAGATGGTGCGGAGGCTCGAGACGTTGTGCACGGTCACGCCGTTGACGCCGTTTAGGCGGGCGACGTCCTGCGGGGGCACGCGCACCGCCACGTGGGCAGCGCCACTCTCTACGAGCGCCATGCGGGTGGCGTTCTCTGGCACGGCCAGGAAGCGAACGCCGCCTACGCCGGGTAGCTCGCCCCAGTAGTCGTCGTTGCGCACGAGCTCTATGGCGTCGTTACGCTGCCATGACACGAACTTGAACGGACCGGTGCCGACGGGATTGGAGCCGAAGTCGGCGCCGTACTGCTCGACGGCAGAGGGGAGCACGATGGCAGTGGAGCTGTGAGTGAGGTGGGCGAGTAGCGGCGCGAAC
>JBIQNJ010000075.1:0-11464 GCA_044462445.1 Truepera radiovictrix | reverse complement strand
GTGCGGACCATGCGCGCTAACGGCAGAAGCAGCGCGCTACTTGGAACTCTCTCAGGTGCAGAGGACGAACGGGCTGGCGAGCTCATGACGGGGCCTCCCGCGGTGGAGTTCTTTCAGGCTAGCACGCAAGGTTATCGGTCCCAAGCGTCAGGTGGACCTGCCCGCTTTGGCCTCCAGCCACTTGCGAACCATGCGCCGTATCTCGTACAGGTGACCGTGCTCGTGCTCAACGAGGTGGTAGACGATCCAGCCGGGAGTCACCTCGTATTCCTCGTTCTCGGGTGCGCTGAACCTCTGCCATTCCTCGAGCGACAGCTCGCTCACGACCTCCAGGAAACGTTCGCGGACGTAGGCGAGCTTCTCGCGCAACTCCCCGAACGACAGGCCAGGGACCTGTGCCAGGTCGCCGCGCTCGTCCCGGTCGTCGAAGGGCATGACCGCGCGGATGTCCGCCGGGGGGTCCTCCATCAGCATGTCTACGTACAGCCAGCTGGCCTCGACGATGGCTATGTGATAGAGCAGTGCAGCCACCGAGTTGTCCTTACCGTCCGGCCCGCGCCAGTCGAGGAACTCCTGGCCGAAGCCGGCGCGCTCGATGCGCCCGAGAGTGTCAAGGGTGGCGCGGCGGGCATCTTCCATGGCCCACAGCCATGGCCCGACCTCGGGGATGGCCCCCGTGAACGCTCCAAGAGCTAGCTTGCGTCGTTGTAGTACTGCCGCCGAATCGTGTGGATCGCTCACGAACGCTACCTATCTCGGTCAGCGAGGAGCGGCAGCGGATCTATGGCTACCCACGCGCACAAGTTCTCACTCTCGCCTAGATAGACGCCGAAGTGCAGGTGGGTGGGGGTGGTCGCGGCGTTGCCCGAGTTACCCACGTAGCCGATGACCGTGTCGGTCTCTACTCGTTGACCCTCTCTCAGGTTCTCCGGAACGGAGTCGAAGTGAGTGTAGAAGTACCGCACCCCGCCATCGCCGACCACCGTCACCGACAGGCCGCCCAGGCTCAGGTCGTCTATGCGGTACACGAAGCCTGGCGCGGCAGCGCGAACGGGCGTGCCGCGCGGCGCGAATATGTCTACGCCCTCGTGCTGGCGGCCCCCGCCCCGTGGCGCTCCGAACGTGTCGGCCACCTCCGACACCCGCACGCCGTCCACCGGCACGACGAGGCTGGTGGGCATGTTAGGCCCCACCCGCGCGAGGAACGCCGGCATCAGCCCCGCGTACCTGGCGCGCATCTCGAACCTAAGCCTTTCCGCTTCGGTCGTGGGCTCCGGCGTATCGTCCCTAGGCGCGCACTGGTAGTCGGTCAGGTGCGGGCGCAGGTCCTCCCACTCTGGGTCTGGGAGAGTCTGGGCTAGGGCCGTTGCAGCCACCGCGAGAAATGCGATCAGGGCGAGCAAGAATGGCGAGCGCATGCCCAACTGTAGCCCTGCTCAGTATGAGTCGAGCACCACCAGCCGGTTCATCGTCATGTCGACACCGGCGGGGCAGGACGGCTTGGTGGGGTCCGGTGACGTCCAACCAGCGCTGATATCCTCCGCTCGGTATGCCACGGCAGGCAGGCCCGTCGGTCCGATCACCACGGCCGGCTGGCGCAGGAACCACATGCCTACCGTGCAGTTGTGATACAGGAAGATGTCATCGGGTGGAATATCGGAGGCCAGCTCTACGGTCGCCAGGCCCCAGTCGTCCTCGCCGGCGTCACCCGCGCAGTCGTTGCTGCAGTGGGCGAGGAGGATGCTCGAACTGACCGTGTACGCCAGCCGAGGGTTGTCCTCCTTGTCAAGTGTCAGCGCTATGCCGTCGCCGAAATCACTGCCGTCCGTGCTGTGCAGCAAGATCATGCCGCTCCAGTCGTCACCATCACCGTTAGCGCAACCGAACTCGCACTCGAAGTAGGCGAGGAACGGCTCGCCCTCGTCGCTCCCGAGGAACGCCATGCGCACGCCCCCGGTCGAGGTGAGCGCCATAGATACCGCAGGAGCTATCTCAGAGATGTAGCGGTCGGAGTACGCCTCCGCCAGCCCGAGACCAGGCCAGTTATCCACGTTCTCGTTCAGGCAGTCGGCAGCGCAACTTAGATAGGCGACCAGATCGGCATCCTCGACCGGGATAACGGTAGCGACGTGCGCTGTGTTGGCGGCGTCGTAAAGCAGCGTGCTCTCCAGCCAGCTCTGCTCGGAGATCAGGGCGCTTTGCCAGCTCGCGGGGTTCAGGCAGTCGGCGTCGCAGGCGAAGAACCTGGTTCCCGGATCGGGCGCGAACATGCCCAGGTAGGCCTGGTACGCGTGCATGAGGAAGCGCGGGCGGCCATACAGGTCGAGCGCGAAGGCGTTGCCCGTCATCTCCCAGTCATCGTCGTGCTGGTGGATTACCGCCGACTCCCACTGGTTCGCCTGACCGCAGTTGGTAACGCACACCGCGTAGATGACGGCGTCGTACGTGGCGAGGAGCAGATGAACCGCATCGTCCTCACCAACCGTAATGACGGCGTTACTAACGGCCCCGTACTCTTCCGTCGTGAAGTCCACCGAGGCAACATCGGTCGGCTCATCGCAAGCCCAGGGGCAGTAGGCGTAGACCGCGCCCAACTCGGCGACCATCGGCGAGACGACATGCAGGCCGCCGCGCGAGTCAGTTGCCATCCTCGGCTTGCCAGTGTTGTGCACGTCTGCGCCCGTGGGCAGGAAGAACGCCTGAGCCGACGCGCTGCTGCTAACGGCGATAACGCCGAGGAACATCAATGCGAGCAGTCTTCGGGTGACCGCCGAGTGAGCCGAGAGGTTACCAGTCAGACTATTCATGAAGCGATACATGTCGTAACGAACCACTTTCTGCCGCTCGGAGCAGCTGAGGCTGAATTTCCGTCCGGCCATTATGCACCGTCCTTCTTCTCATAAACCATGCAGCAGAATGGGGTGAGTAACAGTTACGCAGCCGGGTTTACCGCTGCTTAGGAAGTAACTTTAGAGCCGGAAGGGGTCGTCACACACATGAACAACCGCGAGCCATCCATCAACCCCAAGCTGAGCGCCCGCAGGACGGCGCGGTCAGTGCGCCTTGCCCTCGCCGCCGTCTTAGCGGTGTCTGTTCTAGCCGCCTGCATACCCATAGGCATCCCCGGCCTGCGCAACCTGAACGGTCAGACCTGGTCCGCGCGGTTCGACGTGCAGGCTCAGGTGGCAGCCACCAACATCCGGTTCCCGGTCGAGGTGGCCCTGAAGTTCAGCCAGAACCTGCAGAACGTCGACGCTGACGCCACCATCGAGTACGACGCCGGCATTTTCCGCTTGCAGACGGGCCGCTTGGTTCAGCTGTCCGGTCGCATCGGGTTGGACGACCACCTCACGCTCGACAGCTCGTCCAACGTACTGGCCTTCGACGGCAGCTTCGTCGGTGACCGGCTGGTTGGCACGGTATCTATCGCAGGTGTCGTACCGGTCGGAGAAGTCACGTTCACGAGAATCCGCTAGACGTCTGCAGGGACAGCTCTGTAGAGCTCAACACGAGAGCCGCTGTTGAGCCCGGCAACACAACCGTACTCATCGGCACGTACACAGAAGACGGCTCACGGAGTGAGGGCATCTATGCCTGTGGCTTCGATGCCAGGGCGGGTTCCGTGAGCCAACCTGTTCTCGTCGCACGGGCACAGAACCCTTCGTTCCTAGTCGTTCATCCATGTGGTCGGCACCTCTACGCTGTTAACGAAGTGGAGCGGCTCCGGGCGGCGCCAAGCGGCGGCGTTACTGCCTTCGCGATCGAGTCGGCCGGGCCCCGTGAACGCCCACCGGTACGTGCCGGCTCTGCGCTTGAGCTGCGCCAGTTGAACCAGCAGCCGACTCTCGGAGTCGCCCCTTGCCACGCAGCTATCGATGCTTCCGGCAGGTGGCTGCTGGTCGCCAACTACGGCGGCGGCGTAAGCGTACTTCCGATATCGGCTACAGGCGAGCTGGGCGCGGCCACGCACACGGTTGGGCACTTCGGCTCCGGTCCGAACCGATCTCGCCAGGGCGAGTCACATCCACATTCTGTGAAGCGAGACCCGGTAACCGGAGCGGTCTTCGTGCCCGATCTAGGCATAGACCAGGTGAAGGCCTACGGGTTGAACTGCGAGACGGGTCGACTAGAGGCGAACCAGCCCGACGACCTACAGCTGACCGCTGGAGCCGGGCCCCGCCACATGGCCTTCCACCCTGCCGGTAGGTACGCCTACGTAGCCAACGAGCTCAACTCGACGGTAACGGTGCTCGCCCGCGCCGAACCGACCGGGAAGCTTGCCCCCATGTTCTCGGTAAGAACCGTGCCGCACCAGGCGCCAGCCGAGAACTACCCGGCAGAGGTTCAGGTTCATCCCTCGGGCCGCTTCTTGTACGTGTCGAACCGGGGGCACGACAGCATAGGAATCTTCGGTATAGACGAAGGCACCGGCTGCCTGGATCCGCTAGGCTTCGAGCCGACCCGGGGCGAGTTCCCGCGCCACTTCTCTCTAGACCCAAGCGGCGAGTGGCTGCTGGTGGCTAACCAGCGCACGAGCAACATGGTCGTGTTCCATGTCGAACCGACCGGAACTCTGAGCTTCACGGGTCATGAGGTCACGGTGCCTTCACCCGTGTGCGTACTGCCGCTCAGCGTTCTGCCCCTCAGCGCTCGAGCGCATCGACCGCAGTCATGAGGTGCAACACCCGGCCAGCCATGAGCCTGGCTACCTGCATGTGCAGGTCGGCCGCCAGCTTGGGGTTCTCTGCCGTGACCCGAGCCAGCGCCTCCTCAGTGAACACGAGCACGGTCGAGTCGGCATCCGCCCTGACCGTAGCGCTGCGCACCCCACCCCGATAGAAGCCGAGCTCGCCGATCAACCCGCCTGCACGCAGGCTCTCCAACCTGACGGTGGCGCCGTCCGGCCCACCAATGAACGCGGTCATCTGCCCCTCGACCAGAAAATACAGATCGTCAGCCAGGTCGCCCTGGTTGATGAGCACCTCGCCCGCCTTCACCACCCTGCGCGTGAGGTAGGGCAGGAACTGCGTGAAGTCGAAGCTGTCGCTGGAGTAGTAGGCCACGGCGTCCACCATGGTGCTCTTCGGGTCGTACTTCTCCTCCCAGTCGTCGAGCAGCCGCTCCTCCGCGAACTCCAGTGCGGCGTCCAGGTTGGCGAAGTGAGCCGGCACGGTGTCCGCGCTCTGCCCGCGCTTCGGCTTGCTCAAGCGCGCGAGCAGTCTGGGAGGGACCCCGCTCAGCAGCAGCCGGAAGCCCGACTTGCGCCCGAGCTGGAACGCCTCGCCGATGGTAGCGAGACCCGTGGAGTCCACGCCCGACACGCGCGAGAAATCGAGGATGACGAACAAGACAGGCGGACCCGTCTGCACGCGCTTCTCCAACCTCTCAAGCAGCGCCGTCGCCGTGCCGAAGAACAGGAAACCCTGCAGTTGCACGGCCATGATCTCGCCGCCGCGCTCGGCTAGGCGCCCGCGCTCGGCCTGGCTGCGGGTCACGCGGCTGTGGAGGTCTGCCCCACCCACGGCGTAGCGCACGGCCTCGATACGGCTGGAGCTGATGACGAACAGCGCCACCGTGAGGGCCAGACCGACACCGACCCCAGGCAACACGCCGGCCACGACGATGACCGCAAGGATGGTGACGACGATGAGGTACTCGCCGACGGGCAGGTCGAACAGCGCCAGGTAGAGCCACTGGAAGAGGAACCGCAGCCCGAAGTACGAGACCAGGCCGCCGAGCACCGCCTTCGGGAACAGGGCCACGGCGCTGGCACCGAAGAGCACGCATGAGACGAGGACACCCGCCGCCACGAGGGTCGAGAGCCTGGTGCCGGAGCCCGCAGTGAGGTTGAACGTCGTGAAGCTCAAGCCTTGGTAGCCCGGGGTGCCGCCAAGCGAGCCGCCCAGCAGGTTGCCGAGGCCGGCCGCCCGCAGCTCGCGGTTCAGGTCTACCTTGCGACCGCTCGTCTTCTCCACACCTATGGCGTTGAGCAGCAGCGCGATGAGCGCGATGAACGCCACCGTTACAACGGTCGGCAGGTTGGCGATGAACACGTCCCACCGCACAGACTCGAGCTCCGCCGCGGTCGGCGGCGCGAACATGGAGCCCGCCTGGAACGGGCCGAGCATGAGCCCCTGCGCGCGCCACTCGCTCACGCTGCCGCCGGTCAGCAGCATGACCAGGTAGAAGAGCAGGGTAGCTGCCAGAACGGTGCCGGGCCACACAAGGAAGTTGGTGTAGAGGCGGGAGAGAACCAGGAGCAGCACTGCCAGCGCAACGCCGGGCACCCACAGTAGCGGCGCGCCGGGCGCGAACAGGTCTGTGAGGTAGCTCAGGCTGGGTCGAACATTGGCCATGATGCCGATGCCCCCGGTGAGCAACAGCCAGCCCGTGCCGGCCATGAACCCACCCAGAACCGGATAAGGCAGATACCTGACCAGGTTGCCCAGCCTGAACATGCCGAAGAGAAGGAAGAGCAGGCCTGTGGCGAGCGCCGAGCCCGCCACTATGGCCACGGTGGTGAAGAAGCGATCCTCTCCCACGAGTTGCACGCCGCCCACCATCTGCGCGCCCAGCACCGCCGAGAGCGCACCCAGTACCGCGGCCGGCGCGTCTTGAGCGTTGGCGAACATGCCCGGCACCGACGTGAGTGCAGTTACGACCATGGAGACTACGGCGCTGCCTAGGAGCACTAGGCCTATGCCGCGTCCCAGGAAGGGCTCGAGGTCGCCACCGTAGATGAGTGCGGCCAGCGAGATACCGAGCGTAACGCCCAACAGGCCGACCACCAGCCCCGAGCTGACGTTCTGGATGATCCAGGACGTCAACGAGGACCTCGGGTTAAGCAGAGGTTCCGCTGGCCCCCTTCCTTCGAGGGCCAGCGGTCGGTCAGTGGGCATCGAGCTACAGCCTCAGTTGGGGGTTATGCAGAGTTCGAGGCCCCAGAAGCCGTCGTCCGGGTAGACGCGTGTGTAGAACGGCAGCATGTCGTAAACGCCGGTCGCCAGCACCGGCGGACCGCCTTGCAGGGTCTGCGGGCACAGGCCCAGGATCTCCAGGGCATCGACCGCGATGAAGAGGCTCACCGCAGGGCCAGCGAACGAGGTGCCGGCGTAAGAGACGGTCTGACCGCCCACGGTCGAGAGGGCGAACAGGCCGCCGGGCGCAGCCAGTTCGGCAACGTTGGAGTAGTCGGAGGCGGCGTAGTCGACCCCGTCCAGCTCGAGTGAGCCGACGCTGATGACGTTGGGCGCCGCCGCCGGGTAGAGCGCGTAGGCACCGCCGTAATTGCCCGACGACGCCACGTGATACAGCTTGTTCAGGAAGCCGTCAGTGCAGATCGGCTGACCTTCCCATGTACCCGGCATCGGGCAGTCCAGGTACTCAAGCAGCGGGTCGTTGGCAAGGTTGGCGGGCAGCGATACGAGCTGGTCAAGGTCTTCCAGGTACTGTTCGCCGATGTCGTTGACCTGGGCGAGCGCGGCCAGGTACTCCTCGAACGTGGTGATGCCGGACGCCTCGTTGTAATCGTGAAGCACGGCGCACGGCACTATGGCGAAGCTCATGTTCACTACCGCGTCTGCCACGGCCAGGCTGCCGGTAGGGAGGCTGTAGGAGTTCAGGGCGTTCAGGATCAGCGGCGGGATGTCGTCGGTGTTGTACTGACCCACGTTGACGGCCTGCAGGAACACGCCACGCCCACTGCCTTGCTCTCCGTAATAGTAATAAGGGTCGCCGTTCGGGCCGTCTCCCGTTGCCCAGACCCAGGTACCCGCAAGCCCCATGCCCTCGAGCATGGTGCGCAGGTGGTGCATGACCAGCGCGCCGTGAGTGATGCGTGGCGCGAGGGCTTCTAGATCAGGGTTCGCCCCGAACAGTTCGCTGGGCAGCTCGTACTCGCCGGAGTCACCGAAGTCGTCTACGACGAGGAGCACAGACGAGACCTGGGGGCTGACGCCGCCGAGAACGTCGGCCAGTTCAAGGCCTATCTGTGCAGGGTCTAGCAGTGATGAAGGGTACGAGCTCGTGGGGCCGATGAACATACCGCCCACGGCACCCACCGCCTGTAGGCCGGCGCCCACGGCCTGTAGGCCTTGGCCTGGCCTGGTCAGGAACGAGCTGGTGCAGTTGCCGGCGCTCTCGCTGAGCGTTCCGCCAGAGACGCCCCTCAGCGCGTTGATGGTGGCGGGTGGCGGGCCTCCCACCGGAGGGGTCTGCGGCTCGAGTACCTTGAAAGCTATGGGCAACACCCCGAGCAGGGCCGGCGTGGGTACGAAGCCGTCCGGCAGCTTGCTGCGGTTCAGCTTGAAGCCCTTGAACACGTAGATGTCGAGATAGCCGAGGCAGTCGTCCGAGACCTGGTTACACACGGGGGCGTTGGGGCCGCCCGGCACGCGTACCTCGGCCCTGATGTACTCGGTCGCCTTGCGCTCCAGGATCATGCTGAGGGAGAGGAACACGGTGGCGAACGTGCCCCGATCCTTGAGGATCGTGCGCCTGGAGGTCGACAGCGTGGATCCCAGTGGGGTGCCGCTGGCCTGACCGGTGTTGGGGTTCACGTTGAAGAATCGGATCTCGAGGTCCAGGTCGCTGACGAACTGACCAGAGGGCATGGTCCGTGCCAGGGGTGGTAGGAAGCGCACGTGGTACGCCTCGTTGACGGGCAGGTCGAGAAGGGAGAGCTCCAGCTCCAGGTCGAACTCGAGCTCCGTCTGCGAGGGCGTAGGTTCGGGGGGCGCCGTGCCGCACGCCGCCAGAACTAGGAGAAGAAGTGAGGCCAGTGCCAACCGCATGACGGTGGACCCAGCACTGCCGGGTAGGAACGCTGCTCTGAACGCCTTACGCATGTGCTCTCCCGCTAACCGAGTCGTGCGGCCCCAGAACGCCCGTCCCCGCGTTCTATCCCGGCTTTCCCGGTCGCTTTCTAGTCTGAACTGCTAGCCGTAAGAGTACTGCCTCGCAGCGCGCGCCGCGTTGCAAGCGTCACTTCGGTCCCAGCGCCCAGCCAACCGCCTCGGTGAGAGTCAGGGCGGCCAGGTCTGGAACCGTCTCGGCAGTCTGAAGATCCTCATGTTGTCGTGGCCTCGTGGGACCTGCCCCGACGCCGTCGGCCTTGCCATCCCCAGCGGCTCGACCGGTGGTGCCAGCGCCCCGAGCCTTGCCCTTGTCGATGTGCGCTCGCACCTCCTCATCGACCGCCGCCCCGAGCAGCTCCAGCAACCTCTCTGCTACCAGCGCCATGCGGGCACCGGAAGCGTCGTCCGTCACGGCGTTAGACAGCCCGGCCAGGGCCGCTGCCGCCTCACGCCGGTTGTCGATGCTGCACGCCAGCCTCAGGCTCTCCGCGTAGTGCCCCTGTGCCTCGTCAACGTCTCCGAGGCCGAGAAGTAGGCCCGCGAGGTTGTTGAGCGACACAGCCAGGCCCAGCCGATCACCCAGGTCGCGCCGCGTGGCCAGGCTCTCCTCGTACAGCCGCCTGGCGCCCTCCAGGTCGCCGCGCTCGGCCGCCATGTACCCCAGGTTGTTGAGCGCAACAGCAACACCAGGAGAGTCACCCAATCGTTGCCTTATGGCCAGGCTCTCCGCGAACAGCTCCTCTGCCCTCACGCCGTCCCCTGCCCCCGCGTACACGATGGCCAGGTTGTTGAGAGCCTGCGCCACACCGTACTCGTCGTCAGCCGCGCGGCGCATGGCCAGGCTCTCGGAGAACGCCGCCTCGGCCTCGGCAGACTGCCCTCTATATAGGTAGATGTTCGCCTTGCCATGAAGCGCACGCGCGGCAGCGCGAACGTCGCCGGCCGCGCGCGCGAGCCGGACGGCCTCGTCGAGCTGCGCCTCGGCCGCGTCGTACTCGCCAAGGTGCCACAGCACGTTGCCGCCCAGCGCCAACAGCGCCCGGGTCAGCTCGGCCTCACCGTTGACCGTCCGGCGGCACAGCTCGGCCGCCTGTTCTAGCGGTGCGCGCGCCTTGGTGTGATCACCCTGTCTCTCGTACAGCTCGCCTAGCAACCGCAACGCAACCGCCTCTGTTGCATGGTCGGCCATTGTCCGAGCGCTCTCTAGGGCCTCGCCCAGGTGTCGCTCAGCGCCCGCGTAGGCGCCGACGAAGCTGGCTACCTCGCCAAGCTCCAGCAGCGTTGGCAGGCGCTCGCTCCCGGTCTGCAGCGCCAGCAACCGCCCGAAGTAATCGAGTGCCGCCTGGTTGGCATAAGCCGCCTTGGCGGCAGCGCCGGCCGCGCCCAGGTAGTGGCGCGCCTTGTCCAGGTCCTCTCCCAGCGAGTAGTGATAGGCCAGAAGGTCCAGGTGCGGCTCTTCCGGGGTGGCCACCCCGCGCTCTATGAACCGTGCCAGCGCGGTATGCAGCCGGGTCCTGTCGGCATACGCCTGGCTGCCGTACGCCACCTCGTGTGTGATGGCGTGGTTGAACTCGTGCGAGGAGGGCACCTCGGTCAGGCGGGTGGTCAGCCCCACCTGGCCGGTGGCGCGGAAGGCGTCCTCCGCGGCGAGCTCGGCCGCGGTCTCGACATGGCCGGCAGGCGGCGCGGGTGAAGGCTTCCTAGCGTCGTCACTACCTACCGCCGTAGCCTCAGCGGCCGCGGCCGCGACCCCAGGGGCGTCGGGTGCTGCCGAGCGGCACGCCGCCACCCACGACGTCCTGAACTCCCGGCCGACTATGCTGGCCACCTTCAGGCTCACGAGGTGATCGTCCTGCAGCCGGTCCAGCCGCCCGAGTATGAGGCTATGAACGCTCGTCGGAAGGTCGCTCACCAGGTCGGGTAGCGGCTCAGGTACAGCGGCACCGCTCCGGTCAGGCGTGGCACCGGCCTCAAGGTCGAGGCTCTGCACCTTGAGCAGAACGTCGTTGATCAGCTCTTGGAGGTAGAAAGGGTTGCCCCCGGCCCGCCGAGCTATCGCTTCGCTCAAGGCGCCCAGCTGCCGGCCGAGCTGCGGCACGGCGGCCAACCGCGCACCCACCACCTCACCCGCTACGTCCGGCGCGAGCAGCCCGAGCTCAAGCACCGTCGCCCCAGCTAACGAACCGGCGGGCGACTCGCCTGTTGCCTCAGCCGGCCGGGCTGTGGTGAGAAGCAGCATGGGAAGGGCGAAGGCCGCCTGACCGACGGCTTTCAGCAGCTCCTCTGATGCCGGGTCCAACCAGTGCAGGTCCTCCAGCACCAGCACCAGCGGGAGGCCGCCCTTGAAGGTCGCTCTGGCGACTTCGCGGAAGAGCGTCAACATCAGCCTGCGCCGCGCAGCGTCGCGCTCTTCCGCGGCCTGCGCACCCTCCGCCTCAGGCGCGACTCCAAGGTCGAGGACCGGCGCCAGCAGGTAAGCCTGCGACGCGAGAGCCGCGTCGATTCTCGCTAGCGAGCGCTCCACTGCGGCCATGCGGTCGCCAGCGGGAAGCCTCTCGCTCACCCCCAGCAGCTGGTGGAACACGCTCTTCCAGAGCTGGTACGGCGCA
>JBIQNJ010000074.1:5727-11477 GCA_044462445.1 Truepera radiovictrix | reverse complement strand
CGACGTGAACGTGCTGGCCTGCCTGGCCGCCAAGGGCCTGGGCGCCAAGCAGACGCTGGCGTTCGTGGCGCGGCAACGCTACATCGACGCGTTCAAGCGCGAGGGGGCGTTCGAGTCGGTCGGACTGCTCATCGACCGCGTGCTGTGGCCTCAGCGCATCCTGGCACGGCAGATAGCAGACATCGTGCGCGTGCCGCGCGCGGTAGACAGCGCCCAGTTCGCCGGCGGCCGCATAACCATGCTCGAGTACCTCTTGGAGCCCGGCGACCCGTTCCTGGGCACACCGCTGGCGAACCTGAGCGTGCCGGACGGCGTGCTGGCGGTGGGTTCCATCCGTGGCGACGCCTTCCAGATCCCTACCGGCACGACCGTGTTCGAGCCGGGTGACCGGGTGGTGTTCATGGGCACCACGGAGCGCATGCGCAACATCCAGCGGATGTTCGCGCCCCGCATGCGCTCGCTCAAGGTGGTCATAGTGGGCGGCGGCAACGTGGGTTTCATGGTGGCCGAGTACCTCGAGCCGTTCCGCTACGACCTGACGGTCATCGAGGAAGACGAGGAGCGCTGCGAGAAGCTGGCGCAGTGGCTGCCAGGAGTACTGGTGCTCCGCGGCGACGGCACGGACCTGGAGCTGCTGGAGCACGAACGCGTCGAGGACGCCGACGTGATGGTGGCGGTCACCGACGACGACGGCAAGAACCTGCTGGTCTCGCTGCTGGCGAAGCAGCTGGGCATCCCCAAGGTGGTCACGCGGGTGGGTCGGCCGCGCAACCGGCGCGCTTTCATGCGGGTAGGCATAGACTCCCCGCTCACGCCGCGCGCCGTGGCGGTGCAGGAGGTCCTCAACTGGCTCAAGCTCGATGAGGTGGAGCACCTGGCCACCATTGAGGACTTCGCGGAGGTCACGGAGGCGCTTTACCCCCTGACCGGTCGTGGCGGCCGCGTCATGGACCTCGGCACGCCGGACACCATGCTCATCGGCGCCATCGAGCGCGGCCACAGGGTCATAGTGCCCAACGGCACCACGGTGGTGGAGCCCGGCGATCACCTGTACCTGGTCACTACGCCCGGCGAGGTCGAGGCCGTCGAGGAGTGGCTAGAGGCTCACGGCGCTAAGCCGACGGCGCGGGCATGAAGGCCTAGGGCGTGAAGTCGCAACCCCCAGCCAACCAGGTCGGGCCCTACCAGCTACGTGGCAAGTTCCTGCCGTACCTGCTGGGTACGGCCATGCTGGCCGCCGCCGCCGCAGGACTCGTCTTCACGGTCTACGCCGCGGTAGTGCGCGAGAGCCTAGGCGGCTTCGCCCTGGTGGCCGGCGTGGCGCTACTGTGCGGCCTATGGCTGCGCCTGCGCGGCTCCCCCGACGCCGAGCCCAGCCCGCGCGAGGCGCTCGGCGGCGTGCTGCTGACGTGGCTGCTGCTGCCCATGCTGGGGGCCGTCCCGTACGCCCTGTCCGGCGGGTTGTCCCCGTTCGACTCCTTCTTCGAGGCCATGAGCGGCTTCACCACTACCGGCGCCACCACCATCGCCGACTACAGCCAGATGCCGGCCACGCTGCTCATGTGGCGGGCTCTCTCTCAGTGGGTGGGCGGTGTAGGCATAGTCGTGGTGTTCGTGGCACTCTTCCCCCAGTTGGCCATCGCCGGCCGCCAGATGTTCTTCGCAGAGGCGCCAGGCTCCGTGCAGGAACGCATCACGCCCCGCCTGCGAGGTACTGCGGCGTTGGTACTCGGGGTGTACACGGCCCTCACGCTCGTGGCGGTAGCCGCCTTCCTCGCCACCGGCATGGAGCCCTTCGAGGCCGTCGCCCATGCTCTGGCCAGTCTGTCGGCCGGCGGTTTCTCGCCCACGAGCTCCGGCATGGTCGCGTACGGCCCCGCCACGCAGTGGCTGACCGTGCTCTTCATGTTCCTGGCAGGCGTCAGCTTCCCGCTGCTGTACCGCTCGGCAAGCGGTCGCCCTGGAGCCCTGCTTAAGAGCGCCGAGCTGCGCGCCTACATCGGCATCCTGCTGGCAGCGGGTCTGCTGTTGACCTTCCTCAACCGTCACTTGTACGGCGGTCTGGAAGCTCTCCGGCACGGGCTGTTCCAGGCGGTCAGCATCACCACCACCACCGGTTTCGCGTCCGTCGACTTCACGCAGTGGGGCCTGCCTGCCCAGGCCGTCATCGTGGCGCTGCTCTTCGTCGGAGGCTGCGCCGGCTCGGCCAGCGGCGGCGTCAAGGTGGCGCGCTGGCTGGTGATCGTCAAGCACTCGGTCCGGGAGGTACGACGTGCGCTTCACCCACGCGCCGTGATGCCCGTGCGTGTCGGCAACCGGATCATGCCTGAGGAGGTCATGCGCTCGGTGGTGGCCTACCTGACCCTGTACCTAGCGCTGTTCTTCGCCGGCACGGTGACGTTGGTGTTCATGGGAGAGGACCTGCAGACGGCGTTCACGGCCGCCATCGCCTGTCTGGGCAACACGGGCGTGGGCCTGGGCCCGATCGGGCCGCTGGGAACGTTCGAGTCGATGCACCCCGTCAGCCGCGGCATGCTTACCTTCCTGATGTACGCCGGGCGGCTGGAGGTGGTCACCGTGTTCGTTGTGTTCGACCCGTCGTTCTGGCGCCGGGCACGCCACCTGCCTAGGCGCAAACCCGCCGCTCGGTAGCTGTTTCCTTTGCCCGACGCGCTTCCCTGAGCTATGCTCCACATCAACAGAAGCAAGGTGGTGCGACCATGTCCGACAACATCGACTCCGTTCTCCAGGAGAACAGGCAGTTCCGTCCTTCACGCGCGTTCAGCCAGCAGGCGAACCTGGCCGACCCCGAGCGGTACCACGAGCTTTACCGCCAATCTATCGACGACCCCGAACGCTTCTGGGGCGACGCCGCCGAGGAGTTCCACTGGTTCCAGAAGTGGACCAAGGTGCTCGAGTGGAACGAGCCGCACGCGCAATGGTTCGTGGGCGGCAAGACGAACCTGGCCTACAACTGCCTAGACCTTCAGGTGGAGCGCGGCCGCGGCAACAAGGTGGCGTTCTTCTGGGAGGGCGAGCCGGGCGACAGGCGTGTGCTCACCTACTCCGACCTGCTCATCGAGGTCAGCCGCTTCGCCAACGTGCTCAAGAGCAAGGGCATCAGGACCGGCGATGTGGTGGCCATCTACCTGCCCATGATCCCTGAGGCCGTGGTAGCCATGCTGGCCTGCGCCCGCATCGGGGCCACGCACTCGGTCGTCTTCGGCGGCTTCTCGTCACATGCGCTCTCCGACCGCATCAACGACGCCAAGGCGAAGATGGTCATCACCGCCGACGGCGGCTACAGACGCGGCAGCGTGCTCCCGCTCAAGCCGGCCGTTGACGAGGCGCTCGAGACCTGCCCCTCCGTCGAAGACGTCATCGTGGTGCGCCGCGCCGACAACGTCATCGACATGGAGTCCGGGCGCGACGAGTGGTACCACGAGCTCATCCGCAGCGCCTCCGACGAGTGCGAGGCCGTGCCGGTGGACGCCGAGCACCCCGCCTACATCCTCTACACCTCCGGCTCCACCGGCAAGCCCAAGGGCGTGCTGCACACCACGGGCGGCTACATGGTGCACACGGCGCTCACTTCGCGCTACGTGTTCGACCTGAAGCCCAACGACATCTACTGGTGCACGGCCGACATCGGCTGGGTCACGGGTCACAGTTACGTGGTGTACGGCCTCATGGCCAACGGCGCCACGCAGGTCATGTACGAGGGCGCCCCCACCTTCCCTGGGCCTGACCGCTTCTGGGAGATGATCGCGCGCTACCGCGTCACCATCTTCTACACCGCCCCCACGGCCATCCGCGCCTTCATCAAGCTGGGCTCCGAACACCCCAAGCGCCACGACCTCTCCAGCCTGCGCCTCATAGGCACCGTGGGGGAGCCCATCAACCCCGAGGTGTGGATGTGGTACCGCCGCACCATCGGCGGCGACCGCTGCCCGGTGGTAGACACCTGGTGGCAGACGGAAACGGGCGCCATCATGATCAGCACTCTGCCCGGCGTGCACGCCACCAAGCCGGGCTCGGCCGGCGTGCCCCTGTTCGGGGTCGAAGCGGCAGTGGTAGACGCCGACGGCAACGAGGTGCCTCCCGACCAGGGGGGCTACCTCATCATGCGCAGGCCGTGGCCCGGCATGCTGCGCACCGTTTACGGCGACGACGACCGCTACCGTAACCAGTACTGGGGCGAGGTGCCCCACGCCTACTTCTCCGGCGACGGCGCCCGCAAGGACGAGGACGGCTACTTCTGGGTCATGGGCAGAGTGGACGACGTGGTCAACGTGTCGGGCCACCGCCTGGGCACCATGGAGGTGGAGTCGGCCATCGTCTCTCACCCCGCCGTGGCCGAGGCCGCTGTGGTGGGCAGACCAGACGAGCTCAAAGGCCAGGGCATCGTGGCGTTCGTGACGTTAGAGCAGGGTTACGAACCCTCCGACGCTCTGCGCCAGGAGCTGCGCAAGCACGTCACCAACGAGATAGGCGCTATAGCCCGCCCCGACGAGGTGCGCTTCGCCGATGCCCTGCCCAAGACGCGCTCGGGCAAGATCATGCGGCGCCTGCTGCGCAGCGTGGCATCCGGTCAGGAACTGATAGGCGACACCAGCACGCTTGAGGACCGCGGCGTGGTCGAGCAGTTGCAGCGAAGCGGGGAGTGACTTACCTCAGCGAGCCAGCGGCCTGGCCGGCAGCCTGAGCTCGGCTATCACCATGGCCACCAGCATGAGCCCCGCGCCGGCCAGCCCCCAGCCGCCCAGCCGCTCGCCGATGAGTATGTAGGCGAACAGAGCTGCGAACACGGGCTCCAGCACGAAGATGAGCGCTGCCAGGTGCGCCGGCACGACCCGCTGCGCGTAGGTCTGCAGTATGCCCACGAGGGCCGTTGCCACTAGGGCGAGGTAACCGATGGCCAGGTAAGTGTTGAGAGGCACCGTCGGCAGGAGATGCGCTTCGGGGACGGCCCACAGCCACGCCAGCAGCGCCATCGGTATGTGCTGCATCATGACCAGAGAGGCCACGGGCACCTTGCGGGCCACCTCGCCCAGGTAGAGGATGTACAGCGCGTAGGAGACGGCCGTCAGCAACACCCAGAGATCGCCCGCGTTCACGGAGGCCACGCCGTGCCGCAGCGTCATGAGGGCCAGCCCCGCCAGCGCCACCACGGCCGCCAGGAACACGCGCGGCGCCAGCCGCTTGCCCCAGAAGAGCGCCCCGATGATAGGCGTGAGGATGACGGAGAAGCCGGTGATGAACGCCGCGTTCGAGGCGCTGGTGATCGTGAGTCCCAGCGTCTGGGTGGCGAAGCCCGCGAACGAGAGCAGCCCGAGTATGAGCGCCGGCACGATGGCCTTGCGGTCGAACCTAGCCCAGGCGAGCAGCAGGCCCGCCATCGTGAAGCGCAGCGCAAGGAGCAGCGCCACGGGGATGGTGTCGAGCGCCTCCTTCACCACCACGAAGGTGGTGCCCCAGATGATCGTCACCAGGACGAGGGTGAGGGCGCCAACCGCGGGAGACACGCCCCCAATCATGGCATGCGGGCGCCGGCAGGCCGAGCCGAGGCGGGTGTGATGACGACGTCGGCACGCCGGAGGTGGCCCGCCAGAGGCTACCGCGGGAACCGCGCCTGGCAACTATGAGGCAGCAGGGGCACGTGGGCTGGCTAGGGGAGGCCGGTTAGACGCCGAACTGGGTCAGATGGTGATCGGCATGCTTCCACACGAACTCCCCGGCTTTATCCCTTG
>JBIQNJ010000074.1:0-5627 GCA_044462445.1 Truepera radiovictrix | reverse complement strand
GGATGGTGCCGAGAAGTCTGCGTAACCCTCGAGACTGTCGAGCCAAGCCTGGCGCACGACTTCGAACCCTTCTCCACCCTTGGCCACCAGGGTCGGCAGCGTCGGCACGTTCTTGGGCAGCGGCGCACCGGGCTTCATGATGCTCCTCAGTACGTACCAGCCGACCAGCCGTCCTATCAGGGTCTGTTTCTCAGATCCGCCCCGCTGCACCCACAGGTCTAGCTGCTGGCAGTGCTCGAACATCTGAGCGGGTGTCATCTTGCCCCACAAGCCTTGAGCGTCCTCACTGACACTCCTGATCCTTGCAGCAAGCTCGGCGCGGTGCGCCGGGTCGAGAACGGTCTTGGCTTCAGGCATAGCACCAGGTTAAACCGTGACGTCCAGGGGGTGCGCCAACGCGGCAGTGGCCCCGAAGTAGGTCGCCGCTACACGGGGCCGTAGCGGTCGGATACCATGCCCCTATGTCTTCGCCCTTCCGCGTCGGCCACGGCCAGGACGCGCACCGCCTGGTCTACGGACGCCGCTTGGTCATAGGAGGGGTGACAGTGCCCTCCGAGCGCGGCGCTGACGCCCACTCCGACGGTGACGTGCTGCTACACGCCCTCGCCGACGCTCTGCTTTCTACCTACGCGCTGGGCGATATCGGCAAGCTGTTCCCGCCGTCCGATCCGAAGTTCGCAGGTATGGACAGCCGCCAGATCGTGGAGCACGTGCTCGAGAAGCTCGAAGCCCACGCCGGCGCCTTCCGGATCGTGAACGTGGCGAGCGTCGTGACCCTCGACTCGCCCAAGCTCGGGGGCTTACGCGACGAGGTCGCCACGGTGGTGGCAGCCTTACTGCGCATCGAGCCCGACCGGGTAGGGGTCACCTTCAAGACCAGCGAGGGGCTGGCGCCAGATCACGTCCAAGCCAGCGCCGTGCTTGTTGTCGCAGGCTAGTCGATGGTGGCGGGCCCGCCACCTGCCTCTCTGGCGAGTGCTGTGATAACAGGCGCCGGCGAGTTCAGCTGCCCAGGCACAGGTCCTGCACGTTGTCCTCGAAGACGTTGCCGCCGCCGTCGAACACGCGGTCCTGGGTGTCCTCGGTGACGAAGAGCCCGCAGGTGGCGCTGCCCCTGATCAGGCCGTTGGCTATGTGGCTGTCTTGACTGGTGCCAACGCCCGATATCGAGATGTTGCCGGCGTAGAACCCGTCAGCCCCGCCCCAGCTGACCTCGGCGTGATCTAGGATCAACGCGCCGTTGCTGACGGCCAGGCCTTCCCAGCTACCCGGCTCCTGCATCTGGCCCGTGAACACCACCGGCTGGTCTGCGGTGCCCACGGCCGTGAAGGTAGAGAGCTCCCAGACGTTGATACCGCCACCTTGCCCGAACACGAACGTGGTGCCCGGCTCCACCTGGACATGCGTGTCGTCGGTGATGATCACGTTCTGGTGGTAGTCGAACTCGTCCTCGCCGACGAAGTACGGCGCGTTGAGCCGCGGCCACACATGCGTCTCGCCCGGGTCGCTCATCTCCTTGTCGGCGAGGTGGACGAACGGCTTGCCGTTAGGAGCGTCCACGCTGGTGCCGGCGTAATCGCTGGTGGCGTCGAGGTGGTGCAGGTTGCCGGCCGACACCCTGACGCCGTACTCCTGGTTCGCCGCGAAGATGTTGTTCTGGAACTGGCCGAGCTGCAACTGGGTGGCGTCGAGCCCGGTGGTGTGCGAAAGCGCCACCATGGTAGCGACGATGCTGATGGGTTCCCCGTCGCCGTAGCCGTGCCCGATGGCGGCGCGGCAGACCGAGGTGCCGCCCAGCCACACCTTGCCGGCGTTGAGCAGGTCTACCCACTCGAGCCTGCTGGCACGGTTGTCGCTGAAGCACAGACCGTACCAGTAGCCGGTGGTGTTGACCGCCCCGCGTAGGGTTATGCGCTTGTCCTCGGTACCGACGGCGCTGATGCTGCCGCTGTCGGTGATATGCCAGCGGGTGTCCTGAGCGAACTGAACCTCGGTGCCCGCCTCGATGGTCAACGGCGCCGTGATGTTCACCGAGCTGTACACCTGGTAGTCGCAACCGGGGCCGAGGTCGGTGAGCCTGGTGGGGATCGTGATGTCGCTCGCTATCGTCACGGCACACTCACCCCCGGGAGGGCCCTCGCCCTCTCCTCCACCGCTCGGCTGGCCGCCACAGGCGCTCAGCACCAGTGCCAGCACTGCCAGCAACACGCTCCCCGCACGGTAGCGGTGTTGGGAGAGAGCACTAGAAGCGGCAGACGGCGCGGTTATGAGCGGGTGACTATCCATGCGTCAACCTAACCAAACGGCGCCTACGCGGCCACGTTCGATGACGTCTAACGCCTTCAGCGTTCACACATGTCGCTCTCGTGAACAAGTGGTAAGGGCGCCCGTCGGTTGCCCAGGTAGCGAGAGTCGTCTAGGTGCTGCTAGGCCCCGGATGCCGATGACGGCAAGCGGCGCCCCTTGAGGGGGCGCCGCTTCACCTCACCGGGCGTGAGTCAGACCTGCTGCAGGGAGACCACGACCCGCCCCTCCACCTCGGAGGCGGTGAACAGCTGGATCTTCTTGACCGCCGGCAGCGTGGGTCGGCCGGTGCGCAGGTCGAACGTGGCGCCATGGTGAACGCACCTGATCTTGCCCTCCAGCAACTCGCCGTCGTTAAGGGGGTAGCGCTGATGGGTGCAGCGGTCGGGTAGGGCGAAGAGCTCGCCACCCTGCCTTATGACCACGATCTCGGTCTCCCCCACCACACAGCCCGTGATGCTGCCTTCCGGGAAGTCCTCCGCCGAGCCCACATCGAAGGTGGACTCGGCGGCGTGGGGCTGACCGGGGCCGCCCTCAGAGGTCATAGCTTCTCTTTGACGCCCGGCACGCCCAGCTTGGCCTGCACCACGCGCTCGACGTACTCGGCCACCTTCGGCAGCGTGACCCTGCTCATGACCTCGTAGAGGAAGCCGGTCACTAGCACGTGTTCGGCCACCTCGGGGGTGAGACCGCGGCTCATGAGGTAGAAGCGCTGGTCGTCGGGCACCGGACCGGTGGTACTGCCGTGCGAGCACTTGACGTCGTTGGCGGCGATCTCAAGCTGCGGGATGGAGACCACTTCAGCCTCCTGGTCCAGCAGCAGGTTGCGGTTCGTCTGGTAGGCGTCCGTCTTCTGGGCGCCGGGGTCTACCACGATCATGCCGGAGTACACGGCGCTGCTGGCGTCGCGCACGGCGCCCTTGAACAGCACGTCGGAGAAGCCGCGGGGCGTGGAGTGGTGCTGCAGCGTGAACTGGTTGAAGTGCTGACCCTTGTCGGCGAAGTAGAGGCCGAGCATCTCGCTCTCGGAGCCTGGGCCCTCGAGTTGGCTCTCCACCTCGACGCGCGCGGCGTCGCCGCCGAGGCTGACCGTGACCGATTCGAGGCGCGAGTCGCGCCCGAGGTGAGCACGCAGCTTGTTGATGTGCGCCACGTTGCGGCTCCAGTTCTGGAGGCTGACGTAGCGCAGCTTGGCGCCGTCCTTCAGCACTATCTCGGTGGCGGCGTCGAAGAACAGGTGCTCGTCGAACGGGTCGGAGGTGAACTCGTCGAGGAAGGTGAGCTTGGCGTTCACGTCGACCACGATGAGCGTGCGGCCCAGGCCCACGCCGCCGGAGTCGGCGGTGGTGAAGGCGCCCAGCGGCAGCTCCACCTCGACGTTGGCGGGCACGTACACGAAGGTGCCGTTCTCCCACAGGGCCGAGTTGAGCGCCGTGTACTTGGTCTGGGTGGCGTTCACCACGCTGTACAGGTACTGGCGCACGAGCTCCTCGTGCTGGCTTATGGCCGTGCGCAGATCGGTGAAGATGACGCCGGCCTCGGTGATCTTGGCCTGGTGGTGCACCACCTGGTTGCCCTTGTGCACCATCACACCCTCGGCGTCGGAGTCGGCGATGCGCATGCGGATGCGCTCAGAGATGTCAGTGCTGCTAGGTGCCTTGGCCAGCTGCAGGCCCGAGAAATCGAAGCGGCCGAGCTGGGTGTAGCGCCACTCCTCCGTGCGCTCCGTGGGGAACGGCGTGTTCTCGTAGGCGCGCAGGGCGGCTTCGCGCTCGGCCTTGAGCCAGGCGGGCTCGCCGTAGCGACTGCTGATATCGGCTACCGCTGCGGCGGTGACGTTGGGGTTGTCGGTAAGTGTGGGGCTCACCCGACGCTCCCTTCCATCTCGAGCTCGATGAGGCGGTTGAGCTCCACTGCGTACTCGAGCGGCAGCTCCTTGGCCACAGGGTCGAGGAAGCCGCGCACGATGAGCGCCATGGCCTCCTCCTCGCCCAAGCCACGGGTCATCAGGTAGAAGATCTGCTCGTCGTCGAGCTTGCTCACGGTGGCCTCGTGGCCCACGTGGGCGGTCTTCTCGTTGATCTCGATGTAGGGGAAGGTGTCGGTGCGAGCCGTCTCGTCTAGCAGCAGCGCGTCGCACTCCACGTTGGAGCGCGCGCCGGTGGCGCCCTCGTGGATCTGCACGAGGCCGCGGTAGCTGCTGCGCCCGCCCGTCTTGGAGATGGACTTGCTCACCACGCTGGAGGTGGTGTAGGGCGCGGCGTGGATGACCTTGGCGCCGGCGTCCTGATGCTGGTTCTCGGTGGCGAAGGCGATCGAGAGGATCTCGCCGTGGGCGCGCTCGCCCACCAGGTAGGTGCTCGGGTACTTCATGGTGACCTTGGAGCCCAGGTTACCGTCGAGCCAGCCCATGGAGGCGTCCTTCTCGACGATGGCGCGCTGCGTCACCAGGTTGTAAACGTTGTGCGACCAGTTCTGGATGGTGGAGTAGCGCACGTTCGAGCGCTCCTGGCAGATGATCTCGATGACGCCGGAGTGGAACGAGTTGCTGGTGTAGGCCGGGGCGGTGCAGCCCTCGATGTAGTGAAAGCGGGAGCCGGGTGCGCCGATGATGAGCGTGCGCTCGAACTGACCGATGTTCTGGGCGTTGAGCAGGAAGTAGGCCTGCAGCGGCACTTCCACATGCACGCCTTCGGGCACGTACACGAACGAGCCGCCGGACCACACGGCGCTGTTGACGGCCGCGAAGTAGTTGTCCTCCGGCGGGATGACCGTGGCGAAGTGCTCCTTGAAGATCTCGGGGTGCTCCTTCAGGCCCGTGTCGGTGTCGAGGAAGATGACGCCCATCTTCTCCCACTCCTCCTTGAGCTTGTGGTACACCATCTCCGACTCATACTGGGCGCCCACACCGGCCAGAGCGCGCTGTTCAGCCTGCGGCACGCCCAGGCGCTCGTAGGTGCGGCGCACCTCTTCGGGTATCTCGTCCCAGCTGCCGGCGGTCTGCTGCTTCTCGTTCGGCCGCACGTAGAAGAAGATCTCGTCGAAGTTGAGGTCGTCCAGGTTCGGACCCCACTTCGGGCGGCCCTTCTTCTCGGCGATCTCGAACGCACGCAGACGGAAGTCGAGCATCCACTGGGGCTCGCCCTTGTAGTAGCTGATCTGCTCGATGACGCGCTTGGAGAGCCCGCGCTCGGACTTGAAGAAGTAGTCTTCAGACAGCTTGAAGTTGTACTGGTCTGTATGCCGCATGCCCTCAAGCTTGGCTGCATCGGGATGGGCGTCGTTAACGTCGGACATGCGTCCCTCCGTCGGTAAGCCGGCCG
>JBIQNJ010000073.1:0-11596 GCA_044462445.1 Truepera radiovictrix | reverse complement strand
CCAGCGCATCCTGCTGGGCGCCGACTACGACATGACGATCATCGGCCACTCCGAGCCGCGTGACATCAACGTGTACGGCAACCCCGACTACTACTACCAGTACGACAACCCCCGTGTGCGCGAGCTGCTGGCCGAAGCCGAGGCCGCCACGAGCGCCGAGGCGGAGACCGCTGCGTACCAGGAGATAGCCCGCATCATCGCCAACGACGCGGTGAACGTCTGGCTGTTCTCGCCGCCGTACCTGGTGGCCGCGCGCCAGAACGTCTACGGCTTCTGGCAGGATCAGCCCACGCCTGCCATCGACGTCACCGGAGTCTTCAAGACCAACTGACGTTAAGGCTGCCCGGCACGCATGCTCGGTTTCCTCGTTAGGCGCTTCCTCACCGCGCTGCTGACCGTTCTGCTGGCGAGCATGGTCGTCTTCTCGGCCCTGCTCGCCGTGCCGGGCGACCCCGCCGCCATCATCCTCGGCATCAACGCCACGCCCGAGGCGCGCGAGGTCCTGTCTCGCAAGCTCGGCCTCGACGTGCCGCCCGTCAAGCGCTACGTGCAGTGGCTCGGCGGCGTGGCCAAGGGCGATTTCGGGGAGAGCATCAACTACCAGCGTCCCGTGGGGCCGCTCATCGCAGACCGGCTGCGGGTGAGCGTGCCCCTCTCCGTCGGCGCAGCCCTACTGGCCTGCCTCATAGCCATACCGCTTGGCATCCTCGCGGCGGTCAAGCGTGGCACCGTGTGGGACCCGCTGGTGACGGCGGTATCACAGGTGGGAGCGGCAGTGCCCAGCTTCTGGCTGGGGCTGCTCCTCATCCTCTTCTTCTCCGTGCAGAGGAAGCTCCTGCCGGCCGGCGGCTTCACGCCGTTCGCCGACGACCCGGCGGCCTGGGCTCGCAGTCTGGCGCTGCCCATGCTGGCGCTGGCGCTGGGCCAGGCGGCCGTGATGACGCGCATGACGCGCGCCGCCATGCTCGAGGTGCTAAGCCAGGACTTCGTGCGCACGGCCCGCGCCAAGGGCGTGGCCTCGCGCTCGGTGGTCCTAAAGCACGCCCTGCGCAACGCCATGGTCACCATCATCACCATCCTCGGCCTGTCGCTCACCAACGTGTTCATCGGCTCCATAGTGGTAGAGCAGGTGTTCGCGCTACCCGGCTTAGGCAGGCTGGCGCTCACCGCCATCGGCACGCGCGACTTCCCCCTTCTCCAGGGCGAGATCCTCGTGTACGCGGCCACCATCGTGGCGCTCGGCTTCATCGTCGACATCTCGTACGGGCTGCTCGACCCGCGCATCAGGTACTCATGACGGCGCGCCTCAGACCGCGTCTCACGCTGGGCCGGCTGAACCTGTACGCGGGCGCCGTCCTCGTAGGGGTGCTGGTGCTGGCCGCGCTCATCAGCTTCGTGTGGCTGCCGCACGACCCCCAGGAGATGAACTTCGGCGTGCAGCTGTCGGCGCCCTCCAGCGACAACCTGCTGGGGGCCGACCACTTCGGCCGCGACCTCTTCTCCAGGGTGCTGGTAGGTGCCCGCTCCACGCTCTACGTGGGCTTCACGGCCGTCGGCATAGCCTTGACCGTAGGCAGCCTGCTGGGCGCCCTGGCCGGCTTCCTGGGCGGCTTGCTCGACGAGGTGGTCATGCGGCTGGTTGACGTGGCCTACGCCTTCCCCGCCATCCTCATGGCGCTGCTGCTGGCCGCGGTGTTCCAGCCGGGCACCCTGACCGCCATGACCGCCATAGGCATAGCCACGGTGCCCATCTTCGCGCGCATAGTGCGGGCCAGCGTTCTCTCCATCAAGGAGCGTGAGTTCGTCGAGGCCGGCCGGGCGCTGGGCATGCGCTCCTGGCGCATACTGCTCGTCCACGTGTTCCCCAACGCCATCGGTCCGCTCATCGTTCAGGCCAGCATGAGCCTGGCCGCCGCCGTCCTGGCCGAGGCCGCTCTCAGCTTCCTCGGACTCGGCACGCCTCCCGACGTGCCCAGTTGGGGCAACATGCTGCGCGAGGCGCAGAGCTTCATGTCTATGAGCATATGGCCGGCGCTCGTCCCCGGCCTTGCCATCGTCTGGACGGTGCTGGGCTTCAGCCTGCTAGGCGACGCGCTGCGGGACCTCTGGGACCCGCGGTCTTAGCACCGGAACGCTGCGGCACGACCCCGACCAGCGGCTGTGAGGCCGCCGGGTGACCGCTCCCTGCTTGCTCAGCTTCAGCTAAGGGCCACGGGCGAACGGCGACGCCTGCCGGCTCACCATGGGCGTAAACCCTAGCGGCCAGAAACCGCGTGGGGCACGAGAGGCATGGGCAGAAGCTCCGTCTCAGACGGCGTCGGCGGCTGCAACCGCAGAGTAACCACGGCCCTCACAATATGAACCTCCCAGGAGTCAAACCTGAGCGGGCGCCTTAGGCCTGTCGCGCCCAGAGCAAGGAGAGTGTCATGGCATCGGAGAGCGGGATCAGCATACTTACCGCCAACGCGAGTTTCTCCTCGCTGGTGAGGCCGGTCGTCGAGAAGATAGACACCAAGGCCGACAGCTGGAGTAACGGCAACCACGCTCTCGTGCTTCTCGACTTCCCCTTGACCTGGGCGCTGAGGCGGCTCATGCTCATGAACAGCCTGGAGCGCTCGCGCACCGTCGTGGCCACGCAGGCCGTGCACCCGGCGTACCACGACGTGCTCGCCAGCTACCACGTGAGCGCTGTGGTCAACACCCACGATGCCCACGGCCTGGTCACCGGCATCTACGCCGCCGCGTCAGCCATGAAGGTCTACAAGTGGAAGTCGGGCCTCACCTACATGGAGCTGCGCGTCACGCGGCTGCTCTTGCTGGGCTACGACACGTCCGCCACCGCCGAGAACCTGCGCATATCGCAGAAGACCGTGAACGCGCACGTCTCGAACATCCTCGCCAAGCTCAAGCTCGACACGCGTGCGCAGTACATCGCCACGCTCATCTCGCACTCCGAGGAGTGAGGGTGCGCGCGTCGTAGCCCGTGCCGTGCTAGTGCCTGGGGCGCCTGCGCAGCGGCGCCCCGGCTCACATCCACTGGTTATGCCACCATCCGCCAGAGCCTGGGGGCCTGTATAGCGGCGCCCCGGTGCACATCCGCCGGCCGCTACATACGACGCAGCCGCCGGATCCTCTCCTCGATGGGCGGGTGCGTGGCGAACAGACCGTTGGCGTTGAGCCGCAGAACGGGGTTGACCACGAACATCGAGCGCACCGCCTCGCCCACCTCCAGACGCTGGCCGGAGTACGAGCCCAGCTTGGCCAGCGCGTTGGCCAAGCCGTCGGGGTTGCGCGTGATGAACGCGCCCACGGCGTCCGCCAGGTACTCGCGTTTACGGCTCACGGCCATCCTGGCGAGCGCACCCAGTAGAGGCGCCAGTATCAGCAGCACCAGCAGCAGGATCATGGCTACCCCCTGCCCCTTGCCGCCGCCGTTGTTGGAGCTGCGCCGCGAGGAGCGCCCTCCGCCCAGGTGGAACCCCCTGAGCAGCATGTCGCGCAGCACGACGATGGCACCCAGCGTGGCCACCAGCATCGACATGAAGCGCACGTCGTAGTTGCGGATATGCGCCATCTCGTGCGCCACCACGCCCTCGAGCTCCTGTCGGTCGAGCAGCTGTATGAGGCCGGTGGTGACGGCGATAGCGCTGTTCTCGGGGTTGCGTCCGGTGGCGAAGGCGTTCGGCGCCGGAGAGTCGATGACGTACACCTTCGGCATAGGCACACCGGCGCCGATGGCCACGGCCTCGGCCACGTTCACCAGGTAGCGGTGCTCCTCAACTGTGGCTGGCCTCGCCCCGGCGGCGGCCAGCGCGATCTTGTCGGAGAACCAGAAGCCCACGACACACTGACCCGCACCGATAAGCAGACCGGCCCCGATGAAGAACGCGGCCGCGCCAGGATCGATGGCCAGGGCCATCAGGTAGGCGATGCCGACCAGCAGGCCGACCGTGAACAGCGCCACCAGCCAGGAGTCGCGCTTGTTAGCCGCCTGGTAGTCGAGCAGGTTGATGCGCCTGCCCGTTCCCGGCTCGGTGAACTGATCGGGCAGACGTTGTGCTGCGCCCATGGATCAGACCTCCGAGCGCGCGTCGAGCAGGCGCATACGAGTACTGAGGGTTACCGAGAAGCCCTTCGCTCAGGAACCGCTGGCGGCGTTGAAGGAGACCTGGGGAACCTCACGGTCGCCTTCCGGGATCTGCAGGAACACGGCGGCGGTCTTGCCCATGGGGCTGGCGAAGAACACGGCCGGCACGGTCTCGATGAGCGTGTTGTACTGCATGACCGCGTCGTTGTAGAACTGGCGCGCGTAGGCGATCTTGTTCTCCACGCCCGCCAACTCCTCCTGCAGCATCAGGAAGTTCTCGTTGGCCCTGAGCTGGGGGTAGTTCTCGGCGATGGCGAACAGCCGCCCCAGCGCGGCCGACATCATGTTGGCAGCTTCGGCAGACTGGTTGACGTTCTGCGCGTTCATCATGGCCTGGCGCGACCGCGCCACCTCTTCGAACACGGCAGACTCGTGGGCGGCGTAGCCCTTGACCGTTTCGACCAGGTTAGGCACCAGGTCCGCACGGCGCTTGAGCTGAACGTCGATCTGACTCCAAGCGTTCTGGTAACGCTTCTCGTAGGTGATTATGCGGTTGTAGATCGAGATGGCGTAGAGAACCAGCGCGATCAGGACAACTAAGACGATGAGGCTTCCCACTGCTGTACCTCCTACTTGACGATTGTAGCGCAGAGAAGCCCGTTCACGGCGTGAGGATTCCGCGGCGCGCACGGCGCGGCCGGGTGAAGCGCCGTCAGGCGAAGCGCTCGCGGATGACCCCACCGCCGAGCAGTCGGTCGCCGTCGTACACGACGGCGCTCTGCCCCACCGCCACCGCGAACTGGGGGTCATCGAACTGCAGCTTGAAGCGACCGCCATCCAACAGGGTGATGGTGGCGGGCTCGGGCTGCTGGCGATAGCGCACCTGCGCCTGGACGCGCGCCGGCAGCCGGCCTTCGTCGAAGAGGAAGTTACGCCGGTCCGCCACCAGCTCGCTCCAGAAGCACATGTCGCGGGTGCCCACCACGACCTCGTTGGTGTCGGCCCTGAGGTCTATGACGTAGCGCTCGAGGTGCGACCGCCGCAGGCCGAGGCCCTTCTTCTGGCCGATCGTGTAGTACATGACCCCACGGTGCTCACCGGCCTCGCTGTAGCCGTCTGCGGCGTCCAGCACCTTGCCGGGGCGCGCCTCGACCGTGCTGTTCAGGTAGTCCTTCACCGTGGTGGGTATGAAGCAGAGGCCGGACGAGCTCTTCTTCTCTGCCGTCGCGAAGCCGCGTTCGCTGGCGAACGCCCTGACCTCAGCCTTGGTCATGTCGCCCAGCGGAAAGAGCAGGTACGGCAGGATCTGCTGGGGTAGAGCCCACAAGAAGTAGGTCTGGTCCTTGTCGTCGTCCAGGCCCCGGTGCAACTCGGGGCCGTTCGGGCCGTCTATGCGCCTGACGAAGTGGCCCGACGCCATGAACTCGCACCCCAGCGCCTGGGCGCGCTCCACGAAGGCCCCGAACTTGATGTGCCGGTTGCACCAGACGCAGGGGTTGGGCGTCTCGCCGGCCGTGTAGCCGGGTACGAACGGGTCTATGACTATCTCTTGAAAGGTGCTCCGGAAGTCGAGGAGGTAGAACGGTACTTCCAGCTTGTCAGCTATACGGCGCGCGTCGTAGGCCGCGTCCGGGCTGCAGCAGAGGTCGAACGCGCCACTGGGCCTGTTGTCGGGCCAGAAGCGCAGCATGCTGCCTACTACCTCGTAGCCCTGGTCGGTGAGCAGCGCGGTGGCCACAGACGAGTCCACACCGCCAGACATGGCAGCAAGCACCTTGACCGGCGCCGCCTGGGGGCTCGGCGAAGCTACTGTGGCCCGGGCAACGTTCACGAGACTAGATTGTAGTCGAGTCGACGCTCATGACAAGTAGCTCATGGGCGCTCCATAGGCCGTAGGGTAAACTCCTAGCCTGGAGGTGCACGTGAAAGTCGGACGGATAGTCGGGATAGTCCTGTTGGCGCTTTTGGTGCTGTATGTGCTGCTGTTCCATGCCGCCAACCCCGCGCTGGTCGTGTTGCCGTGGCTCTCCGTGCTGGTGCCCCCGCTTCCTGCCTCCTACATCGTCGTGCTGGCCCTCCTCGTGGGCTTCCTCATCGGCTGGCTGCCCACGCGCCTGCTGGCCTGGCGCCGCGGCCGCGAGCTCAGGAAGCTGGAGAAGCGCGTGGCAGAACTGGAACCGCGCCAGGATCCGTACGTGACGGCGCCTTACGCCCAGGTGGAGTACCCGGTCATCCCTGACCGCGGCGCCCAGCTCGACCCGTACAGCACAGCTCACGACCCTGACGCAGAAGCCGGTTGATGCCGAGGGCGCAGACCGGCAGCGCTCCCCTCACTGACGAGTTCGTGCCCCCGGAGCTTCGCTGGACCGTACGCGCGCCGGCGCCGCCGGCCGCCGTAGCGGCCCTCTCACGCTCGCTGCAGGTGCCGCCCGCGCTGGCCGCCATACTGTGGTCACGCGGCTTGCGCGACGCCGCCCCTGACCACCTCACACCACCTCTGACCTTGAGCCCCAACCCGGCGCTGCGCCACGCGGCAGAGCGCCTGGCCGGAGCCGTTAGGGGCCGCAAGCGCATCCTCGTCCACGGCGATTACGACGCGGACGGCATAAGCGGCGCCGCCGTTCTGCTGCTCGGCCTGCGGGAACTGGGCGCCAGTGTCCAGGCGTTCATCCCCGACCGGCTCACCGACGGGTACGGCATCAGCCTTGAGCGCGTGGCAGAGCATGCGGAGCGCGCCGACCTCTTCATAACCGTCGACTGCGGCGTTACCAACCTGCGCGAGATCGAGGAGTTACAGAGGCGCGGCCTGGAGGTGATCGTCACCGACCACCACTCGCCGGGCGAGCAGCTGCCTGACTGTCTGGTGGTGCACCCCCGGCTCTCGCCCCTGGCGCAACACGGCCTGCCCGAGCTCACCGGCGCGGGCGTGGCGTTCCATCTCCTCTGGGCCCTACGAGAGCACCTGGAGCTGCCCCCACCGCTCGAGTACGCGGACCTCGCCACCTTGGGCACCATCGCCGACGTGGCCCCCCTGCTTGGCGAGAACCGGGCGCTCATCCGCGAGGGGTTGGCGCGCCTGCCGCACTCGCGCTGGGCGGGCATACGCGCCAGCGTCAACCAGGCGCGGCTGACGGGCCCTATCACGGCTCGGCAGGTGGCCTTCGTACTGGCTCCGCGCCTTAACGCAGCGGGGCGTCTGGGAGAGGCCGACCTCGGCCTGGAGCTGCTGACCACGGACTCGGAGCGCCGGGCCAGCGAGCTTGCCGTCTACCTGGACGCCCGCAACGCCGAGCGCCGCCTGATCCAGGACCATATGTACGCCTCGGCGCTCACCAAGGCCGACCCGGAGGCGCCCGCCCTGGTGCTGGAAGACGACTCCTGGCACCCGGGCGTCATGGGCATCGTGGCCAGCAAGCTGCTCGAGACCTTCTACCTGCCCGTGTACATCGCCGCCGCGGGCAAGGGCAGCGTCCGCTCGACGCCCGGCATCTCCGCCGTGGGAGGGCTCCGGGCAGCGGCCCCCCATCTCAAGCGCTTCGGCGGCCACCTGCAGGCAGCAGGCTTCGCGCTGGACATGTCAGAGTTCCACGGCTTCAGGCGCGCGGTCGAGGCGTACGTGAGGCAGTTCCCACGCCCTGTTCCGACCGTCGTTGCCGACGCCGTCATCGGCGCAGACGAGATAAGCAGCGGCCTATGGAAGGCCATCTCAGACCTGGAGCCGTTCGGCGAGGGCCACCCCGCGCCGCTGTTCGCGCTCGTAGACAGGCTGGAGCACGCCCGCGCGGTGGGGCAGGGCGGCAACACCCTGCAGCTCCGGGTGGGCGGTATCAAGGGGGTGGCATGGCGCAAGGGGCAGTTGGCCGCCGAGCTGGCGCCCGGCAGCACGGTCAACGCCGCCGTCACCCTGAACGAGTCGGAGTGGCAAGGCACCAAGAGCCTTGAGTTCGTGGCCGAGGCGGTGCGCGCGGCCCGGCCGCTGCAGCTTGAGCGACGGGAGAGCAGCACCGAACACGCCACCGCGAGCGCCGCCGGTACTGCCGCCGAGTGCGCTGTGCGCCGCCGCGACGATCCGCTGGCGGCCGGCAGGCTGGTCAGCACCCTACAGGGAGAGGACGCCGTGGCGGCGCTGGAGCGCCTGGCGCATGGCCCGGCGGTAACGCTCGAGCTGGAACCTGCCCAACTGGCGACGCTCGAACGCGAAGCCTTGGAACTACCCACGGTGTCGGAGCTGAGGCGGGGCCTGCAGTCGCTCATGCGCGGCCACGCCCCCCCGTTCAGCTCGGTCAAGACGGAGCGCATGACGCGGGCGCTGACCGAGCTCGGGCTGCTGGGCGACCGGGGGCACGTCGTGCGGCTGGAGAACGGCACGAGGATCTCGCCGTACGAGTCGGCCAGCCTGATGGAGGGCCTCATCAGACGCTACCGGCTGCGCACGTTCGTGCATGCGTACCGGCATCTGGACGCGGACGGCTTCGCCGAGACGGTCAGGGTGCTGTTCGGGCCGCAGAGCGACCAGGAGGGCGCCCCGGCAGCGGCAGGCTGATCGCAGAGCGAGGGTTCGGAGCACGGGACGGGCGCCAGTTCGCGCGCGGCTACATCTCCTCTGGTGCGCCTATACCGAGCAGCGCTAGGGTATCGGCCAGCGTGCGCCGCACGCGGTCCACCAGCAGTAGGCGCGCCTCACGCATGCCCGCAGGTGAGCGCAGCACCTGGGTGTCAGGGCGCCCATCGGCGCCCTTGTGGTTGTAGTAGCCGTTCCAGGCCGTGGCCACGTCGAGGGCGTACTGCGCCACCTGGTGCGGCGCCAGCTCGGCGGCGGCCGCCTCCACCGCGGCGGCGTAACGACCGAGCGTGCGCGCAAGGCGCACCTCGAGATCTCCTAGCAGTTCGAAGCGAGCACCCTCCTTGGCGGCTGCCAGGTCGATGCCCTCGGCGCGCGCCGCACGGAGGATGCTGCACGCCCTGGCGTGAGCGTACTGCACGTAGGGCGCGCTGTCGCCGGCCAGCGAGAGCGCCTGCTCCCACCGGAAGTCGATGACCTTCCGGGCCTCGTTCTTGAGCATGGCGAAGCGCAAAGCGCCTATGCCCACCTGCCGGGCCACGGTGTCGATGGTCTCAAGGTTCGGGTTCTTCTCCTCCACCACCGCCCGCGCGCGCCGCACGGCCTCCTCGGTCACCTCGTCGATGGAGAGCGTTATGCCCTTGCGCCCGCTCATGGCCTGGCCCTCCAGCGTCACCACCTCGTAGGCCAGGTGGTGGCTGTTCTCGTACGCCGCTCGGCCCTCCGCAGTGCCGGAGAGCGCCAGCGCCGTGCGCACGATGGTCTGCGGGTGGCTCTGGCGCACGTCTATGACGTTGATGATCTCCTGCGCATGCGCGAACTGCCGGCCGTCTGGGCTCAGCTCGCCCTGCGGGCTGGAGGTGTAGAGCGGTTTGCCGCTCGGCTGCTGCGAGAAGCGCTCGAAACCGAGCCCCTCGAAGATGCCCGCCTTCCAGAACTGGTAGCCGATGTCCTTGGCGACATACATGGCTGCGCCGCCGGAGCGCACGAGCACCACCAGCGGCTCCTCCAGGCCGGGCAGGAACTCCGAGACGTCCATAACGGTGGCGCCGGCGAACTTGCCTTCGGCGGGCCGGCTCACGTAGGGGCTGGCCTCCATCACCTGCAGGCCCTTCTCGAGCAGGCCGCCCTGCACGATGTCTGACTCCCATACCAGCAGGTCGTACTCGACGCCCAGCGAGTGGTACGTCTCGAGCTGCGCGCGCAGCACCCGTTCGACCTCCTGGCGCAGTTCACCCAGCTCCAGGCGGTGCATCACCTGCTGCACACCCCGCTCGATAGCCTCGCCGTCGTCATCCTTGGCCTGGCCCAGGCGCACGTACAGCTCACCCAGCCAATGGTCGTACTTGCGGGCGCCGGGCGCTGCGGCGTCGTACCGGGCCTTGAAGTAGGTGACGGCGAAGAGGCTCTCGGCCGCCTGCCTGCCCGTGTCGTCGATGTAGTTCTGGACCTCGACCTCGTGGCCCACGGCGCTCAGGATGCGCGCCGTGGCGTCGCCCAGCACGATGTTGCGCAGGTGGCCCACGTGGGCCTCCTTGTTGGGGTTCACGCTCGTGTGCTCGACCACGACCTTGAGGCGCTGCGCCTCAGGCCTACCCGGGCTCGACGCTACCTTCTTGACGAAGGCGCCCGGCTCGACCAGGAAGTTTATATAAGGCCCCACAGCTTCCGCCGACTGCACGCCCTCGGGCAGCTGCAGAGCTGCCACGAGCTCGGCCGCGATCTGCGCGGGCGGCTTGCGCAGCTCCCGCGCCAGGGTGAACGCCACCGGCGTACCGAAGTGGCCGGGCTTATCGTCCGGCACCTCTTGTATCAGCACTTGCGGCTGTTGGGCGCCCATGCCCTTCACGGCCTGTTCAACGGCGTCCTGCAGGGCATTTATGACGCTCTTCATGACGCAGAACGCTACCACATCGGCGCGACAGCCCTGAGCGGGTTCCGTCGGTTACAATCGCCGCCTGACCGGTGACGCCGGCGCACCTACGTCACTAGCCGTCGCACCTCGCCAGTAGCATCTGAGGTGCAGAGAACCTCCTCCCATCGCCGCCAAGCACCTGGGATACAATTGAGTCGGTCAAGCGTAGTAAACTTGAGCGATGCAGGCTCAAGTAAGAGCTTATCCAGCCCCTACCCGACCCTCCGGCCTATCACGCGTAGGCCTTTCACCTTCGCTTAAGACAGCAATTCACCACCACATCGCCGCCGGGTTCCGCGCTAGGCTGTCTCCCACAGGTTGCACAGCTACCTACCGGCCACCGCTGGCGAGGCTTAGGAGACCGACATGGCAGACGCCGTGAACACAGCAGACTTCAGTCAGAGCATCCCCGTCTGCCCCGTAAGGGGGTCGGTGCTCTACCCGACCATGGTCATGCCGATAGACGCCGGCAGACCCGTCAGCATCCGCGCCATCAACGCGGCGCTCGATCGCGACCGCACCATCATCATCGTCAGCCAGCGCGACCGCGACGTCGAGGAGCCCGGCATCACCGACCTGTTCGAGGTCGGCACCGCCTGCAACATCATGCGCATGAAGAAGAACCCCGACGGCACCATCCAGATGCTCGTTCGGGCCTTCGCGCGCGTGCGCGTAAGCGGCTACGAGCAGAGCGGCGGCCTCATCGAGGCCAACGCAGAGCCCATCGACGTGCCGGATGGCGACTCCGTGGAGCTCGAGGCGGCCTTCCGCGAGCTGCGAGAGAAGTTCCGCGAGCTGATCGACAGCGGCAGCCGCTCCGTGCAGAGCGAGGTGGCGCAGTTCGTCATGAACCTGGAGGACCCGGGCCAGTTCGCCGACTACGTGGCCTACCACCTGGACTTCAGGCTGACAGACAAGCAGGCCGTGCTCGAGGCGCCCACCGTGGCCGCTCGCATACGGCACGTGCTGCTGCTGATAGACACCGAGATCGAGCTGCAGGAGACCCAGCGTCGACTGCAGCGCGAGGTCAAGG
>JBIQNJ010000072.1:0-11888 GCA_044462445.1 Truepera radiovictrix | reverse complement strand
GGAGCGCCGTGCCGCCCGTGCCTGTCGTGCCGGACCGTACGGCTGCGCCGGGCGGTTCGTTCGCCACGTCGGTGCGAACGAGCGTGACCACGGCGCCGCCCGCCGGGCTGCCGTCCGGCAGAAGGACGGTGGCCAGGAGGCTGCCCATGGGTGGTGCGGGCTGCCTAAGACAGGCGCTCAGGACGATAGCCAGTGCCAGCAGGGCGATGGTGACAGCTCCACGCTTCATCTCACCCGGAGTATAGGAGGGTGAGCGGGCCGCCGCTGTCGTGGCCTGCGCCCACCTCCCAAGCCGTTAGGGAACGGTGAAAGTGTCATCCTTATGGGCGATGTTCGCCATGCTGAACTTCCGCATCGTCGCGGCGCTCATAGCTTTCGAGGTGTTCCTCGTCACCGTGCTCTTCCCAGGCGCCGGCGCTCTGCTCGGCCTGGCCTTGGGCGCCGTGGCGGGCGCCGCCGTCTTCGCGGTGGGCCGACAGGTGCTGGCGAACCCCGAGACACGGGTAATAGATGCAGGCCCGGCGGCGCGCCTTCTGCTGGTCAGCTCTGCGGGTGCCTTCGGGGCGCTGTTCTCCTTCTACCTCGTGCTGAGTGGCGGGGTGGAGCGGTGGCTCGCCGCCGGCGCCCTCGTCGTGTCGTTGACCGTGCTCGGGGCGGCCTCCGTGATGATGAACAGGCTGACGAGGGTGCGCTAGAGTAATCTGCTCTGATGCTCTTACGCCTCCTCAGGCAGTACTCGAAGCCCTACGCGGGCACCATCTGGGTGATAGTCGCGCTGCAGTTCGTGGCTACCATCGCGTCCTTGCTGCTACCCAGCATCAACGCCGACATCATCGACCGCGGCATCGTGCTCGGCAACACGGGCTACATCCTCGAGCGCGGCGGGGTCATGCTGCTGGTGTCCCTGGTGCAGGTGGCGTGCACTATCGTGGCCGTGTACCTGGGCGCGCGCGTTGCCATGGCGTTCGGCCGCGACCTGCGCTCTCAGTTCTTCCACCACGTGTCCGAGTTCTCGGGCCGCGAGATGGCCCACTTCGGCGCCCCGTCGCTGCTGACGCGCAACACCAACGACGTGCTGCAGGTGCAGACGCTGCTGTACATGACGTTCGCCATGCTGGTAACGACCCCGATCATGATGATCGGCGGCGTCATCATGGCGCTGCGCGAAGACGTGGGGCTGTCGTGGCTGGTGGCGGTGGCAGTGCCCGTCCTGGCCGGCACCGTGGGCTTCATCATCTACAAGGCCGTGCCCGGCTTCCAGAAGATGCAGAAGCGCATAGACCGCGTGAACCAGGTGATGCGCGAGCAGATAGCGGGCATCCGGGTCGTGCGCGCCTTCGTGCGCGAGCCGTTCGAGGAGCGCCGCTTCGCCGAGGCGAACCGCGAGCTCACGGACGTATCCCTGTTCGTGGGCAAGTGGATGGCCGCCATGTTCCCGCTGGTCGGGCTGGTCCTCAACCTCTCGACCGTCGCGGTGCTGTGGTTCGGCGGCATCAGGGTAGACGCCGGGCAGATGGAGATCGGCTCGCTGACCGCCTACATCAGCTACCTGATCCAGATCCTCGTGGCCATGCTCATGTCGACCATGCTGCTCATGCTGTTGCCGCGCGCCAACGTGTCGGCCGACCGCATCGGTGAGGTGCTGGACACCGCTTCTACGGTGGAGCCGCCTCCGGTCGGGGCGACCAGCGGCGACGGGAGCGGACGGCTGGAGTTCGACCACGTCACCTTCAGCTACCCGGGCGCCACCCACCCCGTGCTGGACGACGTGTCTTTCGCCGTCGAGCGCGGCCAGACTGTGGCCGTCATCGGCTCGACGGGCGCCGGGAAGACGACGCTCGTGAGCCTCGTTCCGCGCCTGTTCGACGTGACGGCCGGGGCCGTGCGAGTGGACGGCGTGGACGTACGCCAGTACGAGCCCGCGGCGCTGTGGGCGCGGGTGGGCCTCGTGCCGCAGAAGGCGTACCTGTTCAGCGGCACGGTGGCCAGCAACCTGCGCTACGGCAACCCCGAAGCCACCGACGAGGAGCTGTGGGAGGCCCTCGAAGTGGCTCAGGCCAGGAACTTCGTGGAGCAGATGCCGGGCGGGCTGGAGGCCGAGATAGCCCAGGGCGGCACCAACGTCTCCGGTGGTCAGCGGCAGCGCCTGGCGATCGCCAGGGCTATGGTCAAGCGGCCCGCGGTGTACCTCTTCGACGACTCCTTCTCCGCCCTGGACGTCGCCACCGACGCCCGCCTGCGCGCGGCGTTGGCGCCCGTCACGCGCGGCGCGGCCGTGCTCATCGTGGCGCAGCGGGTGGCCACCATCGTCAACGCCGACAAGATCGTCGTCATCGAGGACGGCCGCGTGGTCGGGCAGGGCACGCATGACGAGCTGCTGGCCGGCTCTGCCACGTATAGAGAGATAGTCGAGTCGCAGAGGCAGGCGGCGGCGTGAGCGCCGACAGGCGAGACCGCAACGGGCGTCCGGCCGCTGGCGCAGGCGCTACGGGCGGCGGTGACAAGCCCGGCAAGCCCGGCGGCCCCGATAACGTCATGCAGAAGACGGAACGCGTGCGCACGGCCGGACCGTTCGGCGGCGGCATGGTGGCGCAGAAGCCGATGAACTTCGGTCCCACCGCCAGGCGCGTGCTCCGCTGGCTGGCGCCGCAGCGCTTGCGCGTGGCCATCCTCCTCATAGCAGGTGTGCTCAGTGTGGCGCTCTCGTCCATCGGGCCGCGCGTGCTGGGGCGCGCCACCGACCTCATCTTCGGCGGCATCATCGGCAAGATGTTCCCGGCCGGCATCACCAAGGAGCAGGCCATCGAGGGCGCCAGGGCCGCCGGCCAGGGGCAGGTGGCTGACCTCCTCTCGGGCGTGGACCTCGTGCCGGGGCAGGGGGTGGACTTCGGCGCCGTCGGTCAGGTGCTGCTCGTGGTCATGCTCATCTACCTCGTGGCGGCGCTGCTGAGCTACCTGCAGGGCTACCTGCTCAACGACGTGGTGCAGGCCACCGTGTACAACATGCGCGCCGCGGCCGAGGAGAAGCTCAACCGGCTGCCCCTCAGGTACTTCGACAAGCAGCCGCGCGGCGAGCTGCTCAGCCGCGTCACGAACGACATCGACAACGTGTCGCAGAGCATGCAGCAGACCCTCAGCCAGCTCCTCGGTTCGCTGCTCACCGTGATCTTCGTGCTCGTCATGATGTTCACCATCTCGCCCGTGCTCACGCTGGTGGCGCTCATCAGCATCCCCGTGACCATGGTGCTGGCCATGCTCGTGATGAGCCGCTCGGGCAAGCAGTTCGTAGAGCAGTGGCGCCGTACCGGCACGCTCAACGCGCGCATCGAAGAGGCCTACACGGGTCACGCGCTGGTCAAGGTGTTCGGCCGCCAGAAGGAGGTGCAGGAGCAGTTCGAGGTCGAGAACCGCGGTCTGTACGAGGCCGGCTTCAGGGCGCAGTTCCTGTCGGGGCTCATCATGCCCATCTCCAACTTCATCGGCAACCTCAGCTACGCCCTCGTGGCGGTCATCGGCGCCCTGCGCGTGGCCAACGGCACCATCACGCTCGGCGACGTGCAGGCCTTCATCCAGTACTCGCGGCAGTTCACGCAGCCGGTCACGCAGATAGCCTCCATGGTCAACATGCTGCAGTCGGGCGTGGCCTCCGCCGAACGCGTGTTCGAGTTCCTGGACGCCGAGGAGCAGGTGCTGGAGGAGAGCGGTCATTCGCTGCCCACGCCCGCCCGCGGCCGCGTGACGTTCGAGAACGTGTACTTCAGGTACGAGCCAGACAGGCCGCTCATCGAGGACCTGTCGCTGGTGGCCGAACCCGGCCAGACCGTGGCCATCGTAGGTCCCACCGGGGCAGGGAAGACCACGCTGGTCAACCTGCTCATGCGCTTCTACGAGCTGGACGCGGGCCGCATAACCCTGGACGGCGTGGACGTCTCCACCGTTCCCCGTGCCGAGCTGCGCTCGCGCCTCGGCATGGTGCTGCAGGACACCTGGCTGTTCAAGGGCACCATCCGCGACAACATCGCCTACGGGCGGCCCGGCGCCAGCGAGGCCGAGATAGTGGACGCGGCCCGGGCCACCTTCGTGGACCGCTTCGTGCACAGCCTGCCCGACGGCTACGACACGGTCATCGACGACGAGGGCAGCAACGTCAGCGCCGGCGAGAAGCAGCTCATCACCATCGCGCGGGCGTTCCTGGCCGACCCGGCGCTGCTGATCCTGGACGAGGCCACCAGCTCCGTCGACACCCGCACGGAGCTTCTCCTGCAGCACGCCATGGCGGCGCTGCGCGGCAACCGCACCAGCTTCGTGATAGCGCACCGCCTCTCGACCATCATCGGTGCCGACCTGATACTCGTCATGCAGGAGGGGCGCATCGTGGAGCGGGGCACGCACGCCGAGCTGCTGGAACTGGGCGGGGCGTACGCGCGCCTGTACCTCTCGCAGTTCGAGGAGGACTGAGCCGGGGCGGTATCGTTACACGCTAGTGGGCGCCGCCATGCACCGGATACTGATCATCGAGGACGAGCCCAAGCTGGCCGCCATGCTGGCCGCGCACCTGCAGAGGTACGGCTACGAGGTCGTGCGGGCCGGCCGCTTCGAGGACCTGAAGAGCGAGTTCCTCGAGTCGGGCGCGCACCTCGTGCTGCTCGACGTGAACCTGCCCTGGTACGACGGCTTCTACTGGTGCCGGCAGATCCGCACGGTGAGCAACGCGCCCATCATCTTCATCTCGGCCCGGTCGGGTGAGATGGATCAGGTGATGGCCATAGACAACGGCGGCGACGACTACATCACCAAGCCGTTCAACCTCGAGCTGGTGACGGCGAAGGTGCGGGCGGCGCTGCGACGGGCGTACGGCGAGTACGCCGGTGGCGCCGACGGCACGGCGGTCGAGAGCGCCGGGCTCAGTTACGACCCCGCGCGGCTTAGAGCCGAGTACGGCGGGCTCGGCGTGGAGCTGAGCCGCAACGAGGGCCAGCTCTTGGAGGTGCTGGTGCGAGCGCAGGGGCGCGTGGTGGGGCGGCAGGCGCTGCTGGCCGCCCTCTGGGACGACGCCCAGTTCGTGGACGACAACACCCTCACGGTGAACGTGAACCGCCTGCGGCGCAGGCTGGCCGACGTGGGGCTCGAGGACGCGGTGCGCACGGTGCGCGGCGAGGGGTACCAGCTGGTGCCGGCGGCCGGCAAGCCATGACGCTCGCGGACTACCTGCTCGACCGGCTGGCGCTGCTGGCCGGCTTCGTGGCCGCCATGCTCTTGCTCATGCTCGTGGTTCACCTCGGTGTCGCGCGGCTGAGCCTCGTCAACGCCGGCTACATCCTGCTTCTCGGCGGCGTCGCTTCCGCTGCCCTCCTGCTGGTGGACTTCAGGCGCCAGCTCGGGTTCCGCCGGGCGGTCTCGCGGGCGCTGGAGCAGCAGGGCGGCCACACCCGGCATGACGATCTCGTCGTCACCCCGCTGCCACCGGCGAAGACGCGTGAGCAGCGGGCGCTGGTGGAGCTGCTGGTCGGCTCCGAGCGCAGGGCGCTCGACACGCTGCAAGGCCACAGGCGCAAGGCCGAACAGCACCGCGCCTTCGTGGACCTCTGGGTGCATCAGATGAAGACGCCCCTGGCTGTGCTCGAGCTGACCGCCCAGCAGGAGGAAGACAGCGAGGCGTGGCGCAGCGTGGCGGAGGAGGTGGGCAACCTCAGCCAGGGCCTCGAGCTGATGCTCACGAACGCCCGCCTCGAGCGGTTCGACCTCGACCTGTCACCGAGCCGGGTGGACCTGGTGCAGCTGGCCCGAGCCGGCGTGAACGAGCTGAAGGCGAGCTGGATACGCCATGGCGTCTACCCGAGCGTCGTCGCGGCCGAGGAGCCGGTGGCAGCCGAGACGGACCCGAAGTGGCTGGCGGTCGTGCTGCGGCAGCTCCTCACCAACGCCATCAAGTACGGCCGGCCTGGCGCCAAGGTGCAGGTGGCGCTACGCACCCTGGCCGGTGGCGGCGCGGCCATCAGCGTGACGGACGAGGGGCCAGGCATCCCGGAGGCAGACGTGCCGCGGGTGTTCGAGCGCTTCTACACGGGGTTCAACGGCAGGCGTACACAGGCCTCGACGGGTATGGGCCTCTACCTGGCGGCGGAGATATGCCGGCGGCTGGGGCACGAGCTGACGGTGGAGACGGCGGTGGGGGAGGGCTCTACGTTCACCGTGAGCATCCTGCCGCGCGGGCTGCACCGGCTGACCGAGGGCTAGGCTCATGGAGCGTCAGATGACGCGGCTGTAAGGTTATTAAGGGCCGCCGTAAGGTTGCGCGATGGCGGCCGTGCGGGGGTCGCGGCTACGCTCTCTGCGAGAACGGGAGGGCACGAGATGCCACGAGTCATGCATACACCCACTGCCAGCCAGGAGGCTGTGCTCGAAGCCAGCGGTCTGACCAAGGTCTACGGCGCCAAGGCCGGCGCCACCCACACGGCGCTTGACGACTTCGACCTGCGCGTTGACCAGGGCGAGTTCCTGGGCGTCATGGGGCCGTCGGGCAGCGGCAAGAGCACGCTGCTTAACCTGCTGGCCACCATCGACACCCCCACCGCTGGGAGGGTGAGCGTGGGCGGCGTAGACCCGGCGGGCATGAAGCCGGGGGAGCTGGCCCTCTTCCGCCGCCGCAAGCTCGGCTTCGTGTTCCAGGAGTTCAACCTGTTAGACACGTTGACGGTGCGCGAGAACATCCTGCTGCCGCTGGCGCTGGACAAGGTGGGCGTGCGGGAGATGAAGGCGCGCCTGGCCCAGGTGACAGGGCGCTTGGGGATAAGCCAGCTCATGGACCGCAGGCCGTTCGAGATATCCGGCGGGCAGCAGCAGCGCGTGGCCATCGCCCGGGCTATCATCACGGCCCCCGCAGTGGTGCTGGCCGACGAACTGACCGGCAACCTGGACTCGAAGAGCGCGCAGGATGTGATGGAGACCCTGCAGGGCCTGAACGAGGACGGCGTGACGGTGGTGATGGTAACGCACGACCCGTTCGCAGCCAGCTTCTGCCGGCGCATCGTGTTCATCAAGGACGGCAGACGCTTCAGCGAGCTGAGGCGCGGCTCCAACCGCCAGGCGTTCTTCCAGCAGGTGCTCGACGCCCTCAGCGTCATGGGAGGGGCGGCCGATGACGTTCCGGCAGCTCGCGCTTAGCAACATCCGCGGCAGCGCACTGCGCTACGCGGCGTTCTTCTTGAGCAGCGTCTTCTCCGTAACCCTGTTCTTCCTGTACGCGCAGTTCCTCATGCACCCGGACCTGGCGGAAGGCTACCTGTACGGGGGCGACGGCACCCGCGTGGTGCTGACGGTATGTGCCGTTCTTGTCGGTGTGTTCTCGTTCTTCTTCGTGCTGTACTCCAGCGGCGCCTTCTTGCGGGTCCGCAACCGCGAGTTCGGACTTCTCACGCTCATGGGCACTACCCGCGGCCAGCTCAGACGGCTGATCTGGCTGGAGAACACGTTCCTTTCGGTCGCCGCCATAGCCGTAGGCATCGGCCTAGGGCAGCTGCTCTCGAAACTGTTCCTGATGGGCATAAGCAGCGTACTGGGCCTAGACACCCCCATCCGGTTCATGCTGGTGCCCGGCGCGATGCTCATGACCGCGGCCGGCTTCTTCGTGCTTTTCCAGCTCGTCACTGTGGTCAGCTCCCTCCGCATCGGCCGCCAGAGCGTCGTGGAGCTGATGCGAGCGGCGCGGCGCCCGCGCACCGTGCCGCGCGCGTCCATCTGGCTGGCCCTGCTCGGCGCCCTGCTGGTCGCCGCCGGTTACGTTGCGGCCCTCAGTGTCGAGGGCGCCGGTGTGGTGCTGGCCTTCGTGCCGGTGGTGGCCGTGGTCGTTGTGGGCACCTACCTGCTCTTCAGCCAGGGCAGCGTCAAGCTGCTGCAGTGGCTGCAGCGGGCGGAGGCCAGTTACCTGCGCGGCCCGCGGCTGCTGGTGGTGTCGCAGCTGCTGTTCAGGGTGCGCGACAACTCGCGGCTGCTGGCCACCATAGCCAGCCTCAGCGCGGTGGTACTGGCGGCCGCCGGCACCTTCTACATCCTCACGCAGCAGCTCAACGAGGGCATGAGCCTCGCGTTCCCCCAGGAGCTGGCCTTCGTGGAGCGGCAGGGGGGCGACCAGCCCGTCACGCACGCTGTCGTAGACGGGCTGCTGGCGCGCCACGGCGTGACGCCTACGGCCAGGGTGAGCGCCACCGTGCACGAGCTCCGCTTCACGGACGCCGGCGGGCGTGGGGGCTGGCTGGCGTTGCTGGGCGAGGGAGACTACGCTGCGCTGGCGGAGCTCGCCGGGCTCGCACCTCTCGACTCTCTGGAACGCGTACCACTGACGTACGGGGCGGGCGCCGTGCGCCTCTGGCAGCAGGACGAGGCGGAGGCCTACGAGCCCGACCGGTCCGGCCAGTCCGACCAGCTCGGCCCGGTGGAGGCGCGCCTCCTCCTGCCGGCGCCTATGAGGCCGGTCATCCTGGACGGGGACTGGTACGTGGTGCCCGACGAGTTATTGCGCGGCCTGCCCACCGACGGTCGCGAGTACGCTCCCGCCACCTACTGGCTCTACGACTGGCGCGCCGCCTCAGGCCGGGCGGCCCTGGAGGCCGAGCTCTACGCCCTGGCTCTGAGCTCCGAGACACTGGACGTAGCGAGCCGCGTGGTCATCGACCGCATGATGCGCGAGACCTTCGGCCTGTCGATGTTCGCTGGCGTGTTCGTGTCGCTGCTCTTCTTCATAGGCGCCGGCAGCCTCATCTACTTCAAGCTCTTCACGGAGCTCGAGGGTGACCGCAGGCTGTTCGAGCGGCTCAGGCGCATCGGCATAACGCCCGCCGAGACCTCCAGGACCGTCACGGCGCAGATAGCACTGGTCTTCCTGCTGCCGTTCGCGCTCGGCGGGCTGCACGCCTTCGTGGCGCTGAACGCGCTCGGCGCCATGGTGTTCACGAACGTGCTGCAGTACGCGGCCGTGGTCATCGGGCTCTTCGCGCTGGTGCAGTTCGGCTTCTTCCTGCTCACGCGCTGGACCTACCTGCGGGCGCTAAGGCCGGCGCGGTAGGCCGGCCTTAGCCCGCCGTGCTGTCCGGCGCCTCGGCGGCACGCTGCCGGTCGGCACCGCCCCGCGGGCAAGGCGCGGCCGGTAGTAGCCGGTGCGCCGCGCCCAGCGGTCTGCACGCCGCCCGGCGGGCAAGGGGCGGCCCTCATGCTCGCCGTGCACCAGGCCCCCGAAGCGCACGCCGCCCCGCGGGCACGGGGCGGCCGGTCAGCCGAGGTCGTCCAGGTAGCCGCGCCACACGGGCAGGTGGCTCACCTCGTCGCGGTAGAACTCCTTGAGCGCCAGCTTCGAGGCCGCCGCCTCGTCGGTGATGACATGGCAGCGCCGGTGGAACTGCAAGGCCGTGGCGGTGATGACGCCGACCACCGGCCCCTCAAGGCTCTGCGCCAGGATGTCGGCCTTGTGCTCGCCCGTGACCACCAGCACGGCCTCGCGCGAGTCGAGGATGGTGCCGATGCCCATGGTCAGGGCCGTCTTGGGCACCGCGTCCGGATCGCCGCCGAACATGGCGGCGTTCTGCTGGCGGGTGTGCGGCGCTAGCGGCTGCACCCGCGTGCGTGACTGGAAGCCCGACAGGGGTTCGTTGAAGCCTATGTGCCCGTTCGAGCCCAGGCCCAGCAGCTGGATGTCAATGCCGCCCGCCCACCTGATGTTCAGCTCGTAGTTCTCGCACTCGGCCTCGAGGTCAGCGGCCATGCCGTTGGGCACGTAGGTGTTGGCCGGGTCGATGTTGACGCGCGAGAAGAGGTACTTGTTCATGTAGTGGCGGTAGGAGCGCTCGTCAGCGGGCGCTATGCCCACGTACTCGTCGAGGTTGAAGGTGCTCACCTGGGAGAAGTCGATGGCGCGCTCGTTGGCGAGGGTCACGAGCTCGTCGTAGATGCCCTCCATGGTGCGCCCGGTGGCGCAGCCTAGGACGAGGTCGGGTTTGGCGCGCACTCGGTCCGCGAGGAGCCGGGCGGTGAGGCGCTCCGCGTGCCCGGCGGTGGGGAGGATGACGATATCCATGACGGCTACCCTACCTAAGTGGCGGCGCGTAAGGCCAGGGGTGGTGTGGCACGTGCGCGGTTCGCTTAAGGGTCCGGTCGCGAGCTTGGCTCGCAAGCCCGAGGGTAGAGGTCGTCAGCGCTGACGCGGGCGCGCCCGTCGGGCTCCGGCCGGTAACTCGGCCGTACAGGCCCGAGGCGGCTCATGTTCCAGCTCGGCTGTTCTAGCTCAGGCGTTCTAGCGCAGGAGGATGTCGCTGCTAGACTTGTCAGGCGCCTCGCGCAGCCTCTTGAGCAGCGTGCGGCCCTCCTTGAGGGCGGCGTCGACCGTGTCTCTGGTGGGCGCTGCCATCACGGCCTCGTAGGTGCGCGAGAAGGCGTACAGCTCTACGTCGAAGATGGCCTCTAGGCGCTTCTGGGCGGCCAGGGTGCGCACGTCGACCAGGAGGTTCCTGAGCTGGGTCTCCTGGTAAGGCTGGATCTCGGGCCGTACGATCATGGCTCACCCCTTCCGAGACCTGATTCTGTAACACCGCTGAGCAAGACGGCAAGGTGTCGCGGCCCACCAACCCTTCATGCTCCGATATCGCGCCGGTTTATGCCCCAGAGCGCCACTCCGGTGAGCGCTGCGCAGCCGGCAAGGAGAAGCCCGGCACCCGCGAGGCTCAGGCCGTTGCGCAAGGGGCTGTTGCCGAAGGCCCACGTGAAGGGCGATACGGCCTCCAGCCACCGGAGCGTAGCCAGCTGGCCCCCGAGCGTATGCGCCAGGTAGGCCGCCACGGCCACCGCGGCCGCAGTAGCGGTGGCAGCGCCGCGGTCGCCGGTCAGGGCTCCGACCGTCAGCGCCACCAGCCCGAAGGCCAGCGCGAGCAGCCAGAAGGTGACCCCGGTGGCCAGGGCGTTGCCCGGTGCTATGCCCAGCTGCGAGGGGCCCGCCAGCACGATGACCGAGAGCGTCGTTACCAGCGCCGCCGCCGCCGTGAGCACCGCCAGCGCCAGCGCTCGTTGCAGCACGACCTGTGTGCGGGTGACGGGGTAGGAGAGGGTCATCTCGAGCGCGCCTGACCCCTCGTCGCCCGCCACGGCCCTGGTGCCCCAGCCCACGGCGGCGAGCGTCAGGAGCAGCGTGCCGAGCATGCCGAAGATGGCGCCGTGGGTGTAGCCGACGCCGTCGAACATGTCGGTCATGCCGAAGGCCGCCAGCAGGGGCTGCGGGATGTTGCGCATGAACACGGCTAACTCAGGCCCGCCGATTGACGGATAGAACGGTAAGTACATGAGGCAGAGCGCCGCCAGTGCGGCACTCCAGACGATGAGGGAGCGCCGGTTCTCGCGGAGGAAGCGGGTGAAGAGGGTCATGACTCCGCTCCGTAGAGCGCCATGACGGCCTCCTCCAGGTCGGGTTCGGCTATCACGAGGTCGGTGAGGGGCAGCGACCGCACCAGCGCCAGGAGCGGACCCGGAGCGCCCGTGTAGCGGGCGGTGACCTCGCCGGTCTGGCCGACGTCCGACCGACCCGAAGCCTCCGAACTGTGGGCGGCTCCTGCCCTCACGTCCATCACCCCGCTCACGGAGCTCAGCCTCTCGCTGACCCGCTGGACGTCGGCAGCGGCCACGTTCAGGCGCAGCCTGCGCGGCGCGCCCGCCCTGAGAGCCGAGACGCTCGCCAGGCGGGCCAGCCGCCCTTCCTTCAGCAACGCCACGCGGCCCGCCACCTGCTGCACTTCGGACAGCACGTGCGATGACAGCAGCACCGTCTGGCCGGCGGCCTGGGCTTCCTTGACCAGGGCGAGGAACTCGCGCTGCATCACGGGGTCCAGGCCGCTGGTGGGCTCGTCGAGGAT
>JBIQNJ010000071.1:4648-12197 GCA_044462445.1 Truepera radiovictrix | reverse complement strand
GTCTCAGCCGGCGCCGTGTCGTGCTGGGTGTGGGCCGAGTGCGCCTGGCCCTGCGCCTGCGCAGCGCCGGTCGCGGAGTCGGCCTTCTTGCCACACGCTGCCAGCAGAATCAGCAGCAGTGCCGCCAGGGCTAACGCGGCTACGCGCCGGTGACGCGCTTGGCGCACGTGTCTGATGGGTGTCACAACGCACCTCCCGCGCAGCGGAAGCCCAGGTTACCGCTCGAGTAGTTGCCCTCGAGCCCATTGCGGAAAGCGTAGCGCAGGAAGCCGCCGTAGTCGCTCTTGTCGGCGGCGCCGGAGCTGCCGCCGCCGCACACGAGCTGCAGGCGCCTGTCGCCTTCGCTGCGAGAATCGCTTGTGGCCATGCCAGAGCCTATGTCGAACACCCACTCCCACACCAGCCCGTGCATGTCGTGCACACCGTAGTAGTTCGGGGTGCCCATGCCCACCGACAGCGGGGTAGCCGTGCGAGAGGTGGTGAGCCCGAGGACGCGCTCGTTGAAGTCGGCCTCGTCTGGTCCGAACGGCGTGGTGAAGCCGGCCTTGCCCACGAACTCCCACTCCGCCTCTGTCGGCAGACGGTCGCCCCGAGCCTCGCAGTACGCCGCCGCCGCGAACCACGACACGTTCGTAACGGGGGCGTCCGGGTTGAGGAGGCCGATGCTGAAGTCGCCCTCCCAGCCGCCCAGGTAGCCGGTGGCCGCGAACACCGCAGGCACCGCGGAACGGGCCCACAGGGGGTTGGCCTTGACGAAGTCTAGGAACTGGGCGTTCGTGACCGGGAATATGTCGATGCGGAACGGGGCCACGGGGATCTCCTCCTCGCCCTCGATGGGGAAGAGGAGCTGCACCTTGCCACCCTCGATGCTCGCCATGGGAGGCAGGGCCAGAGCCACGTGGCTCTCCGTCTGCGCCCGGGCGGCGGTCAGCGTGGTCGCGAGAAGCGCGAGTACCAGGCTGATGAGGGTGGCGAAGGTGCGGGTCACGGTTACTCCCTTAGTTCCTTGATCCGGTCACTCGGCGTCGGGGTTGTAGGGGGCGATGCTGGTGCGCTCGGTGAAGACGTTGTGATCGTGCTCGCCGGTGGCCACGATCTGGCCGATGGCGCCCTTGTTGAACGCGCGGAAGATGGCGTGGTCGACCATGTTGTAGGTGCCCGGCACATCGACCACGAACTCGGCCATGGCGGAGCCGCCGGCGGGGATCATCGTGGTCTGTACGTTGTAGTTCCTGAGGTCGCCGCCTTCTACCGACACCTCGTCGAAGATCTCGCCGATGACGTGGAAGCTGCTGCTGAGGTTCGGGCCGCCGTTGCCGAGGAAGAGGCGCACGGAGTCGCCGGCCTCTACGAAGAGGGCGTTGTCGCCGACCATGGAGTTGGCCGAGCCGTTGAACACCACGTACGAGGCGTCTTCCTTGATGGCGCGGGCCATGTCGAAGGGCTGCAGGCCGCGCTGGCCGTAGTCGCCGACCGTGTAGAAGTCGCCCTGCACCACGTAGAACTCGTGATCGACTTCCGAGAAGCCTTCCTTGGGCTCGACCACGATCAGGCCGTACATGCCGTTGGCGATATGCATGCCTACGGGGGCGGTGGCACAGTGGTAGATGTACACGCCCGGGTTGAGGGCCGTGAACGAGAAGGTGGCCTGCTGTCCAGGGGAGATGAGCGTGGCTTCGGCGCCGCCGCCCTGGCCGGTAACGGCGTGCAGGTCGATGTTGTGCGGCATCATGCTGCTAGGGTGGTTCTGCAGGGTGAAGGTCACGTAGTCGCCGTGGCGCACGCGGATCATCGGGCCCGGCACGCTGCCGCCGAAGGTCCAGAACATGTACTCGACGCCGGGGGCGATCTCCATCACCTTCTCCACGACGTCCAGCTCCACCTCGACGTGGGCGCGGTAGTCGCGGTCGAGGGCAGGGACGGCGTACGGAGCGTAGCCCAGCTCGCCCTTGACAACGGGCAGTTGGTCTATGGGTAGGGCATCTTCCGGATCGTTGAGCGCCACCTTCTGGAGGGTGGGCTGGTTGATGGTGAGTTCGTGGGCGTGGTCGGCGCCGCTGGCGTGGGCCGAATGATCGGCCGGGGCGGCACGGTTACCGAACAGGGCGATACCGACGGCCACTGCCACGAAGGCGGCGGCTGCGGCGAAGATGATGCTAAGCGGCATCGTTCCGGTGGTCTTACGCATCTCGTTTCTCCTCCTGGGCCCGAATGGCTCGGGACACCTCTTACGCTTCTCCAGGCGTTAACCTGGACATCTGACTCCAAGTTAATGCTTGGGGGGCAACGGTTCCAGGACAGACGTCCCGGTCCGCCCGGGCACCCAGAGCGTGAGAACATCCGCCCCTGAGCCGGTTACTGCCACCCGGCGACCAGTACGGAAAAACCGGAGTTTTAGCTCTGCCTTTCCTGCTAGGCTGGTTACGTGGCCGAGAACGGCGAGCATCCCCTGACGAGAACACTCCTTCGCCGCGAAGAGAGCTATGCCATCCACGCGCTCGTGTACGCCGCCGAGAACCCGGGTACGGCAGCCGCCCAGATAGCCAAGGACCTGCAGATGCCCCCGGCGTTCCTCGCCAAGGTGCTCAGGCGCTTGGCGCAGATGGGTTACGTGGAGAACCGCCAGGGCCGCAACGGCGGCGTGACGCTCAAGGCGAACCCGGAGGACCTGACGTTGCTAGACGTCATCCAGGCCGTGTCGGGCCCCGTGATCCTCGACACATGCCAGACCAAGGAGCGCTGCGCCACCAAGCAGCGCAAGGGCTACTGCCGCATCAACGTCTGCTGGTTCAACACCACGCTCGCCATCCACGAGGCGCTGAGCGCCGTGAAGCTCTCGCAACTGATAGACAAGCCCCGAACCGGGCAGCCCCGCGTAGAGGCGTATAAGTCCCTTCGCTAAGCGGCAAGCTATAACGACCGCGGCCGCACCGTTTCGGGTGCGGCCGCGGTCGGCTACCAGCCGGCCGTTACTCGCCGGGCATCCGGCAGCGCACGTCGTAGTTCCACGCCGTGCCCTGGGTGGGGCCGAAGACCAGCACCTGGAACTCGTCTGCCTCGCCCTTGGTGAAGACCCCCTCCACCTCTCCTTGACCCGACCCGACCACCCCACCGGGGTAGGCGGCCTTACCGTCGTAACTCTCGGCGCCGCGCCAGCCGGTGTTATGAACCAGCACGCCCACCGGGTAGTCCACGACGATCATGTCGGGGATGTTGAAGGTGTTGAAGCGCAGGTCGAACACGGCACCGGCGGGGATACTGCTCATGTGCCAGATGTCGAGCGTGCCGCCGTAGCCGCCGGAGTTGGCCGTCTGCCAGGCGCCGCAGGTGAGGATCTCCTGCTTTCGCTCCGGGGTAGCGCCGATGCCTATGGTGGACCGGTCGGCGGCGAGGATCTCGAACTCGTTACCGGGCAGGGGCTTGGACACGGTGGCGATGAGGCCGTAGGCGCCCTGCTCAGCGTAGCGCTGAACGAGCGTGAGCGAGGCCTTACCGTCGACGACGCGCTCCGCCTTCTGCCCGCTGGCGCCGCTGACGAAGCTCCACGAGAAGAGCGCGACCTTGACGTCGCTCGCCACGCCGTTAGCCTCCAGGGTGAAGTAGTAGTCGGTGTCGACCTTGCCATCACGCAGCGAGCCGGGGGCGATGTTCAGCGTGGTTACGCCGGCGGCAGGGGTTCCCTCACGCTCGGTCTCCGTCGGCGCAACGGTGCTGCATGCACTAACTAACAGTAGTGCGGCAGCCGTTCCTAGCAGTATGCCTAACTTCTTCATGCAAAGCCTCCGTTATCAACCGGGCGCGGATACCGGTATCACGCCTGCGTCATTCTTCACAGTCGCTACAAAGCTATTTCCCGCGTTCAGTACGGAGGTTATAGGCCCTCATTCCTTACGAAACTCATATTCAGAAACCCGTGACATTTCTCTTACCGAAAGCGTTTCAGTACCTTCAGGCGCCGCGCGTCGGCGCGCCGCGCGCACCGACCCCCTCAAGCGCCGGTGGGCAGCAAGCGCGGTAGCCCTATGATTAGGCCAGTCAGGCGCCGGCCCATACTTAGATAGGCGGCGGCCCAGCGCCAGGAGGACCCCATGAGCAACCCGTCAACAGCTACCGGCGCCCCGCTACCCGCGCCCAGCTACCGTCGCAGTGGTCGCAGCGGCCTGAAGCTCCCGACCATCTCCCTCGGTCTATGGCACAACTTCGGGGAAGACCGCCCGCTAGCCACAATGCGCGACATCCTGGTGCGCGCCTTCGAACTTGGCATCACCCACTTCGACCTGGCCAACAACTACGGCCCGCCCCCGGGCTCCGCGGAGACCAACTTCGGCCAGATACTGGCCACCGACTTCGCCGGCCTACGCAACCAGCTCGTCATAAGCACCAAGGCCGGCTACGACATGTGGCCCGGCCCCTACGGCGAATGGGGCTCGCGCAAGTACCTGCTGTCGTCGTTGGGGGAGAGCCTCGAGCGCATGGGCCTGGACTGGGTAGACATCTTCTACAGCCACCGCTACGACCCGGAGACGCCGCTCGAGGAGACCATGGGTGCGCTCTCGAGCGCCGTGAACATGGGTCTCTCCATGTACGCCGGCATCTCCTCGTACTCGGAGCAGACCACGCGTGAGGCGGCGCGTATCTTACGTGAGAACGGCACGCCGCTCCTGATCCACCAGCCGTCCTACTCGCTCCTCAACCGCTGGATAGAGGGCGGGTTGCTGGACGCGCTCGAAGACGTGGGGGCAGGTTGCATCGTGTTCTCGCCGCTGGCGCAGGGGCTGCTGACCTCGCGCTACCTCAGCGTGGATCCAGCCAACGTGGCTACCACGCTGCCGCGCGACTCACGGGCGGCCCAGGAGGGCTCGTTCAAGTCGTCGCATCTCACCAAAGGCACGCTTCAGCACGTGCACGCCCTGAACAAGATCGCCGAGGAGCGCGGCCAGACGCTGGCGCAGATGGCGCTGGCGTGGTGCCTGCGTGACCCGCGCGTGACCTCCGTTCTGATAGGCGCTTCCAGCGTCAGGCAGCTCGAGGAGAACTGGGCGGCCCTGAACCACCTGGAGTTCACCGAAGACGAGCTTAGCCGCATAGACGAGCACGCGGTCGAGGCGGGCATCAACATCTGGCGCCGTTCCAGCGCGGCCGGTGGCGAGAAGCACCCCGAACCGGCCGTAGACGCCTGATGACCAGGCCGATCAACGGCCGCGCCGCCGCGCCGCCACCGCCGCCGCGCGAGCAGCCGTGGCTGGCGCTGGCCGACCACCGGCGCCATCTGGAGGGCACGCGCATAGCGGAGCTGTTCGAGGCAGACGTGGGCCGCTTCGAACGCCTGTCGTTCTCGCTGCCCGGCATGCTCGTCGATCTCAGTAAGCATCTGATAACCGGTGAGACCGTGGCTCTCTTGCTCGAGCTGGCCCATGCCGCCGGCGTACCGCAGGCGCGCGACGCCATGTTCGCCGGTGAGCCCATCAACCGCACCGAGGGTCGCGCCACCTTGCACGTGGCGCTGCGCAACCGCTCGGACCGGCCCATGCCGGTGGGCGGGGAAGACGTCATGCCGCAGGTGCGCCGGGTCCTCGAGCAGGTGCAGGGCTTCGTGCAACGCGTTCGCTCCGGCGCGTGGCGCGGCTACGCGGGCGAGCGCATAACGGACGTCGTCAACATCGGTATAGGCGGCTCTCACCTGGGGCCGCAGATGGTGGTTCGGGCGCTCCGGCCGTACGCGGACGGGCCGCGCGTGCACTTCGTGTCGAACGTCGACGGGGCGGCCATCCACGACGCGCTGGCAGATCTCGACCCGGCCACCACCCTGTTCCTGGTGGCGTCCAAGACGTTCACCACGCTCGAGACGATGACCAACGCTCACACCGCGCGCGCCTGGCTGGTAGGCGCCGCGGGCAGCGAGGCCGCCGTGGCCAAGCATTTCGCGGCTCTCAGCACCAACCTCGAGGCGGTGCGCGCGTTCGGCATCGACCCAGCCAACGCCTTCGCGTTCTGGGACTGGGTGGGCGGGCGCTACTCACTGTGGTCGGCCATAGGAACCAGCATCGCTCTGGCTGTCGGCTTCGAGCGCTTCGAGGAGCTGCTGGAAGGGGCCTACGAGCTAGATGAGCACTTCCGCCTGAGCCCCCTAAGCGAGAACGTGCCCGTTCTGATGGCGCTTCTCAACGTGTGGTACGGCAACTTCTTCGGCGCAGACACGTGGGCCGTGCTGCCGTACGACGAGTCTCTGGTTCACCTGCCCGCCTACCTGCAGCAGGCGAGCATGGAGTCGAACGGCAAGTGCGTGACCCGGGAAGGCCGACCTGTCACCTGGCAGACCGGCCAGGTGGTGTGGGGTCAGCCGGGGACCGATGGCCAGCACGCCTTCTTCCAGCTCCTGCATCAGGGCACGAAGCTGGTGCCGGCGGACTTCATCGCCGCCGCCAGGCCCCAGCACCCCCTCGGGAACCATCACGACATCCTGCTCGCCAACTTCCTCGCGCAGACCGAGGCTCTCATGCTGGGACGCTCGGCGGCGGCGGCGCGGGCACTGCTCCCTACTGACACCGGTAGCACTCCCGCCGAACTGGAGGCGCTCGCGGCCGCCAAGAGCTTCCCGGGCAACCGGCCCACGACCTCGATCGTGCTGGAGCAGCTGACGCCACGGGTGTTAGGCAGCCTCATCGCGCTGTACGAGCACTCGATCTTCGTCCAGGGTGTGCTGTGGGACGTGAACTCCTTCGACCAGATGGGGGTTGAGCTGGGCAAGGAGCTCGCGAAGAAGCTGGTGCCGGAGGTAGAGAGGGGCGCGCCCGCCGAAGGCGCCCACGACCCGTCTACAAGCGGCTTGCTCAGGGCCATCGCCGCCATGCGCACAGGCGGCTAGGCGGTTAAGCGGCTAAGCGGAGAGGCGAGAGGCGGACAGCGTTCATGAGCCTAGCGCCAAGACGCGTTCACTGAACTGACACCGGCGCCGGCTCCTATAAGCAGTATGTAGGGTGATATGCGCCGGCCTGGCGCGGATGGAGCGTTATGTTCAACATCTCTCAGCGCCGAAGAAGCTGGTCGTCCACTGCTCGGTTCGCGTTCCTGCTCGCGGCTGCGTCGCTGCTGGTGCTTCTCCTGGCGGCCTGTCGCACGACGACCAACCCTGACCCCGACCCTGATCCGGACCCGCCGGGCGGCCCGCTGTCGCTGGAAGCGCCCTCAGAGATGAACGGCGTGACGAGCGCTACCGTGCGGGTCGGTGCGCGCGGCGCCTGGCAGTTGAGAGTGGAGCCCGCCAGCCCCGATGCACCCAACTACGTGGGGGCTCGCGTGAGCCTTAGCCGGAGTTCCGGCACGGGCAGCGCCGTCGTCACCTTGACGGTCGACCCTAGCGGCCTTCCCTCCGATCCGACCGGCACCGCTGAGAACCCCCAGCCCGACTACAACTTCCGGCTGCGCCTTGAGGGCGGCGGCCGCACGGCCACGCAAGACGTGTTCTTCTCGTTCCCCGACGTGAGCGGCTACGCCATGCGCCGCGTAGCGAGCGGTGATGGGGACGGTGCGGGCGACGCCCAGGGCGGCA
>JBIQNJ010000071.1:0-4548 GCA_044462445.1 Truepera radiovictrix | reverse complement strand
CCGTGAGCCGCATCGCGGGCGCCAGCCTCAGCGGGCGCTTCGACGAGGCCGGCCTCGTGTTCGTCGAGGTTCCCGCCGCCAACGCCGACGCCGCGCTGCGCCAACTGCTCACCACGCGGGGCGTGCGCTACGCGGAGGTTCCCGAGCCCATCTACCCGTTCTCGAACGACGAGTTCCGGCACCTCCAGTGGAACATGGACAAGGTGAAGGCCGAGCAGCTATGGACGGTGTCGGACGGCGCCGGTGTCACCATAGCCATCCTCGACAACGGCTTCTTCCCGGACCATCCCGACCTGGCGGGCAACGTGGTCGGACAGTACGACGCCGGCGACCGCAAGAACTCGGTGCGGGCCACCAACGCCGAGTGCGGGGTCCACGGCACGCACGTGGCAGGCATAGCCGCCGCCGTGGCCAACAACAGCAGGGGTGTGGCCGGCACGGCACCCGGAGCGAAGCTCTATCTCGTAGACCTGGATCTTGAGAACGAGCCCGGCTGCCCCATGAACGCCGCCACCCTCATACGCGGCGTGAACCACGTGCTGAACGGCGGCACGCCACGGGCCGCCATCATCAACATGAGCATCGGCACCGCCAACGACCTGGGTCAGGGCGTGCAGGCCGCCCTGCAGGCCGCCCGCGACGCGGGCATAATCCTCATCGGCGCCTCCGGCAACTCGCGCTGCTTGAGCGGCCAGGACACGTTCGTGGGCGTGTCGTACCCCGCCGCCTACTCGCAGGTGTGGGCCGTGGGCGCCACGGACAAGCACGACGCCCGCGCCTGCTACAGCCATATCGGCGGCGAGCTGTTCGTGGTGGCCCCCGGGGGAGACAGCTACAACGAGGGCGGCGTGCGCGACACCATCCTCAGCACCTTCCACGATTACACCCTCGGCAACCACGTGTACGGTTACATGGAGGGTACCAGCATGGCCGCTCCCATGGTGGCCGGCGTGGTGGCCATGCTCAAGGGTGCCGCGCCTGCGGCGACCGACGGTGAGATCCGCCAGGCCATCATCGACGGTGCGCGTGACCTGGGCGCACCGGGCTTCGACAACCTGTACGGTCACGGCCTCGTAGACGCGGTGGCCGCGTACGACGCGCTCACAGGTGGCGAGGAGCCACCTCCGCCCCCACCGCCCCCACCGCCCGTGGGCGCCATGCGGCTCACCATCCCCGGCTACGGCGTCTACGACCTCCACGCGGACGGCATCTTCACGCTACAGAACTGGCCCGTGGGTCCGGTGACGGTGACGGTCGAGTCTGACGAGGACGGCGACGAGATCTACGGCGAGCCGGGAGAGTACCGGGGCCAGGCTCAGGTAGACGTGCGGTTCAACGCGCCGCTCACCATGGTGGTCTACCTGGATCAGGTCGAGTAGCCGCCGGGCGCCACACTTAAGAACTCCGTGACCTTGATGGTGGTGTAATTGGCGCCATGTTCAGGTGGACAACACGGAAAGGCGCCCTGCCGCTAGCCCTGTCTGCGCTTCTGGCGTTCGCGGCGGCCTTCGCCGAGGGCGGCGCCTCGGCCGGTTCCCATGCCCTGGAGCTCAGGCCACTGGCCGAGGCCCGCTTAGCGCCGGCGGCTTTCGTCATAGACGCGTTCCAGCACGACACGCGCTTCGTCAAGCAGACCACGCCCGGCCAGGCCGACGCGGACCTGGAGGAGACGTTGCTGGGCACGCGCTCCCTGCGGGTCTCCACCGACGGCGACGCCAAGCAGGTGAACATGCGCGCCACGGGTCTGGGGCCCCTGGACCTGAGCGACGTGTTCCTGCGCCTGCACCTGCGCGTAGAGGGCGTGGAGAACCTCGACGCCATGTACTTCTACCTGAGCAACGACGGCTTCGAGACGTTCGACTCGTACCTCATCGTCGCCGGCAATGACCAGCCGGAGGAGAGGTACATGGAGAACGGCGAGTGGGTCACCATCACCACCGCGCTGGGAACGCCCATGTGGCGCGAGCCGCGCGTCGACCTGAGACGCGTGACAGACATGCAGATAAGCACCGTAGACAACGGCAGAGGCCCCGTGACGGTGTGGCTCGGCGGCCTCGAAGCTGTGCAGCGCCCCCGGCGCGGCGTGGTGACCGTGGTGTTCGACGACGCACGCTCGGGCGTGTACGAACTGGCCCTGCCGCAAGCCCAGCGCTTCGGCGTGCGTGCCAGCGTGGCGGTCATAGCAGACCTTGTCGGCGTGGAGGGCTTCCTCACCGTGGAGCAGATGCGTCTGATGGAGCGGTTCGGCGGGTGGGAGATGATCGCTCATCACGTCTCCGAACTGCCCTACGGCGGCTTCGACACGCTGACCGAGCAGGACCTCAGGTACGAGCTGGAGGGCGTGAAGCGCTGGATGCTTAGCGAAGGCTTCCGGCGGGGGGCAGACGTGATCGCCTACCCTTACGGGGGCTTCAGCGCACGGTCGCTAGAGACCGTGCGCGAGTACTTCGCTGCCGGCCGCACCATCCTGCAGTCGGCGGGCCTCGAGACGTTCCCCCCGGCAGACCCGTACCGCATCCGCGCCCTCAGCGTCCTCGACAGGGACACGACGGAAGCGCTGCGCGCCGCCATAGACCGGGCCGTCAGGGAGAAGAGCTGGCTGGTGCTCGTGTTCCACCAACTGAGCAACGAGACCACCGACTACGACACGTTCTACTCGGGCATCGACTTCGCGCTGATCATGTCGCACCTGGCGAACGCAGACGTAGACGTGCTCACCCTGTCCGAGGCCGTTCTGGGGCGCTAGCCCCGTGCTCAGGTCAGACGCGTGAATAGACCGGCCCTTAGGACTACGCCCTTACTGCGACCGTAGCTCCGACACCTGCGCGGCCGTCACGCCGGGGGCAGAGTTACCCCAGCTGGCGCGCTCGTGGTTCACCACCGCCGCTATCTGCTCGTCTGTCAGCTGACCCGCGAAGGCGGGCATGGGCGACGCGTACGTGACCCCGGCGATGGTGGAGCCCTGCCGGCCGTTGAGCACCACGCGAACGTGCTCAGTCGGGTCTGGGTCTAGCACCACCCCGGAGCCCACGAGCGGCGGGAACACCCCCGGCAGGCCTTGGCCGGTCACCTGATGGCAGGCACTGCAGTTGTTGCCGTAAACCGTGGCGCCCGCACCAGATGACACGGCCATGGTGCTGGGCGACGAGCCGGGCGCCGGCGCCGCCGGGCCCGTGGCTTCAGAGCCCGCCTCGCCGGCGGGCACCGCCCCTGCGACCTCCGCCGGTGCCGCCGAAGATGGGCCGGCGGCGGCAGCCGAAGGCGCGGGCACGGCCGCTCGCCCAGGCAGCGCAGGACCGGCAGCCACCGCGTCCGTCGCCGGAAATGTGGGTGTGCCTACGAACTCGCCGGTGGGGCCCCAGTTACGCACCGCGTAGTACACGCCGAACGCCACCACGAACAGCACGAGCACCCACGTCCACGTGGGTATTGGCGCGGGCGTCTCCACACGGGCGGGCTCCCACAGGCGCTCGTTGGCACCGCCGAAGGCGTTGACCAGGACGGGCAGCTTGCCGTCTACCACGTCGCCCGCGGCTAGGCCGTGGACGGCGATGCCGGGGCCGTTGCGCACCATGAACGGTATCTCGCGCACCCCCTTGGTACCACCGGAGTCGTAGGCCACGATGCGCAGCAGGTGCTCGCCGTCTTCCAGTCTGGTGGTGTCCAGCTCGAAGTTCACCGGCGGGCGGTAGCTCACTATGGGCTCCTCACCGCCGTCTAGGAACACGTCAACGCGGGTCAGGTCGTCGTGTTCGGGGGCGCCGGTCACCGCTCGTCCTCCGCCTCGAAGATGCTGCGCTTTATGTGCTCGGCGCCCGTCTCGCCGGGGCACAGGAAGTACCGCACCGTGTAGAACGCCACGAGGGCGGTGATGAGCACCCCTGCCACGACTATCACCACCTCGCCCGCACCGCCGGGGCCGGCCGCGTGGTGATCGGCGAACTGGGTGGAGAACTCGTGAGCGGCGTGGTTCTGTAGCGGCACCACGCCGGCGCGCAAGCCGGCAGCGGTGGTCGAGAGCAGGCCTAGCAGCACTGACGTCATCGGCCGGCCCCCTCGCCCACCTCGAGCGGCACCTGCTTGAGCGACAGCAGGTAGGCGATGAGCGCCCGCCCGCGCTCGTTGGGCACCACGACGCCCTGGGGTGCGTAGGCGGCGGGAACGGGCACGACCGTCTGACCCGCAGCGGCCTCTTCTACGATGTCGAACAGCCAGGGGTAGGCCGGCATCACGGAGTCGGGCACCACCGCGCGCGGGTTGTACATGTGGATGTACTGCCAGGTCTCGCTGGCCTGGCGCTGGCCGATGTTCGTGAGGTCGGGGCCTGTGCGCTGGCTACCCAGCACGGCCGGGGCGTACGGCGCCCACGGGCCCAGCGGGGTCACGTAGGCGTAGTCGCCTGGTGCCGCCGGCCGACCCCAGGGTGCGTCTACCTCCAGCGGGCGCACCTGCTGCGTATGGCAGGCCACGCACCCCTCGGCTATGTAGACAGCTAGGCCCTCGCGCTCGAGCACGGTAGGGATCTTGGCGGCCGCCAGCGGTAGCGAG
>JBIQNJ010000070.1:0-12198 GCA_044462445.1 Truepera radiovictrix | reverse complement strand
CACATGAAGCGCGCTGAACTAGTAGCTTGGCTAGACGATTACCTAGACATCGGCACGTACGCCGCCGACCCGTCGCTGAACGGCCTGCAGGTCCAGGGGGCCGACGAGGTCACCAAGGTAGCCGTAGCCGTCGACTCCAGCCTGAACACCTTCCAGCAAGCGGCCGCAGCCGGTGCCGACATGCTCATCGTCCACCACGGTCTCTTCTGGGGGCAGCCGCTGGCCATCACGGGCATGCACCATGAACGGGTCAAGTACCTGCTCGATCACGACCTCTCCCTGTACGCGGCGCACCTGCCGCTGGACGCCCACCGCGAGGTGGGCAACAACTGGGGCCTGGCCCCCATACTCGGGCTCACCCAACTCGAGTCGTTCGGCACTTTCAAGGGTCTTCCCATGGGCGTCAAGGGCGTGTTCGCCGAACCGGTCCCCATCCGCCAGCTCGCCTCAGAGATCGAGAAGCAACTGGGCGAGCAGGTGATGGTGCACGCCGGCGGACCCGGCCTCGTCAAGAGCCTCGGCATCGTCAGCGGCGCCGCCGCGTGGGACATCGTGGCCGCGGCCGAGCAGGGCCTCGACGCGTTCCTCACAGGCGAGCCCAAGCACGAGGTGTTCCACCATCCGTACGAGCTGGGCATCAACGCTCTGTACGCCGGCCACTACATGACCGAGACCGTCGGGGTCACGTTGCTGGCCAAGAGGATCGAGGAGAAGTTCGGGCTCTCGACCGAGTTCATCCTCCTGCCCACGGGCCTGTGAGCCGCGTGGCCATGCCAGCCGGCGCTGAAGGCCCGACCCGGGGCCGCTTCCTCGTGTTCGAAGGCCCAGAGGGGGCGGGCAAGTCGACCCAGCTGGCGCGCCTCAAAGCCCGCCTCGAAGGGCTGGGGCGCAGACCGCTCCTCACGCGTGAACCAGGCGGCACGCCGGCCGGTGAGGCTATACGCAAGGTGCTGCTGGACCCCGATCTGAACATCGCCCCGCTGGCCGAGTTCCTCCTCTACTCCGCCGCCCGCTCGCAACACGTGCACGACGTCATCGCTCCGGCCCTGGGCCAAGGTCAGGACGTCATATCAGACCGTTTCGCGGGCGCGTCCGTCGCCTACCAGGGCTATGGCCGCGGGCTGGACCTGCAGCTCATCCACGACCTCAACGCCAAGGCCACTGACGGTCTGAGGCCTGACCGCACGCTGCTCCTCGACCTTGACCCGCTGCGGGGCCTGGAAAGGGCCGCTGCGCGCGCGGCGAAAGACCGCCTGGAACTGGCCGGGCTGGACTTCCATCAGAGGACCCGCGCCGGCTTCCTGGAACAGGCGCGCAACGACCCAAGCTGGGTCGTCATAGATGCCGACGCCGACGAGGAGAGTGTGGCGGCCGCCGTGTGGTCCGCGGTTGAGGACCTGATGACGCCCGCGCCCGCACCGAACGACGCTGGGAGCGGGGCCGCATGAGCTCGGCGCGCCGCGCGCTCCGCCGTGGAAGGCGGCAGCGCAGCAGAGCGGGCAAGTTCTGCCGGGTCATCGCGGCCGTCTCGCTGCTCGCCTTGGCGCTTACCGCATGCGGCCAGAACGCGGCCGAGCGGCTAGGCGTGACCGTTCTCGCTCAGCACCCGCACGACGATAGGGCGTTCACGCAGGGCCTGCTGCTGGCTCCAGACGGGTACCTCTACGAGAGCACCGGTCTGGTAGGGGCGTCTTCGCTGCGTCAGGTGGACCTCGCCTCAGGCGAGGTGCTGCGCTTCAGGCCGGTACCACCGCCCTACTTCGCCGAGGGCCTGGAGCTGGTGGGCAACGAGCTGCTGCAACTGACGTGGCAGTCCGGCGTGCTGTTCCGCTACGACCTGAACACGTTCGAGCCCCTGGGCGAGCAGCGCTACCAGGGTGAGGGCTGGGGTCTGTGTCACGACGGCCAGGTCCTGTGGATGACGGACGGCAGCGCCACGCTCTTCCGGCGTGACGCGACCACGTTCGAGCTGCTGGGAAGCGTTCAGGTGCAGCTGGACGGCAAGCCCCTCCCCCGCCTGAACGAGCTGGAGTGCGTCAAAGGCAAGGTGTACGCCAACGTGTGGCTCACCGACGAGATCGTGCGCATCGAGCCACAGAGCGGGCGCGTGGAGGCGCTGATAGACGCCTCAGGCCTGCGGGCGCTGCTAGGCATCACCGACCGAGACGCCGTTCTGAACGGCATCGCCTACGACGAGGCTCGCGACGTGTTCCTCGTGACCGGCAAGCTGTGGCCGGCCCTCTTCGAGGTGCGTTTCGAGAGGAGATGAGTGGCGGCGCCGCCAGGCTGCGCAGCCCTACCCGAGTAGCCGTGCCGCCTCCTTAAACTAGTTAGAGCGTCGCTGTTGGGTCTGGTCAGTCGGCGGAGGCCGCAGCGGGCGCGGAACCGGCCGAGGGGGCCTTAGTAGAGTCGGCGGGAGTGCCTGCCGACTCCGTACCGCCTGCCTTGCCGGCACTGCTAGCTGACGGCTTGCTGCCCGAGCGCGAATCGTTGACGTAGAAGCCCGAACCCTTGAAAGCTATGCCTACGGGCTGTACCACACGCTTGACGGGCTCGCCGGTCTCGGGATGGTGCGTGAGCGCGTCCTCGGTGATGCGCTGCGACAGCTCGAAGGTCTCGCCGGTGACCAGGTTCTTGTACACGTAAACAGGCATGGTGCCTCCAGCGCTAGGGCCCAGCAGGTGCCTCGCGCAGTACCGGTCGCTGTTTCGGAGCCCCACCCGGATCGGTCCGGCTCCACCGGTACCGACTACGGAAGATATCACCCTTGGTAATGTTTTGGAATGTCGCACGCTGCAACCAGCGCTTCCCAGAACGCGCCTGCCCGCGTAGGTGGCGCCCCGGCCAGCAGGCGGACCTCGGCCGCGTCGCCGACCGCACCCACGCACGCGGATGGAACCGAGAGCGAGATGACCGAAGAGATCAAACCGCCGACCGGACCCACGCATGCCGGTGGAGCCGAGACCGCGCCGGGTGACCGCACGCCCACACGGGTGGCGGTGCTGGGCGCAGGCGCCTGGGGCACCGTCGTGGCCGCTCTCATAGCCCGCAACGGCCACGACGTCATGCTCTGGTCGCACCGCGCGGAGCTCGCCGAACTCATCCAGGCGGAGCGCCGCAACGCCCGCTACGCCCCCACCCTTCTTCTGCCCGCCAACGTGGTCGCCACCGGCAGCCTGGCCGCCGCCACCGATAAGGTGGACCTGGTGTTCGTAGTGGTGCCTACTGCTGCCGTCAGGGGGTTGGCACGCCGGCTCGCTCAGTTCGGCTACGACGGCGCCGTTATCAGCTGCTCCAAAGGGCTCGAGGTAGGCAGCCTTAACCGCATAAGTCAGGTCGTCGGCGACGAGCTGCCCCATGCGCCGTTCGCAGTGCTGTCGGGGCCCAACCTCGCCGGCGAGATAGCGGCGGGGCTGCCGGCCGCCGCGACGGTGGCCAGCAGCTCGTCAGAGCTGGCACTGCGCATCCAACGGCTGCTGCAGCAGCCGACGTTCAGGCTTTACACATCCGCAGACGTGGCAGGGGTCGAGGCCGGCGGCTCCCTGAAGAACGTCATCGCCCTTGCCAGTGGAATCTCCGACGGTCTTGGCATAGGCGAGAACGCCCGCGCGTCGCTCATCACCCGCGGCCTGGCCGAACTGGTTAGGCTGGGCGTCGCCTTGGGCGGCGAGGTGCGCACCTTCTACGGCCTGGCGGGCCTGGGTGACCTGGTGGCCACCTGCTCGAGCGACCGGTCCCGCAACCACCAGGCCGGAGTGCGCCTGGCTCATGGGGAGACGCTGGAGGACCTGCAGGCCTCCGGACTCACTGCCGAGGGCATACCCACGGTCAAGGCGGTGAACGAATCGGAGTTGGGCCGCACCATCGAGTTGCCTATCAGCCGCGAGGTGTACAAGGTGCTGTTCGAACGAAAGGACCCCAGACAGGGCATAGTGGACCTCATGACCAGAGCCGAGCGGGCCGAATGAACGCCATCGAAGCAAACAACCTCACCAAGCGCTACGGCCGCGTGAACGCCGTCTCTAGCGTCGACTTCCGCATCGCCCCCGGCGAGATCGTGGGGTTCCTCGGGCCCAACGGCGCCGGCAAGACGACCACGCTGCGCATGCTGGCCGGGCTGGTGAAACCCACGTCTGGCTCCGCCAAGGTTCTGGGGAGGGCGGTGCCGGGGCCTGCACTGGCCGAGGTGGGCACCATGATCGAGGAGCCTACTTTCTACCCGTACATGACAGGGCGTCAGAACCTGATGCACGCGGCCGCGCTGCATGGTGGGGTGCATCCGAGACGCATAGCTGAGGCGCTCGAGTTCGTGAAGCTGGAGAACGCCGCCGAGAAGCGCGTGAAGGCCTACTCCCAGGGCATGCGGCAACGCCTGGCCCTCGCCCGGGCGCTGCTGTGGCAGCCCAAAGTGCTGTTGCTGGACGAGCCCACCAACGGGCTCGACCCCACCGGCATAGCCGAGTTCCGTGAGTCGCTCAGGCAGGTGGCTGCTTCGGGCGCCACGGTGCTGGTGTCGAGCCACATACTGGCCGAGGTCGAGAAGCTCGTGAACCGCGTGCTGGCCATAGACAAGGGCGTCATCATGTTCGATGGAGCACTGTCTCAGCTGCTGGTTCAGGCAGGCAGCCAGACCGTGCGCTACGTCATCAGGGCGTCCAACCCAGAGGAGCTCCTGACCGCACTGACCGGCCTCGGCTACACGCCTCACGCCACCGAATCCGGCGCAGAGGTAGACGTGCCACAGTCCGACGCAGCTGACCTACTGCACAGACTGGCCTTGGCGGGGGTGCGCGTCACCGCGGCCGGCCCCACTTCCGAGAACCTCGAGAGCGCCTACCTGAAGCTGGTCGGCGTAGATGGGAAGCCGTCATGAACGCCGTCCTCAACGTAGTCAGAGCCGAGTGGTTCAAGGTGACGCACAAGCGCCGCCTCTACATCCTGGCGGGTCTGTTGTGGGTCATAGCACCGATCCTGGCGCTCGTCGTGGCGCGCATCGTCTTCGCCAACGTAGGCAACTCGTTCGCCAACGATCAGGGCGAGGTTGACACCATCATGCAGCAGCTCGTGGGGCCCTTCGGCCTGGCGCGCCTGCTGCTCGTGGGGCCGGGCTACATGAGCCCGACCTTCTACATCGTCGCGGTAACGCTCATCGCGGCCTTGCTGATAGGCGACGAGCGCAGCCAGAACATGTGGAAGACCGTGCTGGTGGTCCAGCCCAGCCGCATAGCCGTCATGGCAGGCAAGGTCATCGTGGCCATGCTGTCGCTGGGCGTGCTCATGCTGGGCGCCGTGGTTGCCGGCGCACTGTTCGGGGCAGTCGGCACGCTGTTCCTCCCCACCACCCTGCCGGGCGGCGAGTGGGGCTCACTCCTGGGCCTCTACTTCACCCAGTGGGCGTTCTTGCTGGCACCCGTGCTGCTGGCGTTCCTGTTCATCTTCTTCGTCAGGTCGGGCGTGCTGGGCGTGGTCATGGTGTTGTTCCTGCCGCCGCTCATAGAGACCATCTACGGCGTGCTCACCACCATCGGTCAGCTGCAGCCCGTGAATCAGATCAACGCCTTCTTCCAGGCGCTCAGGCTCAAGAACGTGTGGGAGTCGTTACCCCAGTACTTCTTCACTGCCAACCTGTACGTACCCTCACGCAAGCCGGGCGCCGAGGTGCTGCAGGCTCTGGCCGGCGATGCGGGAATCGACGGCGCGGAGCTCGGGCCCTTCAGCAGCCTCCTGGGGAGCGGCATCACCGTCGGTCACGCTGCCCTGGTCATGCTCGCGTACGCGGCCATATTCGGCGCACTGCTCTTCTGGGCGTTCCTGCGCCGCGACGTCGACTGAACCAGGCAGGCCGCTGGTAGCCACGCCCGAGAGCGTCGGACCCTCCCTAGCGGCAAAGCCGGCCGGAGCCCGCATGCCTTGCGGGCTCCCGCTGCATAATGGCGCCCATGGAATGGATCACTAGCCCCGAAGCCTGGGTAGCACTCGCAACGCTCACTGTCCTAGAGGTAGTTCTCGGCATCGACAACATCGTGTTCATCTCTATCCTGTCGGGCCGACTACCCGAGCATCAGCAGAGCCGCGCGCGGCTGCTGGGGCTGGGGCTGGCCATGTTCACACGCATCGCGCTGCTGGCCTCGATCAGCTTCCTGTCGCACCTAACCCAGCCGCTCTTCAGCGTGGTGGGCCACGAGGTCACGGGCCGCGACCTCGTGTTCCTGGTGGGCGGCCTGTTCCTGCTGTTCAAGGCCACCCAGGAGATCCATGAGCGTCTGGAGGGTCCGCATGAGGCCAAGCAGGGGCGCAAAGCCGCCTCTTTCGCCTCTGTCATCACCCAGATAGTGCTACTAGACATCGTCTTCTCCGTGGATTCGGTCATCACGGCCGTGGGCATGTCCGACCACCTGCCCGTCATGATCATCGCCGTGGTCATAGCCGTGCTGCTGATGATGTTCGCCGCCAACCCCATAGCCGAGTTCGTCGAGAAGCACCCTACCGTCAAGATGCTAGCGCTCGCGTTCCTCATACTCATCGGCACGTCGCTGATAGCCGACGGCCTCGGTCAGCACATACCCAAGGGCTACATCTACTTCGCCATGGGCTTCAGCATCGGTGTCGAGATGCTCAACATGCGGGCGCGCAGCGTGCGCCAGCCCGTGGAGCTGCATAAGCGCGAACCCAGCTAGATGGCCGCGGCCCGCCGGCGCTTCTGTTCGTACATGCGAGCGTCGGCGCGGCTCACCAGCGCCTCGAACGACTCGGCGTCCTCGGGGAACGTGGCCGATCCGACGCTGGCGCTCAGGCGCACCACACCTTCGTCGAGCGAGATGGGCTCCTCTATCGCCGCCAGCAGACGGCCAGTGACGCGGTCCACGGCGCCGAACTCCGGTCCGGCCAGCAGCACGGCGAACTCGTCGCCGCCCAGGCGGGCGACGACCTCTTCAGGCCTCACGTTCTCGAGCAGCCGGTTGCCGATGATGCTAAGCACCTTGTCGCCGACCTCGTGGCCGTACGTGTCGTTGACCGCCTTGAAGCCGTTCAGGTCGAAGTAGAGCAGGGCCATGGGCAGGGCGCGGCGCCTGAGCACCCAGAAGCGCGACTTGACGTGGCGGCGGTTGGCGAGGCCCGTGAGGTCGTCACGGTTCAGCAGCTCGACCGCCTGGTTGAGCACGCTCTTGTAGTGCGAGATGCTGCGGAACTGGACGACCACGTAGTCGCTCTGCAGCGGGATGACCGTGACCGCGTACCAGGTGACGTCTTTCCTGCCCTGGGAGGTACGGCTGATCTCGACCTCACCGTCGTCCAACCATGGGTAAGGCTGTTCGAACTCCTGGACCGTGGCGGTGACGTGAGCCAGCACCAGCCGCCTGTAGGTGCGGGGGTCCAGGTTCTCGGGGTGCACGTCCCTGGCCAGGCGTCCGAGCACGTTCGCGCTCTTGAGCGCGAACGCTTTGGCTGCGACATCGTTGATGTCTACCCACTCGAAATCGTCGAGACCCCCGCTCTGCTTGCGCACGGCGCGGAACAGCACCATGCCATGCGGCGCCCTCCTGAAGTAATCACTCCAGATGGTCGCTGCTGGGATCTCGGGCGCCTCCACCTTGGGTCGCATGTCCGGGCTCATGATACTCAGAATCGGGGGCGCGCTGCTGCCGTGCCCGAGCCCTCGTCAGCTGCCGGTCTCTACGGGGAGGTCGTCGTAACTGCTCCAGTCGCTCCACGAACCGGCGTACAGCTTGGCCCCCTGCACGCCGGCCTCCTCCAGCGCGATAAGCAGGTGCGCGCCGCTCACACCGGAGCCACAGTAGGCGATGACCTCGCCGGCCTGCAGCACAGGGCCGAAGAGGTCGGCCAGCTGCTCCCTGGTCTTGAACTTCCCGCCCTCCAGCGCGTCCAGATAGAAGCGGTTGAGGGCGCCCGGGATGTGCCCTGCCTTGGGGTCCAGCGGCTCCACCTCGCCGCGGTAGCGCTCGGCCGCACGCGCGTCTAGCAGAGCCACATCGCCGGCTCCCAGGACGCTCTTGACATGGTCTACGTCGACGAGCATCTGAGGCCGCAACTCAAGCTGGAAAGTGGTGGGCTCGTACGTGGAGGGCTCCCGACTCAGCGCCCCACCGGCGGCCACGTAAGCAGCCAGCCCGCCGTCAAGGAAGCGCACGTTGTCGTGCCCGGCGTAACGCAGCAGCCACCAGGCCCGCGCGGCGTACATGACGCCCGTCTGGTCGTACACGACCACCTGGTGCTGGCGGCCTATGCCTAGCCGGCCCAGCTTCTCGGCGAACCCCTCCATGTCCGGGAGCGGGTGCCGGCCGCCATGCTCCCGCACGGCGCTCGACATGTCGCGGTCTAGATCCAGGCGCACGGCGCCGGGCACGTGCCCCTTGGCGTACTCAGCGTCGCCGTTGCCAGGGTCCATCAGCTCGAAGCGCGCGTCGATGATGCGGAGGTCGTCTGCGTTCATGCGGCTCATCAACTCGGCCGCAGAGATGAGGTTGGAGCTGTTCATCGCGCAAGCTTACCGCCACTTCGTGCGTATCATCTGCTGATGACCGAACGTAGCTCCGGACAACGCGGTAAGGTGGCGCCCCGCCACATCGACAGCGCCGCCAACCCCTTCGTCAAGGACGTGGCACGCCTGAAGGACCGCCGCGCCCGGCAGAAGACAGGGTTGTACCTGATCGAGGGCGTGCGCGAGGCCGGTCGGGCACTCGCCGGTGGCGTAGACGCCCAGCAGCTGTTGGTGGCGCCCGAGCTGGTCTCAGAGCCGGGAGCGGCCCGCGCTCTGACGCTGGCCGCCGAGAGCGCCGGCGCCGAGCTCGTCACGCTGTCGGCCGCGGCGTTCGGCAGGTTGAGCATGCGCGATAACCCTGACGGCGTGGCCCTGCTAGCCCGTAGCCGTAAGCTGCTGCCTGCCGACGTCGGCATGACGCCGGGAGACCTGGTGCTGATCGTGGACGGACTCGAGAAGCCGGGCAACCTGGGCGCCCTGCTAAGGACCGCCGACGCGGTCGGGGTTGACGCCCTACTGCTATGCGGCTCGGGTGCCGAGGGTGGCGGCACCGACCTGGAGAACCCGAACGTCATCCGCGCCAGTATGGGAAGCCTGTTCTCGCTGCCGGTGGCAGCGGGAAGCCGCGAACAGGTCGCTCACGCCGTCGAGGCGGCCGGCCTCACGCTCGTGGCCTCCACCCCCCACGCACAACTGTCGTTCTGGCAGGCCGACCTCACAGGAGGAGTGGCGCTCCTGCTGGGTGCAGAGAGCGCGGGTCTATCAGCGTGGTGGTTCGAGCGAGCGGCGCTTAAGGTGAAGGTGCCCATGCGCGCCACCGCCGCCGACAGCCTCAACGTGTCGGTGGCCGGCGCCCTGTTGCTGTACGAGGCCTATCGGCAGCGCACCGCCGGCGCCGGCTGAGCCTCAACCCTCCTCGGACACCTGCGCGGTGGCGGCGCTGCCGTTCGAGGAGCCCTTAGCCAGCAGGTCCTTGACCGTCTGCCTGAAGTCCTTGCCCTCCAGCGGCTTGTGGATCACGTCGTCGGCCTTGCTCGCCCACGCCTGCCGGATGGTGTCCTCGTCCCTCAAGGCAGTAAGGATGATGACGGGCACGTGACGTAGCCTCGGGATGCGCTTCATGCGGCTACACACATCCAGCCCGTTGACGTAAGGCATCTTGATGTCCAGGATGGCCAGTGCCGGCGTGTTGTCCTTGAGGTACTCGAGGGCAGCCTTGCCGTCTTCTACGGTAGTCACGTCGTAGCCGTCGATGCTGAGCAGCATCTCCAGGATCATCCTCTGACCCGCCAGATCGTCGGCCACGAGGATCGAGACGTTCTTCGCTTCGCTCACCAGGCAAGCTTATGCAATGTAGCGCCGCGGCGCCAGTGCATTAACAGACCTTCTGGACCTTGATGTGGCGCTTTCGCTGTATCCTCTCTCAAATCCAACTTCTAAGGAGTCCGCTCGATGCTCAAGGAGTTCCAGGAGTTCATCAACAGAGGTAACGTGCTCGACCTCGCGGTCGCCGTCATCATCGGTGGCGCGTTCGGACAGATCACCAGCTCGCTCGTAGATCAGGTCGTCATGCCCGTGGTGGGCTTGGTCATTGGGGGCGTGGACTTCAGCAACCTCGGCATAATCCTCCGTGATCGCGACCTCTACTCCAGCGTGGCCGAGGCCGTGGCAGCGGGCGCCCCCGTCATCCAGCTAGGTGCCTTCATAAACACCGTCATCAACTTCCTGCTCATAGCGCTGGTGCTCTTCTTCATCGTGCGCGGCTTCAACAAGGCGCGTACGGCCTTCGAAGCACCTAAGCCCGAGGAGGCCGCAGCCCCCGCCGAGCCGCCCGCAGATGTGGCGCTGCTGACGGAGATCCGCGACCTGCTTAAGAAGAACGCCTAATAGAGGATAAGTAGCTCGAGGTTCGCCGGGCCGGCGCGCAGCACCGGCTCGGTAGCCACGAACCCGATGGTCACCGGCCCCGTGAGCCTGAGGAGCATGTTCATGAACAGCTCCTCGGTAACGGGGCCGAAGTTCGGCAGCTGGGCGTCGTCCAGGCCGGCGCGCCTGAGACGCCTCACGGCCTCGGCCTTCAGCTGGGTGATGGACGCGCGCACCTCGTCCTGACTCGAAGGTAGCGCCGCCGTGCCGAGGTGTATGGACTGGCTCACGATCAGCTGCCCCTGCCCGAACAGCTCCGTGTTCTCCAGCGCCTCTACCAGAACATCGATGGTGGAGCTGATCTGGTTGCTGGGAGAGATGAAGCGCACCAGGTCTGGGCCCGGGGTCTGGGTTATGACGTCGACGAGGACGTTGAACTGCTCGGTGGTGACCCTGATGCGCTCCACGCCGCGCCGCGCCACGAACGCCGTGGCCTCGGAGATGAACGCGGCCAACTCGTCTCGCACCGCGGCCGGCTCCTGGGCGTAGATGGGGCCCGAGTAGATCAGCTGGTCGCGTACGAAGTAGACCTCGCCCGCCTCGAAGCGCTGGTACTCCTGCTGCAGCTCGCTCAGTATCTGGGCCTGCCGCTCGGCGTCCTTCTGCAGCTCGAACACCGAGGCCTGCAAGTCTTGCACCGTCTGGTTGCGCAACCTGATCTCGTTCTCGAGGCTCACGTTCAGCTCGGCCAACGAGTTGTTCTGCTGCTGTATGCGCGCGTTCTCCTCGGCCAGGGCCATGTTGTTCTCGGCCAGCGCCTCGTACTCGCGGCGTAGCGACTCCTCTTGTTCCCTCAGGCTATCGGTGCTGCGTTCGAGCTCCCGAAGCTCGAGGTTGAGCTCGGCCAGCCGGTCCGCCAGTCCGGAACTCTCCTCCAGGGCCGTGTCGCGCTCGAGCAGTGCGGCCTCCCTGTCCTCCAGGGCGGTGTCCCGGGCTGCCTCGGCCTCAGCACGGGCCGCTTCCGCCTGGTTCAGCTCCTCCTGAGCGTTCAGGACCTGCTGCTCGGCGTTCTGCAGCCGCTCGCCCACTACCTGCAGGCTCGCCTGCAGACCGTCGAGTTGCAGGTTGGCTTGCTCAAGCTGGCCCCGAGCCTCCTCGACCTCTCGCCCTAACCTCAAGGCCTCTTCCTGGGCGGCCTGCGCGGCAGACAGCGCCTCGTCGGTGTCTGCGAGCGCCTGATCGCGGTCGCGGTTCGCCGCAGCCAGCGCCTGGCTCGCCTGGCTCAGTTCCAGCTCTGTCTCTTGCAGCCGCGCCTCAGACGCGGCCACCTCGGCCGCGGCGTTCTCCACCGCCTCTGTGGCTTCCTGCACCTGCCTGGCCAGCTCGTCGCGCTGGACGGTCAGTTCGTCGCGCTCTTCAAGGGCAGAGTCTCGAGCGCTGAGCGCGGCGTCGCGCTGCTCCTCCGCTGTCTGGATGGTCGCCTGCGCCCTATCCAGCTCCGTGCGCAGGTCCTCAAGCTGCCGGTTGGCGTCGGACACCTGTTGCGTCAGCACCCTCTGCTGCGCGGTCAGTCGGTTGAGCTCGTCGAGCGTGCGCTGCACGTTGAGGAGCGTGCGGGTGGCGTTCTGGAACGCCAGCGCCAGCACGCCGATGGTGGTGAGCATGATCAGGATGCCTGCCACGATGCCCACGATGGCGCCGGTGGTGCGCGGCCGCGCGCCGAACAGGCTCAGGCGCCGCCGGCCGACATAGGCCCCTAGCCTGTCGCCCAGGTAGGCTATGCCGCCGGCCAGCAGTCTTAGTACGACTAAGACGATCACGAACAGCGTGAC
>JBIQNJ010000069.1:0-12255 GCA_044462445.1 Truepera radiovictrix | reverse complement strand
GAGGCTCAGGCACACGCCCAAGCCCGAGATCGACAGGCGCGTTCGCGAGGCTGCCGCCATCCTCCAGATCGAGCACCTGCTCGAGCGCCGCCCGCGGGAGCTGTCCGGCGGCCAGCGCCAGCGCGTGGCCCTCGGTCGCGCCATCGTGCGTGAGCCGAAAGTGTTCCTGATGGATGAGCCCCTCTCGAACCTCGACGCCAAGCTTAGGGTCGAGATGCGCGCCAGCATCACGAAGCTGCACCAGCGCCTGGGCGTCACCACGGTCTACGTGACCCACGACCAGGTGGAAGCCATGACGATGGGCACGCGCATCGTGGTCATGAAGGACGGCTTCATACAGCAGGTCGACAGCCCAATCAACCTGTACGACCGGCCCGTCAACAAGTTCGTGGCCGGTTTCATCGGTTCGCCCGCCATGAACTTCATGGTCGGCACGGTGCAGGATGGCCACCTGAAGAGCGCGTCGTTCGACCTGAAGCCTTCCGACCAGCTCGCCAGCAAGCTCGGTGGTCACAACGGCAAGCCCGTCTACGTGGGCATCCGCCCGGAAGACATCGACCTGCGCGGCTACACCGACATCCCTGAAGGCGACAACATCATCAAGGCCACGGTCGAAGTGGTGGAGCCGCTCGGCGCCGAGACCCATGTCATCGCCACCGTTGGCGGTGACCAGACCATCGTCGCCCGCGTCGACGCCCACGCCAAGGTCCAGGCGGGCGACCAGGTGGAGTTCCTCACCCGCCTCGACAAGCTGCACGCCTTCGACATGGAGTCTGAGCTCAACCTCCGGTTCGCCTAACCCGCACACAGGAAGCGTTCGACCGGGGCCCGAAAACGGGCCCCGGTTCTCTTATGCGCCTTGGCCGCCATAGCGCGATGGGCTTTAGTTTCCCTATGGGGCGCTTCAATCTTCGAGAACCCGGCCCCTGACGCGACGATAGTAGACTTGGCACCATGTTGTTAGCCGCCCTGCACGCAGTCGAGAAGGTGTACGGCGAGCAGGTGGTGCTTCAGGACGCCACGCTGGAGCTACGCGACGGCGACAGGGTGGCGCTGATAGGCAGGAACGGCTCCGGCAAGTCCACCCTCCTGAAACTGCTGGCACGCAAGGAGCAGCCGGACTCCGGCCGTGTCTTCCTGGCAGACGGCGCCACCATGGCCTACCTAGAGCAGGACCCGCGCTTCGAGCCGGGCACGACCGTGGTGCAGGTGGCGGCGCAGGCGTTCGCCGAGCTGGACATGCTGGAGGAGAGGTTGCAGGCGCTGGAGGCTGCCGGCCTGGATGATCCGGAGCTCTTCAAGCGCTGGGAGCTGCTGCACGCCACCTTCGAGCGGCGCGGCGGCTACGCCCGACGGGCCAGGCGAGACTCCGTGCTGAGCGCTCTGGGCTTCGCGGACCGCCACCACCAGCCCGTGTCGCAGCTCTCAGGTGGCGAGCGCACCCGCCTCGGCCTGGCGCAGCTGCTCATGGCCCAGCCGGACGTGCTGCTCCTGGACGAGCCCACCAACCACCTGGACATCGAGATGCGCGCCTGGCTTGAGGGGCATCTGGGGCGGTACCCGGGCGCGGCGCTGCTGGTGTCTCACGACCGCGCCTTCCTCGACGGCGCCGCTAGCCGAACGGCAGAGGTGAGCCTGGGAAGACTGCGCCACGGCCCGGGCAACCCCAGCACGTACCGGGAGGCGCGGGCCGAGGCCGAGAGGCTGCAGGCCATGCAGCGCGCAGACCAGGAGAAGGAGCGCGACCGCCTGCAGGACGCCACCGACCAGATGAAGAAGTGGGCGGGGCAGAACGCCAAGCTCCACCGCCGCGCCAAGGCCATGCAGAAACGCGTCGACCGCTTCGAGTCGGGGATGATCGACGAGGTAGAGCGCGGCGAGCGCGTCACCCGCTTCAGCTTCGGCTGCGACGAGAGCGGCTCCATCGTGCTGACGGGAGACCACCTGACCAAGAGCTTCGGGGGCCGCACGCTGTTCCAAGACGCCAGCTTCGAGCTGAGGCAGGGAGACCGCGTTGGCCTGGTAGGCCGCAACGGGCAGGGCAAGAGCACGCTTCTCAAGATGATAGTCGGCCAGCTGGCCTCCGACGATCCGCGCGGGCAGGTGCGCACCGGCGCACGGGTGCGGCTGGGCTACTACGACCAGGAGCTGAGAGGCGTGAACGGCGCTAACACCCTGTTCGAGGAGCTGCTGCAGCGCATGGGCGACGTGGAGGCTCACAACGCGCTCGGCCGTTTCCTGTTCCCTTACGAGGCGCAGTTCAAGAGGGTCAGCGACCTCTCGGGCGGGGAGCGCGCGCGGCTCTCGCTCCTCAATCTCACCCTGGGGCGCTACAACCTCCTGGTGCTGGACGAGCCCACCAACCACCTGGACGTCGAGATGATCACTGCCCTGGAGGACGCGCTTCAGGTGTACGAAGGCACGCTCCTTTTCGTATCGCACGACAGGCGCTTCCTTGAGTCGCTGGCCACCACCATCTGGGAAGTGGACGACGGCCGCTTCTCGCAGTACGGGGGAGACTGGGGCTACTACCAGAGGCGCAGGGCGCGTGCAGCGGAAGACCGGCAGCAGGCAGCCCAAGCCGAGAGGCGGGCGGAGGCCCGAGCCGCAGCCTCCCCCGTGAGGAGCGGCCCGAGCAAGTGGCAGTTGGAGCGGCGCCTGGAAGCGCTGGAGCAGGAGATAAGCGAGTCCGAGGCCGATCTGGCGGAGGTAACGCGCCAGTTGGCCGCACCAGACGCGCTCGGGGCGGGCACGATACTTGGCGACGACGACCAGCCTGGTGGGCCGCCGCCGACCCAGGCTGAGATACTGACCGCGTTGGGCTCGAAACATGCAAGGCTTGAGAGGGAGTTGCTGGCGCTGATGGAGGAGTGGCACGACATCACCGACCAGCTTGGCGTTGCGTAGGGCAGCGCCGCACTGAAGCGAACACGGCGGGGTGCCGAGGTGCCCTGCGCGAGGAGGCAACACATGCAGAGGGTCAGGTACCGCAGTTTCGACGGTGTGCACTGGGGCGAACTAGAGGGCGGCATGGTCCACCAGCTGACCGGCATGTTGGGCCGGCCGGGCGGTCACACCGTGCCCCTCTCCGACGTGGCGTTGCTGCCGCCCTGCGAACCCTCGGTCATCGTGTGCGTGGGCCGCAACTACGCCGAGCACATCCGCGAGATGGGCAACGACAAAGCGGGCCTGCCGACCGAACCAGGGCTGTTCCTGAAGGGGCTGAACACGCTGGCGGGCGCCGGTGACGACGTGCCTTACCCGGCCTGGACCGACGACCTGCAGTTCGAGGGCGAGCTGGCTGTGGTGATAGCGCGGCAGATGAGCAACGTGTCTGAGGAGGACGCTCTGGACTACGTACTGGGCTACACCTGCGCGCTGGACGTCACCGCGCGCGACAAGCAGCGCTCGGACATGCAGTGGGTACGGGGCAAGTCGGCCGACGGCTTCTGCCCCGTAGGACCATGGCTCGAGACCGACCTGGACCTGGGCGACCTAAGGGTGCAGACGCGCCTTAACGGGGCTCTCAAGCAGGACGGCACCACGGCCGACATGATCTTCCCAGTGCCGACCATCCTCTCGTACATCAGCCGCATCATCACCTTGCGCCCAGGCGACGTCGTGCTCACGGGCACGCCCGAAGGCGTAGGCCCCATGCAGCCCGGCGACACCGTCGAGGTGACCATCGAGGGCATAGGCACGCTCACCAACCAGGTGGCGGAGAAGGCGAGCCTGTAGCTCATGCCTGCCTCGGTCAGCCGGACCGGTTCGGCCCCAATGTGAACCAGCTGTCTCCGGATTACCCGCGCGTGCGCAGCCTGGGCGGCGGCGTGCTGCAGATAGACACCGGCCATGTGGGCAACCCTGGCACCATCGCTGTGTTCGCCGTGCTGCTGCCGCAAGGCGGCTTCGCGCTCGTCGAGAGTGGCCCCGGCTCTACGCGCCAGAACGTCGAGGCCGGCCTGACCGAGGCGGGCTTGAGTCTCGGAGACCTCCGTTACCTGCTGCTCACCCACATACACCTGGACCACGCAGCGGCCGCCGGCGCACTGCTGGCACAGGCGCCCGACGCCCACCTGGTGGTGCACGAGCGTGGCGCCAGGCACATGGTAGACCCCAGCCGCTTGATGGCGAGCGCCGAACGCGTGTACGGCGACTGGCTACTGCCGCTGTGGGGTCGCATGCAGCCGGTGACGGAAGGTCAGGTGCAGGCGGTGGCAGGGGGAGAGCAGCTCGAGCTTGGCGGCCGCAGCGCCACCGTTCTCGCCACGCCGGGCCATGCCTCCCACCACGTCTCGTACCTCTTCGACGACGGCACCCTGTTCACCGGCGACAGCGCCGGGGTGAAGCTTAGCGGCGCCACGGTGATACGCCCGGCACTGCCGCCACCGGACCTGGACCTGGAGGCTTGGGAGCGGAGCGTCGAGCTCATGCGCTCGACGCAACCCGGCCGGCTGATCCTCACCCACTTCGGCCCTGTCGAGGGCTCCGCGGCCGCCGACGCCCACCTGGCGCGGGTGGTCGAACGCAACCGCGAGTGGGAGAGGCACGTCCTGGCTGGCGTGCACGCGGGCGAGACCGAGGAGCAGCTCGTCGAGCGCGTGCAGCGTCTGGAAGACCAGGAACTGGAGGAGGCGGGGGTGCTGCCTGGCGTCCGCATGCGCTACAAGCTCACCTCGGACGCCTCGATGACCGTCATGGGCCTCACGAGGTACTTCAGCAAGCGGGAGAAGCCTTAGGGCAAACGCAGACCCGCACGCGCGCAACGTTGCGGGCGCGGAGACCTTGGAGCTGCTCGACCCTGGCTGACGCCCGGGGCGGCTGCCTGCGCTCCGAGGCTGGCGTTGGGCACGGGCCAAGCCGTCCTCGCTGTCACGGCTCAAGCTACCTGCTGCGGTACACTTGGGCCATGCGTCGCAACTACTCTGCAACCCCGGTATCACTTGGGGTCTTGAGTCTCAGAAAGCCTGACCGAGTAGCCCTTAAGCTGCTCGCTTCCCTGATCGTTCTGGTCCTCGCCGCCTGCGCTCCCACCGCCGATGCTCCGCGCGTAGACGTCGAGCAGCTAACCGAGCCCATCACCTTCTACCCGTTCCAGGCCGGGGCCCGCTGGCAGTACTTGCCGGACGGCGCCCGCCTGAACGACCCTGCCACGGTCGTGCGGGTCGAAGGCCCAACGGTCGTAGGTGGTGAGGTCTGGATCGCTTGGCACGCTCGGGGCCGGGGCCTTGACCAGATGAGCTACCGTGACTCTCGTCCGAACGGGGTGTTCCTGCTGCGCGAGGAGCGCTTAGGCACCACGTTCACGTTCAACCCGCCGCTGCAGGAGTACCCGGCCTCTGGGGCGCTGCGCGTGGGCGCCAACTGGTCCGGCACCACCACCGTTACGCTGAGCGCCGACGGCGGGCGTCAGCAGCGCACCCTCGAGGTGAACTACGTGTACACGGTGGTCGACCGCCGCCCCGTCACCACGCCTGCGGGTCAGTTCGACGTGTTCGTCATCGACTTCACCTCGCGCACCTTCGACGAGAACGGCGACATCACCGAGGAGCTCACGCAGCAGACCTGGTTCTCGCCCTACGTGGGTGAGGTACGCACCCGCAACGGACACCTGCTCGTTGCCAGCAACGTTCTGGACGCGCAGTCAGCCGACCAGCCATGACTCAGCCTGAGACAGGTCTGCTGCAGGGGATAGACCAGCCCCAAGACGTCAAGCGTCTGGGCCGGGAGCAGCTGCCGGACCTGGCCGAGGAACTGCGCAGCGAGATAATCCGCGCCTGCTCGCTGGCCGGCGGTCACCTCGCCTCGAGCCTGGGCGCCGTCGAGCTGACCGTAGCCCTGCACTACCTGTTCGACACTCAGAAAGACCGCGTGGTCTGGGACGTAGGGCACCAGACTTACGGCCACAAGATCCTCACGGGCCGCAAGGACCGCATAGATACGGTTCGCATGGCTGGCGGATTGGCGGGCTTCACCGCCACGAGTGAGTCTGAGCACGATGCGCTGACAGTGGGCCACGCCTCTACCAGCCTGGCGGCAGCGCTAGGCATGGCCCTCGCTCGCGACGCGCGCCAGGACGACTACGAGGTGCTGGCCGTCATCGGTGACGGCGCGCTCACCGGCGGCATGGCGCTGGCGGCGCTCAACCAGATAGGCAGCCTGAAACCGCGCATGACCATCATCCTCAACGACAACGAGATGAGCATCAGCGAGAACGTGGGCGCCATCAACCACTACATGCGCAGCCTGCAGGTGCAGCCATGGTTCCAGCGGGCCGAGGACCGGGGCAAGGCGGCGCTGACTAGCGTATGGAAGCCGCTGGCAGACCTGGCTAGCCGCAGCATGAAGGCGGCCAGGCGTTTCTTCGACCCGGCCAGCGCCAACCCCTTCCATGCCATGGGCGTGCGCTACGTGGGCCCCATCGACGGGCACGACATAAACCAGCTCCTCTACTACCTGGACCGCATCAGGAAGCTCGACGGGCCCACCATGCTCCACGTGGTCACCCGGAAGGGCAAGGGGTACAAGGTCGCCGAGTCCGACCCGATCACCTGGCACGGCGCCAGCACTTTCGACCCCGACAAGCCGGTGGTGGCCGGCAAGAGTCATACGTGGGCCAACGCGTTCGGCGACGCGGTTCAGCAACTGGCGGCGGCAGACGACCGCGTCTGGGTCATCACGCCCGCCATGCGCGAGGGCAGCGGACTGGTGGAGTACAGCCGCAACTACCCCGCCCGCTACCTAGACGTGGGCATAGCCGAAGACGTGGCGGTGACCGTGGGCACCGGCTTGGCGCTTAGGGGAGAGAAGCCCATCGTCGCCATCTACTCCACCTTCCTTCAGCGCGGCTTCGACCAGGTGGTTCATGATGTGGCGCTGGAGAACCTGGACGTGGTGTTCGCCATCGACCGCGCCGGCCTGGTCGGGGGCGACGGTGCTACGCACCAGGGCGTCTACGACCTGACCTACCTGCGTTCGATCCCTAACCTAAGCGTAGGCATGCCGGTAGACGCCACAGAGATGCGAGCCATGCTGAAGGAGGCCCTGCGCCTAGGCGGACCCAAGGCCGTGCGCTGGCCGCGCGGCAGTGTGGAGCGCGCGCCTGAGCTGCCGGTGGAGCAGTGGCCGGCCATCGAATGGGGCACCTGGAAAGTGATCAAGGAGCCTGCGGTGAGAACCGACGCAGCGTGGCTGCTGGGCATCGGCCCCACCGTCGGCTACGCGCTTAAGGCGGCGGGGGAGAGCCCGCGCGTCGGCGTCGTCAACGCGCGCTTCGTGAAACCGCTCGATACCGAGCTTCTGCTGGAGATCGCCAGGGACGCGGCCGCCATCATCACGGTGGAGGACCACACGGTGGTGGGCGGGCTCGGGAGCGCGGTTCTCGAAGCTCTCGCCGAGGCGGGCGTGCAGGTGCCCGTGACCCGGCTTGGCATCCAGGACGTGAACGTTCCTCATGGCGACCCGAGCGCTCAGCACGAGGAGCTGGGCTACGGCCCGAGGGCGATAGGCGCCGTCCTAGCCTCCCTAGGCGTTACCCAGGACCACGCTCGGCAACCGCGTTGAGGCGTACCGCGCGGCGGCTCTTTACCGTGTGCGCGCCGTTTATCCGCGTTGACACACTCAACTCCGGCCAGTTATCCTACTGTTCGCTTCCACGCCGGGAGCGCCTCCAGAACGGTGCTTACAGCTAGGTTCCGGGGGCAGCTGACGGCATGAGGCGTAGCGCGGAGCCGTAGTGTAGCGGTTAGCATATCTGCCTGTCACGCAGAAGGTCGCGGGTTCAAATCCCGTCGGCTCCGCCACTTTCCGAAGGCCGCACCGTGGTGGGTCGGCAGCCCAAGGGCGTCGACCCTGGCCTTCGGTTCGCGGCCAGGTAGCTCAGTCGGTAGAGCATGCGACTGAAAATCGCAGTGTCGGCGGTTCAATTCCGCCCCTGGCCACCACTTCCTGGCGCCGCCTGCTCCTCAACGGGCGGGCGGCGTTCGAATGAAGGCGACCGCTAGGCACCGCCGGTTCGCCAACGTAGCTCAGCGGTAGAGCAGCCGATTCGTAATCGGCAGGTCGTCGGTTCAAATCCGACCGTTGGCTCCAACACTAACCCCGTCCAGGACGCACGTCTCGGGCGGGGTTCTTCTCGTTGTCATTCGCGCTCGCTGTTCGAGCCGCGCCCTGGGCCCCCAGAAGCGTCTCGACCAGGTCGTCTGGCCGTACCTTGGCTTCCTCCCAACCATATGCGCCGTATCCATTACCATCACAGGGTGAAGCGCCTACTCCGTCGCGGCTTGGGCTTACTTCTTATGCTGCTGGCCTTGGCGCTCCTAGGCGCCAAGCTCTGGCTCGAGCACGATGGGCCGTACCTGGAGGCCCTTCCGCCTTATCCGTACTGCTCGGAGGCGCAGGTAGCCCTGGACGGCGGCAACGTTCCCGACGCCATCGAGCTAGCGGAGGCCGGCGGCTGCCACGAGCAACTCACAGCCGCCCAGGCGCGGTGGAACGAACTGTCGGCCGTGTTCCAGCGCTGCCTCGACGGCGTGTGGACGGGCCGCGCCACCGACGGCGCCGGCCTGACCTGCGCCGTCGCGAGCGACCTGGTGGTGTTCGGAGACGTGCGCGACCTGACCAGGCAGGGGATCTCGTGGGCCAGGGGAGAGGCCACCGACCCCGTCCTCATAGCCCTCTCCGCTGCGGGCATCGCCCTTACGTTCGCCCCACAGGTGGGCGCCGGCACCTCGATCCTGAAGGGCGCCAGAAGAGCGGGGGCTCTCACAGAGGGACTGGCCAGGAGCGCCGTGAAGCTGGTGCAAGAACGTGCCTGGCGCCCGCTCGGCAGCCTGCTCACGGACGCCGGCCGCATAAGCACCAAGCTCGGCCCGGCCAAAGCCACCAAGGCGCTGGCTTACGCCGATGACGCCACTGATCTGGCTCGCATAGCTCAGTTCGCAGAGACCGCCCCGAACGCCTTGCTGGGCCTGAAGTGGGGTGGTAAGGCCATCGTGAGGCTGGGCGACGACGCGCTCTACAAGGAGGCCCTCAGGCGCGGCCCTGACGGTGTGCGTTTGGCCTTGACCCGGGGCACCAAGGCCCTGATGACCCAGCAACCCCTGCTGGTGTTCGTAGCCAAGAGTGTGTACAAGAACCCGGAGGCCATCGCGGCGTTCCTGGCGGCACTCGTCGGCTGGCTTATCGCGTGGTTCTCGTGGCAGACGGCGCTGATCATCGCAGCTGTTCTCTTCATCGTTGGCAGACTGCTCTTCCGGCACGGCCCCAAGCGCGGTCGGTTGCGTTACCGTAGCGCCTGATGTCAACGCCTGTGCGCACCCTCTTCATCGGCCTCATCGGTGGGTTCTTCGGTAGCTTGGTTGGTCTGGGAGGGGCGGTCGTCATCATCCCGCTGCTCACGGGCTGGGCCAGGATCACGCAACACAAGGCCCACGTGACCAGTCTCGTAGCCGTGGTGTTCACGGGCATAGTCGGCGCTTTCGCGTACGCGCGTGGAGGGGCCGTCGACCTGCCCCTGGCCGTAACGGTGGCCATAGCGGCCACGATCTCTTCCGTAGTGGCAGCGGCCTACTCAGAGCGCGTGCCCGCCGGGGTACTCAAGCGCATCTTCGGCGGTCTGCTGGTGGTGGCGTCGCTGGTGCTGCTGATTGGCCTCGATGTTCCCGGTTCAGGCATCGGCGGCGTGTGGCGCTACCCTGCGGGAGTGCTGCTGGGCCTCATGTCGGGCGTGCTCAGCGGGCTGCTCGGCATCGGGGGCGGCGCCTTCGTCGTTCCCCTTCTCGTGCTCGCCTTCGGGCTCGATCAACACCTGGCGCAGGGCACCAGCCTGGCCGTGATGATCCCCGCCGGCATCGCCGGCACGCTCGTGCACTGGCGCGCACGCCGGCTGGACTTCAGCCTCATCTGGGGCCTCGTAGCCGGCGTGATCCTCGGGGCGTTCGTGGGCGGGCAGTTCGCGCTCGTGCTGCCCGAGAGGCCGTTGCAGGTCATCTTCGGCGCCATCCTCCTCTGGACGGGCCTACGCTACCTCGGCGTCAAGTTCGGTAGGACGAGGCCAGCCCAGCAGTGAGCCACCGCCACGCCCGCTCGGCGTCCAAGGGGGCACACGAGCACCACGAGGCGGGCGACGCCAGTAACGTCTCTACCAAAGGCCCCTTCAAGGAGCCCGTGAACGCCATAACCCACCTCGTGGGTGCCGTCCTGGCCGTGGTAGCCACCGCCATGCTCCTGCTGGTCAGCGATGGCAGCCCCCGCTCGGTCGTGAGCCTGGCCATCTTCGGGGTGTCGTCGGTGGCCCTGTTCAGCGCCAGCACTCTGCTTCACGCCGTGCGCGCCGGCCCGGAGGTTGAGACCTGGTTGCGGCGTATGGACCACGCGGCCATCTTCGTGCTCATCGCCGGCTCGTACACGCCGATAGCCCTGATCGCCATGCAGCCCCACTTCTCCGGTTGGGGCTGGAGCCTGTTCGGCGTGGTGTGGGGCATAGCCGTCGCAGGGCTCATCTTCAAGCTCCTATGGATAAGCGCTCCCAGGTGGCTCTCGACCGCCCTGTACCTGGCCATGGGCTGGCTCGTGGTGGTGGCCATCGTGCCCGTGGCACGTTCCCTTGGCGTTACCAACATGAGCTGGCTCATCGTCGGTGGGCTGTTCTACACGGTGGGCGCCGTCATCTACGCTCTCAAGAAGCCTAACCTGTGGCCAGGCGTGCTCGGCTTCCACGAGCTGTGGCACCTGTTCGTGCTGGCGGGGTGGGGGAGCCACCTGGTGATCATGTTCAGGTTGGCGGTCGCGGCGAGCTAGAAGCTCAAACCATTTGATAATACGGGAGTATCGGCGGGCGCGCCATGCCGAGTCGGAGACCGGAGTAGCACTCGCCATCGGCACTCCATGAGAAGTGCGAAAGGGTCACAGGTACGCCCCCGGCGCAAGTGCCGGGGGCGTACGGACTTCACCTGTGGCCTGGCGGTCGAACCGCCGCCAGCAGAGATCAGTAGCGCTCGGTCACGCTCTTCATTTCCATGAAGTTCTTGAGGTACTCGGGGCCGCCGGCCTTGGTGTTGGAGCCAGAGAGCTTGAAGCCCCCGAACGGCTGCACTCCCACCAGGGCGCCGGTGATCTTGCGGTTGAGGTAGAGGTTGCCGGCCTGGAACTCGCGGCGGGCCCTCTCCAGGCGCTCGCGGCTGCTGCTGATGACGCCGCCGGTGAGGGCGTACATGGTGCCGTTGGCGATCTCCAGGGCGTGGTCGAAGTCGCGCGCCTTCATGACGGCGACCACCGGCCCGAAGATCTCCTCGCAGGCGATGGTGGCGCTGACGGGCACGTCGGCGAAGATGGTGGGCTTGATGAACCAGCCGTCGCCCTCGCCACGCTCACCGCCCAGCACGAGGCGGCTCTCGGCCTTGCCTGTCTCGATGTAGCCGAGGATCTTGTCGAACTGGCGCTCGTTTATGACCGCCGTGACGTCGTGGTTCTCGTCGGCCGGACCCACGGTGAGCTTGCCGGCCCGCTCCACGAACTTGGCCACGAACTCGTCGTACACGTCCTGCACGACGATGGCGCGGCTCATGGCGGAGCACTTCTGGCCCTGGAAGCCGAAGGCGCTGGCCACGGCGGCGTCGGCGGCCAGGTCGATGTCTGCCGTCTCGTCCACGATCAGGGCGTCCTTACCGCCCATCTCGAGGAACACGCGCTTGAGCCAGAACTGGCCGGGCTGCACCTTGGCGGCGCGCTCGTAGATGCGGATGCCGGTGCCGACCGAGCCGGTGAAGTTGATGAAGCGCGTGCGCGGGTGGTCCACCAGGGCGTCGCCTAAGTCGGCGTCGTCACCGGTGAGCAGGTTGATGACGCCGGCGGGGAAGCCAGCCTCGTCCACCAGCTCCATGAACTTTGCCGCGATTATCGGCGTGGCCGGCGAGGGCTTGAGGATGACCGTGTTGCCCACGACCACGGGTCCGACAGCGGTACCCACGAGGATGGCCAGGAGGAAGTTCCAGGGCGGGATGACGACGCCCACGCCCATGGCCTGCCACATGGTGGTGTTCTCCTCACCAGGGTAGTCGTACGTGGGCAGCGGTTCTGCCAGCGGCAGGGCCATGCGGGCGTAGTACTCGCAGAAGTCGATGGCCTCGGCCACATCGGCTATGGCTTCGAGGTAGTTCTTCGAGGCCTCGTAGACCAGCCACGCCGCCAGTTCCACCCGGCGGCGGCGCATGATGGCTGCCAGGCGCATCAGCGTGCGGGCACGGTGCTCCATGG
>JBIQNJ010000068.1:0-13023 GCA_044462445.1 Truepera radiovictrix | reverse complement strand
CTGGCCCGCACGCCCGCGCACCGCTCCGCCAGGCCGACGAAGAAGTCCCTATGGCCGCTGTGGCCGCGCGAGACCTGCGTGAAGTTCGTGGTGATGAGCGCCTGGCTCAGCGGCCGCGGCGTGAGCCGCACACGCTGGTCCTCGCGCCAGGCGCCCGCACCCTTCACCGCCCAGTGCACGGCGTCGGTGCCCGCGTCGTAGATGGCGCCCAGCACGCTTCTGCCGCCGGCGACCAGGCCGATGGACACGCAGAAGCTCGGATAGCCCCGCACGAAGTTGTGCGTGCCGTCCACCGGGTCTATCACCCACACGGGCGCCTGGCCCACGCCGTCCTGCTGCAGGTCCTCCTCGCCCAGGAGGCCGAACTCGGGGAACTCGGCCTGCAGCACCGCCACTATCCGGCGCTGCGACTCGAAATCTACCTCCGTGACCACGTCGCCGGGCACGGTCTTGATGTCCACCGTCAACGAACTCTGGCCGCCATGGTGCGCGTCGTGGCGCCCCTTGGCCCACCTACCCACCTCGCGGGCGAGCGGAACCACCCGGTCCTTGATCAGTAGAAGCTGCTCGGTCGATAGTTGGCCTGGCTCGGATGAACTCATGCTGACGATGCTACGCCACCCGCGCCACGAACACGCCGGTTCTACGTTCGACCTGGTACGGCAGCGGCACAGCCAGCACCTGCCGCTCCCAAGCCTGCAGCGCGTCCAGGGTGTCTTGCGGAGCGTTCTCCGACAGGTGCACGAGCGACTGCATGTAGGCCAGCAGGGCGAGGGCGTCGGTGACGTTGAGCTCGTCGTCGTGCTCGTGCAACTTGACCTGGGCGAACTCCGCCGCCAGCAGGGCGCCGCCCGACTCACAGGTGAAGGACAGCTTGCCGATGCCCGTGAGGTCTATGCCGGGCAGCTGGCTCAAGGGCCCGGCCAGCTCGACCACTTGGCGCATGTGGCCCTCGCCGTTCGTGGCCGCCACAAGGATGCCACCAGGCTTGAGCACGCGCCTCAGCTCCCTGATAGCTTGGGACGGCCGGGGTACGTGATAGAGCATGTGGTTGGCGAACGCCAGGTCGAACGTCGAGTCTGCGAACGGCAGGGCCGTGGCGTCCGCGCGCTTGACCGAGGCGTTGAGCCTGAGCTGCCCGACGTTACAGGTGAGGTCGGCCACCATGCCCTCGGAGCGGTCCGTGAGGGTGAGCGACCAGCCCGGCGGCACCCGCGTGCACGCTACCTGCCACATGCGCCCGGTGCCGGCGCCCACCTCAAGCACCCGGGCCGTTTCCGGCACGAGCGCAGTGCCGTTGGCGCCCAGCAACAGGTCGAACATCCACTGATGGATGTCGAAGCTGGCGTTACCGAAGCGTTCGTGCAGTTGGATGCGGGCCAGCAGGCGGTCTGGGGTGCGGTAGGCGTCGAGCATCACCTGATGGTACCGCCTGCACGCATAAGTGAACGTAGAGGCATCTTGGGTAACGGTGCGAAGGTGTGCAAGGCACGCCGAGCGGCCGGCTGCACCCCCGTGGGTACGACCTCAGCCGCAGGTGCGCTAGCCGAGCACCGCCGTAAGGCTGGCGGCCACGGCCTCGATGGCCGCATCCGGCAACCACGGGTGGATCGGCAGCGATATCACGCGCTGGCACACCCGTTCAGCCACAGGGGCGCCGCCGAACCTGCTGCCCGCAGGCTGCACCGTCAGCGGAGTGGGGTAGAAGCGGCTGAACGCCACGCCCCGAGTTGCCAGTTCGGTCTCCAGGTCCGGCCGCCTGGGGCTGGGCACCTGGACCGTGAACTGGTGGTAAACGTGCTGCGGGTCGTGAGGCGGCAGCTGCAGGGCGTCCTCACCCTGGGGAAGGTGGGCCAACGCCGCTCTATAAGCGGCGGCGCGTTCCCGCCGCCGGGCGTTGAACTCGGGCACCCGCGCCAGCTTCACGTTGAGCACGGCAGCCTGCAGGGCGTCCAGCCTGGAGTTGTAGCCCAGTGCCTCGTGCAGGTACTTGTTCGAGGGGCTCGAGCCGTGGTTCCGCAGGCTCCTTAGCCTGCGTGCCACCTCGTCGTCGTCAGTTGTAGCCATGCCCGCGTCACCGTAGGCCCCTAAGTTCTTGGTGGGGTAGAAGCTGAACGCGCCGAGCGCGCCGAACGAGCCCGTGCTGGCACCGTCTATCATGGCGCCGAACGACTGCGCGCAGTCCTCCAGCAGGAGAAGGTCGTTAGTGCGGGCGAGGTGCCTCAGCGCCACCACGTCTGCCGGCAGGCCGAACATGTGCACGGGGAGGATGACCTTCGTCCTGCTCGTGATGGCGCTCTGAACGAGGTCGGGGTCCATGTTGAGCGTCACCGGATCGATGTCGACGAACACGGGAGTCGCCCCGAGGCGCAGCACCGCCTCGCTGGTGGCGAAGAAGCTGAACGCGGTGGTGATGACCTCGTCACCCGGACCTACGCCTAGCGCCTCCAGACCCAAGATCAGTGCGTCTGTGCCCGAGTTGAGCCCCACGGCGTGCCTGACCCCGAGGAACTCGGCCACGTTCGCCTCGAACCGCTCGACCTCCGGGCCGCCTATGAATGCGCCGCTCTTGAGCACGGCTTCTAAGGCCGGTCGAAGCTCTGACCACAGCTCTTCGACCTCGCGCTTCAGGTCGAGCATCGGGAACATGATGGGGGAGGCCACGACCGTGAGTTTATAGCGGCCGCGCGTTGCGCGTGCGCTCAGGACGGGCGTGGCACGGACTCAGGGAACCCAGGACTACCCGACCAGCTCAGCCCGTGCCGGCTCCGCGTCACGCATGCGCAGGACCTCTCTCACGTAGGCCACCGAGGTCGGCTCGATCTGGTAGCGGACGGTGACGACCTGCCCGGCGGGGCGCCACGACATGACGCGCTCGTGAACGGATTGAGTATCGACGACGACCCGGGCCTGGCGCACAGCCGTCGGCGCGTCAGGCGCGTCGACCAAGGTGGCCCAGGCGGGCGTCGCGCGGGCGTACGTCTTCACCATGCCCACGAGGCGTTCCAGCGTGGGAGGGTTAGAAGAGACGATGCTGATGTCGGCACCCTGTTCGAGCTGCGCGAACGCCACCAGCGTGTCGGTGGTCGGCACGACGTTCACGTTGAGAAGGGAACGTTCCGGCTCCAGCACAGCGGCCAGCTCGTCGTAATGGAAAGGCGTGGTGAGGAAGATATCGTCAGGCCCACAATCGCGCAGCAGGCTCGGCACCTCGTCGACGAGAAGCGGGTTCACGCTGCGTTGGAGGAGCGTCGACAACCGCACCGACAACTCCTCCACGTCCTTCTTGCTGCACTCGACCATCCAGATCCCTGGCTCCGAGCCGACGAACACCTGGTCCGCGCTCTCCGCCACCAACTCGTCCCAGGCCTCTCGCGACAGCCCGAGGTGCCGCGCCTGCTCAGCCATAGCCGTAAGGGACGACGCCAGTTCGTCGACCGCGCCCACACCGTAATCCGGTCCTGGCACCGCCACCACGAACGTTCCGCTGCCATGTACCGTGCGCACGATGCCGTCGTCGGAGAGCTCCCGATATATGCGGCTCATGGTGTTCGAGTGCACGCCGAACTCGACAGCGGCCGTCCGGGCGCTGGAAAGCCTATGGCCGACAGGGTAGTCGCCCGACCGGATGCGGTCGATTATCACCTGCTTAAGACGCGTTCCCTTGCCAGACATCTTCATCAGTAGCTGCTCATCAGGTTAGCCACTAGATTAACCAATTATGTGGGCTCTGGTTCACAGCTAGCGGGCAACGACAAGGTCTCGGGGAACGTCGGTCAGTAGCTCGTGCCCTGTCGGCGTGACCAGCACCAGGTCCTCGAGCTGATACCCGCCCTCACCGAGGATGTAGCGGCCGCACTCGATCATCACGACCATGCCCGGCTCCAGCACGAACTTAGAGCCTTTGTAGATCATGGGTTCCTCGTGGATCTCCAGCCCGACACCGTGGCCGGCATGCTCACGGACGAGCTGGGCGTCTATGGCCTGGCCTGCGGCCAGCATGGCATCGTAAACGTCCCCGGCCGTGTTTCCGGGCCTGACCGCGGCGATGCCCGCCTCAACGGCGGCCCTGACGGCGGCGTAGCGCCTACTGTCCTCCTCACGCGGGCTGGCGCCAACTACGTAGGTGCGGGCGAAATCGCCAGGGTACGAGCCGTACACCGCGCCGAGGTCGAAGCGGAGGATGTCTCCCTCCTGGAGCGCGTAATCGCTAGGCGTGCCGTGAACGATGGCGCCGTTCTCCGCCGCCCCTACTATCAGGAAGTCCACGTACTCTCCGCCGGCCGCCAGGCAGGCCTCCTCGGCCAGCGCAGCCAGCTCCTTCTCCGTTATGCCGGGCCGCACGTTGTTCATGATGGCTCGTGCTCCCGCCTGCGTCGCGTCCATCGCCTTGCGTATGCGGCGCAGCTCCTCATCGCTCTTGATAGCCCTGAGTCGGGCCAGCAGACGGCTCGCGGGCCTGAAGGTGGCGTCGGGCAAACCGGCCGCCAGCGACTGGAAGACGTTGTACGGCAGGGAGGCGTTCTCGAACCCGACCACGCCTCTCTCTAATCCGGCGGCGCGCACTATGTCGCAGACTGCGGCGACCTTATCGACTATGACGTTGGGCCGCCCAGGGTACACGTACTCGGCCGTCGGCCTCACGTCCTCTATCCACGTCTGTCGCTTGGCGTCGTCGAAGTCCTGATGCGGAACAAGGAAGACGGGCTTCCGAGCCTCGTCTGCGAAGAAGACGACGTAGTACAGGCGGGGCTTGAGCCTGTTGCTGTTGACGTGCATGAAATCGGAGAAGATGATGACGTTCTCGGTGTAGGCAACCACGAGTGCGTCGAGACCATCTTCGCTCATCAACTGGCGGGCCTTGTCACGGTTAAGAAGCATGTCTTGTCACCTTTCTGGTTAGCTCGACTCAGGCGTGGAGCCTGGGTCTAAGGTTTCGCTGGGGGTTGTGGAGTTCTATGGCCCTGGCGGCGGTGAGGATCACGTCCTCCTCGAAGGGGCGCCCGTGAAGCTGGACCGACAAGGGCATACCGTTCGAGTCGAGCCCGGTAGGGACGCTCAGGCTGGGGAAGCCCGTGAGGTTGCTGAGCCGCGTGAAGCGACCCTGCCCGGTACGCGGGTTGACGGTCGTAGACCCTAGCCGCAGCGCGGTCTCGCCCAACAGTGCCGACCTGTACGGCACCATCGGCGTGACGAGGATGTCGGCCACCTCGTGCGCCGCTGTCACTTCCTCCACCATCAGGCGCCGGAGCCTCTGGCCCAGCCGGTACGCGGCCGCGGGGTAGAGCTCGGCCGCTACGAGGAGCTCGTGCACGAACTTCCCAAGCTGAGCCCCCTGATCGAGCAGGAACCTGTACTTGGTGAAGTTGTCCACGTGCGTCACCACGCCGCCCAGTACCTCGGAGGCGTGGGCGTGGGGCAGCCGCACCTCGCACACCTTGGCCCCCAGGCCGCGCAACACCTCGACAGCACTATGCATGCTGCTCAACACCTCGTCTTCGATGGGCGTGTCGAGCCAGTCCACGGGTACACCGACGGTCAGGCCGGTCACGTCACCCGTCACTCGTTCCGCCAGGCCGGGCTGGCCGCTCATGGCCCCTAGCATCACCGCAGCGTCGAGCGTCGTTCGAGTCATCGGCCCGGTCACGGAGATACCGTTGGTGCCCCTACTAGTCTCGACCAGGCCGGCGGTCGGCTTCACCCCGACGATGCCGCAGAAGGCCGCCGGGATGCGTATCGAACCGCCAGCGTCGGAGCCGGTGGCGGCAGCAGCCAGGCCCGCCGCCACCGCAACGGCCGAACCCGAGCTGGAGCCGCCGACCTGACGAGCGGGGTCCCACGGGTTGCGTGCCAAGCCGAACACGTCGCCGTCGCCGCTGCCGAGCTCCAGCGTGTTCACCTTGCCCAGCAGGACGGTGCCCTGGCGGGCCAACAGCGAGACGATCGGTGCGTCCTCGTCAGGCACGTTGTCCTTGAACGCATGCGTGTGGTACGTCGTGCGGATGCCCTTGGTGGGTATCAGGTCCTTGTGGGCGATAGGCACACCGTGAAGCGGACCCCGGTAGATGCCTTGCGACAGCTCGGCCTCGGCACGCGCAGCATCTTCCATAGCTCGTTCTGTGGAAACCGTCAGGTACGCGATCAAGTCGTCGTTGAGGGCATGGATGGCCCGGAGCTTCTCTTCCGCGATAGCCACGGGCGACGCGCGACGCTCCCGGATGGCCGTGGCGAGATCGAAGAGGTCACCGGCGTCCTCGGGAGTACGCCGAGGGTGCGTGCCACCCTGCGCGTTGCGACGCTCGCGCCTGGGCAGCTCGAAGTCGACGAACGGCACGACGTCACGACCTAGCGCATGACGCCACACCTCGCACTCGGCCGCCACCGAGTTGAGGCGCCCTGCTACGCCGGCGGAGAGGTCGCTCGGAAGCTCTATACCGGCCGCCGCGGCCAGCGCCACCGCGTCATCTGCGGTCAGTGGCGTGCGCCTAGGCATGGCCGGCCCGGACGGCATGGAGGTAGGCGAAGACCGCGCCACGCGCAGACAACACCTGCTGCTCGACACGGGTGGCTAGAGGCTGCCACCTGCCCGTCTCGTTCACGACCGTGACGGCTCCTAGCTCGGCACACAGGTGGGTGAACTGCCAACCCTGGCCCGGGAACTCGTTGAGCCCGGTGAGGACCCCGCCGCCTTCGTCGGTGAACTTGGCCGCGTGAGCCGCGCCTATGATCGGCACGATGTCCTCGAGCCGCTCGATCGGGTGGCCGGCTGCGAACACGGCGCCCGTGGCTCCGTAGTACACCTCCGTGGTGCCGGGCTTGAGCTCGGGGTGGGCGAAGATAGAGAACTTGCTTCCCTGGCTCTCGTGCAGGTCCAGCACCAGCTCGGGCCTCAACTCACGCACCAGGTCGGCGATCACGGCGACCTCTACGGGCGGCTCAGAGAGCGAGAACAGCCGGTTGAAGTTCCCGACGCCGCCCTCGGGGGTGACCCAGGCCGTGAAGGCGTGATCGTAGACGCCACAACCTTCGACATCTGGCAGGTTCTCCGGCAGGATGAGGCGCTTCGACTGGAGGGTCCTAACGACCCCCTTATCGGCATCCAGCACGTCGTGAAGGTGCTTCCAGATGTCCATCGGCCCCCGGCCGGCCTTAGCCACAGGTCGAGCCAGGAAGGCGACCTCGCCTACCTGCGAGATCACCAGGTCGTCCTCGCGGTAAAGGACCGTGCCGATATCGGACAGTAGCTGCCCGAGATCGGTGCTCGCCGTCAACGAGACCGGAGCGCCGGCAGCGAGGGAGAGGTAGTTGCCGTAACCTTCCCAGCCGAGTGGGTCGCGGATGGGCACTATCACCACTCGGCGCTCGACCTTGAGGTCGCGTGCGAGCGTGAGCGCAGCGAGAACACCGGCCGGCTCGGTGGCGTGCGAGCCCGCTGTGATGACTAGCGGCGCGGCGTCGCTGCGCCCCGGCAGGTCGATGGCATGGATGCCACGGCCGTAGAGCGTGGTGCCTAGTTTGCGGACGGGCAGGTCGTGGCGCTCGCAGAACGCGAGCAGGGTCGATTCGTCTCTTACTGATTGCGGCAAGGTTGACCTCCTGGTCGCGAGAAGACGTGGTTCAGTGGCGAAGGCGCGGGTCGAGGCGGTCGCGTACCCAGTCCCCGATCAGGTTGACGGTGAGGACGGTAAGGAGGATGGCTACGCCGGGCAGGGCGGTTATCCACCACGCCACGACCATGTACACTCGGCCCTCGGCCAGGATGCCGCCCCATGTGGGTGCAGGTGGTGGCACTCCCAGGCCGAGGAAGCTCAACGCCGCCTCGGCGAGGATGAACTGGACGAAGGCGAAGGTGGCAAGGACGAGCATCGTGCTCGTCACGCCGGGCAGGATGTGCTTCCAGAGGATCCTGGGGGTCGATGTTCCGAGGGCCACCGCGGCCTGAACGAACTCCTGATCCTTGAGGACGAGGACCATGGACCGCACAACTCGCGCGAAGATCACCCAGCCCGTCACTCCCAGCACGACGATCAGGTTGACCAGCCCGGGGCCCCACACGGCCATCACGACGATGGCCAGCAGGATGAACGGGAACGCCTGCTGGACGTCTGCTATCCGCATGAACACGATGTCTACCCAGCCGCCGAAATAGCCTGCCAGCACGCCTATCAGCAACCCGAGTACGGCTGCGATGGTGGTTGCGGCGAGGCCGACCAGAAGAGATACCCGGCCCCCGTAGATGATCCTGCTGAGAAGGTCGCGACCGAGGGCGTCGGTTCCAAGGGGGTAGGCCCACTCGCCACCGGCGAAGGCGGGCGGCAGAAGCGAGCGGTTGATAAGGTCCTGCGCTAGAGGGTCGTGCGGTGCGATAAGTGGCGCAGCGAGCGCCGAGAGCACGATGACAGCGAGGACGATGGCCGATGCCGCGATCGTGGCAGGTACTCGGCGCTTCCGCCTTATCCTCGCGGCGGCAGCTATGTCGGCGGCCACGTTAGGAGTCCACCCGCGGGTCGAGGAGGGAGTAAGAGAGGTCGACGATGAGGTTGACCCCCACGACTATGACCGCGATGCAGAGCGTGGCGGCTTGCACCAGGGGGAAGTCGCGCTGGCTGATGGCCTGAACGACCAGGCGGCCCAGGCCGGGCCAGGCGAATATCGTCTCGGTTATCACGGCCCCGCCCAAGAGCGAGCTGGCATCCAGACCGATGAGGGTGACTATGGGGATCGCGGCGTTGCGCAGGCCGTGTTTGATCACGACGGTGAACTCTCGCAGACCCTTGGCCCTGGCGGTCCGCAGGGCGTCGCTGCCCAGAACGTCCAGCATGTTCGTTCGGACCAGTCGGGCGATCCGGCCCATGGTGAACGCTGCGAGCGTGACCGCAGGCAGGATCAGGTGCTTGAGGCTGCCGCTGCCGCCGGTAGGCAGCAGGCGCAGTGTGACGGAGAAGAGCAGGATGAGCAGAAGCCCCAGCCAGAACCCCGGCACGCTCTGGCCGACGAGCGAAGTGCCGATGGCGAAACGGTCGAGGAAGCTGTTGCGGAAGACGGCGCTGAGTATCCCGAGAGGCACGGCGATCACCAGGGCCAGTAGCAGGGCCGCGGCGGCCAGCTGGATGGTGTAGGGGAAGCGCTCCAGCACCAGTCCTAGCGCAGGCTGGTGCTGCCACAGGCTGGTGCCGAAGTCGCCCTGCAGTACGCCGCCAAGGAAGGCGGCGTACTGCACGAAGAACGGGCGATCCAAGTTCATCGACTGGCGCAGGGCCTCTATGTCCGCTTGCGTCGCGGTCGGCCCGACCATCAGCGATACCGGATCACCGCTGAGGTGGGATAACGCGAACACGGCGAACGAGACGCCTAGAAGCACGAAGGCGGCCTGGGCCAGGCGTGAGACGAGGAAACGCGGTTTCATCTACCAGGAGACGTCTTCGTAGACGGAGATCAGGTCGTCAGAGCGCTGCTGCCACTGCCAGACGTCCTTGAGCCCGTAGATGGAGGAGTTGTTCCACAGGAAGATCCACGGCGGGTCGTCGTGCGTCAGCCGGGCGGCCTGCCTTGCCAGCTCGGACCGCGTGGCGTCGTCGAACTCGCTGGCCATCTGGGTCACCAGCGCGTCTACGGCGGGGTTGGTGTAGCGGTTCCAGTTGAAGGTACCCGTGCTCGCGATAGCGATGCTGTAGATCTCGTAGGCGTCCACACCCTGCGTGCCCTGGATGGAGAGGGAGTACATGGGTGATTGGGACCTCTCCTGCGTGAGGCGGGTCACGAACTGGCCGTACTCCACCTCGACGAGCTTGACCGTGACACCGACGGCGGCCAGGTCGGCCGCCACGGCCTGGGACTCCTCGGCAGTCAGGTACCTGGCGGTGGTCAGCAGCTCGATGGTGAAGCCGTCGGGGTAACCGGCCTCGGCCAGGAGCTCGCGCGCCTTAGCGGGGTCGTACGGGTACGGCTCGATGCTCGGGTCGTAACCGAGGTAGGTGGGCTGGGGAATGGGCTGGCTGATGAGCGTGCCGTAGCCGCGCTGGAGGGCCTGCACTATCGCCTGCCTGTTAACAGCGTAGTTGAGCGCTTGGCGCACCCGAACATCGCGGAGAGGTTCGCCGCCAGCGACCGGGCTATCGGGCCAGAGGCCGATGTACACGGCGCGGGGCGAGGGACCGGACTGGACCTGGATGCCAGGAGTGCGCTCAAGCAGCGGGACCTGAATGGCGGGGATCTCCCAGATCAGGTCTACCTCGCCGTTCTGGAGGGCGGCCACGCGTGAAGACGGCTCGGGGATCGTGCGCCACACCACCTGAGAGATGCCGGCAACGCCGTTCCAGTAGTCGGGGTTGGCGCTGAACACGATGCGGTCGCCGCGCACCCAGTCTGTCAGCATGTACGGTCCGGAGCCCACCGGCTTGGACGCGAACTGCTCGCGACCTACCTCGGCCAGGTACTTGGTCGGGAGGATGAAAGCGTTGTCGGTGAGGGCGTTGGGGAGGAACGGGTCGGGCACGCTGGTGCGGATCTCGACCGTGCGTTCGTCGACCGCCACGACCTCGGTGATGCTCCTGTAGCGTGAGGCCACGACGCTGTCGGGGGCGCGGTAGAGGTCGATGCTCTCTTTGACCGTGGTGGCGTCGAGTGCTTCGCCGTTCGTGAAGGCGACGCCCTCACGGATGGTGAAGCGCCAGGTGGTGTCGTCAACCGCTTCCCAGGAAGTAGCGATGCGCGGCACGACGGAGCCGTCGGCCTCACGGTGCATGAGCGAATCGAATATCTGCAGGAAGCTGTTGCGCTCGAAGAGGCCGCCCGTGCCAGGCGGGTAGAAGGTCGCGGTTTCGGCAGACATGCCGAGGACGAAGCTGGACTGGGGCGGGGCGCCTTGCGCGAGGGCTGCCGAGAGTGACAGCGCGGCTGCGAAGGCTAACAGACGTTGCAGTACTTTCACTTTGTGCTCCCTTTTTGTACCTGTGGGGTGCGGTGTTCGCCGGCTGTCAGATGGTCTGGTCGGCCGTGACTCCTTGAGCGTTGCTTCCTCCGTTTGGGTACCTCCGGCAGAGTGATTTGTGTGATAGTACATGAGAGACATTTCGAGAGCAAGTGGAGCGAGAGGCTTGCTTAAGCCTCGGCTCGACCACACCTGTAGGCAAGGCGGCTTGCTTTCGAAGAAGCAGCTGTGCTTTAATCTTCCATTGCCGCTCAAGGCCGGATGGGCCAAGGCGGCAACCGCACCGCCAGAGCGCCCATGCGCAGTAGCGGTCTTATCGAGAGCGGCCGAGGGATCTGGCCCTAAGACGCCGCAGCAACCAGTCTTCATATAGGCGGGTGCTAATTCCAGCCGGAGCCACAGCCACGATGGTGAGGGTCCGGGCAGATAGGGGCTTTACGCCTCATCTACGTGCAACGCCCAGAAGCGCACCACCGCGAGACGATCTCAAGGTGGCCCATAGCGCAGCGGCACGCACACGAGGAGGAGCGGCATGCAACGCCCTAGGAACAGTACGCCGCCCAGCAGTGGGCTTAAGCGCTACCCCCCAGCACAGCGAATGCTTACCGCGGCCTGAGCCGCCATCTGGTCTGAACCAGCCCAGACAGGTCGCCGCACGGTAGACCGTGCACGCGCTGAGCTGCTTCCCTTACCTGATAGCCGAACGCCGGAACGAGAGACGCCGTCCCGCGCCATTCTCCACATGAGCACTCACACCTTGGCGTCCAACATCGACGCACCCGCGAACAGGAGCACCACCATGGCTTACCGCTTCGAGACCCTTCAGATCCACGCCGGCCAGGAAGTAGAACCCACCACCAAGTCACGCGCCGTGCCCATCTACCAGACCGTGGCCTACAACTTCGACAGCGCCGAGCACGCCTCCAGGCTGTTCGGGCTGCAGGAGTTCGGCAACATCTACAGCCGCATCATGAACCCCACCAACGACGTCCTCGAGAAGCGCGTCGCCGCGCTCGAAGGGGGCGTTGCAGCCCTGTCCACCGCGTCCGGCCACTCAGCCGAGTTCCTCACCTTCACCACGCTCGCCGAAGCGGGCGACAACATCGTGGCCTCGCCCAACATCTACGGCGGCACCCGCAACCTGCTCGGCGTGTCGCTGCCGCGCCTGGGCGTCCAGAGCCGCTTCGTGGGCAGCGAGGACGACCCCGCAGACTACGCCCGCCTGATAGACGAGAACACCAAGGTCGTGTTCCTCGAGAGCGTGCCCAACCCCAGCCTGCGCCTGCCGAACATCCGCGCCATAGCCGACATCGCCCATGAGCGCGGTGTGGCCGTGGTGGTCGACAACACCAGCGGCATCGGCGGCTACCTGTATCGCCCGGGCGAAGACGGCGCCGACATCGTCATCCACTCCGCCACCAAGTGGATCAACGGCCACGGCACGGCACTGGGCGGGCTGATCGTTGACATCGGCAGCTTCGACTGGGGCAACGGCCGCTACCCCGGCTTCTCCGAGCCCTGCCCCAGCTACCACGGCCTCGTGTTCTCCGACGTGTTCGGGGTGGGCTCGCCCTTCGGCAACATCGCCTTCGCCATACGCGCCCGCGTGGAAGGGCTGCGCGACCAGGGCCAGGCCCTCGGCCCGCAGAGCGCCTTCTATCACCTCAGCGGTCTGGAGACCCTCAGCCTGCGCGCCGACAAGCACATCGAGAACACCCGTAAGCTGGTCGAGTGGTTCTCGCAGCAGCCCGGCATCGCCTCGGTCAACTACCCGGAGCTGCCTGGCCACCCCTCCTACGAGTACGCCAAGCAGCGCTTCCCCAAGGGCGCCGGCGCCTTCTTCACCTTCGACCTGGAAGGCGGCTTCGAGGCGGGCCAAGCGTTCCTGGACAACCTGCAGCTGGCCTCGCGCCTCGTGAACCTCGGTGACGCCAAGACCAGCGTCACCCACCCCGCCAGCACCACCCACTCGCAGGGCACCCCCGAGCAGAAGGCCGCCGCCGGCATCGCTGTGGGCCGCATCCGCGTGTCGCCCGGACTCGAGCACATCGACGACCTCATAGAGGACTTCGACCAGGCTCTCGAGGCCGCCC
>JBIQNJ010000067.1:0-13290 GCA_044462445.1 Truepera radiovictrix | reverse complement strand
GTAGCAGGCGCGCAGCTGGTCGAGCAGGTAGCGCTCGGAGAAGCCGCGCGGGAAGAGGCTGGAGTCGGAACCGAACAGTATGCGTTCGGCGCCCACGGTCTCGAGCGACTTGCGGAACAGGTCTTCGAGCGTGAGCGGGTAGGGCAGCCAGCGCATCCACTGGTTGGAGCCCGAGGTGTCTATGTGGATGTTCGGCAGGCTCCAGCACAGGGCCAGCAGGTCCTGGAAGTAGCCGGCACCGAAGTGCGGGATGATGAACGGGATCTCCGGGAAGTCGCGCGCCACCTCGAACAGCGACAGCGGGCTCATGCGCGGGTGCTGGACGACGCCGCCACCGCGACCGAGGAAGCCGAAGTGGATGAGAGCGGGCAGGCGCCTCTCCGCGAGGAACTCCCACACATCGCGCAGCTCCGGCGCCTCGAACGGGTAGTCCGTGGTGGGACCGAGCTGCTTGAAGCCGCGCAGGCCCAGCTCGTCCACCGCGTGGCGCAGCTTGGCGCCGGCGCCGGGCTCCAGCCTGTGGTGCGCGAAGCCTATGAACTTGTCTGGGTGGCGCGCCACCAGGCCGGCCAGGCGCTCGTTGCCGCCGCCACTGACGAACACCACCTTGTCTAGGCCGTACCGGTCGACCTCACCGGCCCAGCGCTCCAGCGCGGCGTCGACCTCTTCATCGGTGCGGGCAGCGGGCTCGGTCGGGGCGGTGTTCCACTCGGCACGCATGCGCTCGCCACGCTCGTTGGCGTACGCCACCAGCAGCGGATGCCGTGGGCCGCTCTCCGGCATGTTCATGGTGTTATGGATCGGGAAGTGCGTGTGCACGTCTATTATCCGCAGGTTCTCGTAGCTCACGAGTTGCTCCATTCGCCAGGCTCAAGGCCGCATATCCCTGCCGTGAGGCGCTGCAGCGCCAGGTGGCTCACGCCGCGTAAGGCCGCCCGCGGCCCGAGCGACCCGGCCACGATGCGCGCGGGCAGGGGCGCCACCCAGCGTTGCGCCAGGGCGTCGGCCAGCAGTCCGTCCGGGTCGGCCGACCAGGCCACCACGATCAGTTCAGGATCGAGCACGCAGGCTAGGTTGTGCAGCGCCAGCCTGAGCTTCTCGCTCAAGTTCTCGAACGCCACCCGGCGCTCGGGCGTGTTCAGGTTCACCACGCCGTCGTCTACGAAGCTCTCTGCTATGCCGAGAAGTCGCCGCTCGAACGGCCCGCTGGCGCCGAGGTCCAGGCCGCGCTCGTCCCACCCGGGGAGGAGCGAGTAGCCGAACTCGCCGGCAGCGGCGTTGGAACCGCGGTAGAGCGAACCCTCGATGACCAGGGCGGCACCGATACCGCTGCCGATAGCCACGTACAGCACGTTGCGCTTGCCCACGGCCGCGCCGTGCAGAAGCTCGGCCAGGGCCACGGCGTTAACGTCGTTCTCGAGCAGCACGGGCAGGCCCGTGGCCTTCTTGAGGATGGCGCCCACCGGCTCGTCGCTCCAGCCGAGCGCCGGCGCCAGCCGCACGTGCCCGGTGGCCTCGTCTACGACACCCGGCACGGCGACTGCCAGGGCGCTGACCTGGAACCCGGCTCGGTGCTGTTCTTCTATCTGTTCCAGCGTCCAGGCGATCAGCCGCTCCTCCGCACCGCTGCCGAGCAGCGGCATGGAGCTGTCTGCCACCTCACCTGCGTCACCGACGTCAGTCAGTTGGCCCAGCAGGTCCACGCGGCCGGCGCGCAGGCGCTCGCCGGAGAGGTCGAGAGCCAGCACGTTGTGGGCTGAATGGACAAGGTGGTGCTGGCGCGCTGGGCGCCCACCGGCCGAGGGCGCCGGCTCACCATCAGCCACGACCCCGAGCGCGCTGAGCTCGGCGATGATGGTGGTGACAGTGGGAACGCTGAGGCCCGTGCTCCTAGCCAGCTCTGCGCGGGTAGCGCTGTGGCTGGCGCGCAACGCACGAAGCACCGCCAGGCGGTTGTGCTCCCTTACGTTGTCGTGCTGCACGGGGCGAAGCATCGAGTGGGCCAGCCTTTCAAAAGGTATTTATAAACCTCTTTTATTAACTTACCTGCGTCACGTCGACTTGCGGGATGCACCGTTCACAACTCAAGTACACAGGCCTTAATCGAACCTTGGGGCAGGCCCGGTTTGAGCCGTGCCCATGTGGCAGCCGTACGCCGCTCTACCGCACGCCAGCCCGAGCACCCCCGACTTAGCCAGCAACCTGCCCTCGTTGATGGCAGGCGTCGCCGTCCACCCGAGCACCCCCGGGCCTAGCGCCCGAACGTCCTACGCCTATGCCTCGGCAGCGCGAGCGCCCTGACGACGTCGCGAGTGCGCCACGCGCGCTCTTCCTTCACGGGTCTCAGCACCACGAAGCCCAACATGCGCGCCACGGCGGTGAGCGCGAAGAGGGAGTGGTAGCCGGTCCAGGCGCCGGGCCAGTCCACCGTGAGCAGCCACGAGAGGAGCGGCCCCGACAGCGCCCCGCCTATGAACCCGACCACACCAGAGGCCACGGAGTAGAGCGCTATGTACGACACACGGCCGCTCCGCGGGGCACTGACCAGGGCCAGGTTGAAGACGGCCGGCCCGATGGCACCCCAGGCGATGGCGTCGAAGAAGCCGGACACCCAGACGAACTCCAGCCGGCCTGTCAGTCCCGCGAGTATCCAGTTGGTCGGCAGGAGCGCGCCCGCCAGGAACGTGCCGATGGCCAGCACGCCCTTGTTGCCGAGGCGGTCGGCCACGCGTCCCCAGAAGATCGTGCTACCGAGCGCGGTGACGGCTGCCGTCGAGGTCCAGATGGCCACCTGCGTGAAGCTCATGCGCAGCTCTTCCAGGAAGTAGGGCACCACGAACGGGGCCCCGATCATCACGGCGAACTGCCAGAAGCCGGCGAACAGGAGGAAGCGCCTGAAGTTGGGGTGTTTCAGTGGCGTGAGGAACACCTGCTTGAGCGGCATGGGCCGCCGCTCGGTGGGCGGGTCGTAGTGGAACAGGTAAAGAACGGCCGATACGAGAGAGGCGAGGATGGCCACCGCCAGCACCACCTGGAAGCTGAGCGGCGCCTGGACGTGGTCCAGGAACGCGCCTGCGCCCAGGTTGGCGGCCGTGCCGATGACGCCGAGAACCCCCGTGCGCAAGCCGAAGTAACGGCCACGCCTGTCATCCGGCACCACGTCACCCATCCAGGCCGTCCAGATGGTGGCCGTGGCCGAGTGGAAGGCTGTGGCCACCAGCGCGAGGGCGACTATCACCGCGGGCTGTAGCGCCTGCGGGAGGCCTAGCTGCGGCAGGAACACGGCCAGCAGCCACATGAGCCGGCCGATCACCCCCAGGGTGGCGGCAACGAGGCGCCTCCGGCCCAACGCCTCGGCCGCGAAGGCGCCGAGCGGGCTGGCCAGTTGCGAGAGCAGGGGCATGCTCGCCACCAGGCCGATGTGGAACGGCGTGGCACCCAAGTAGAGCAGGTAGCCCACGAGCACGCTGCCAGTGGTCCAGTTGAGGAACACCTGCATGAGGCCGCCCTCGATGATGGACAGCCGCATCGTCCGCTTCACAGCCGCGGACACCGCGCTCTCTTGCTGTGTGGTGGGCAACGGTCGGCCGTTCGCCATGCTGCTCAGCGGCGAGTGTAAGGGTACGAGCACGTAGAGCGTAAGGGGCTGGTTACTAGGGGGGTCAACGGGCCGCTCGGGCCGCCGCCTTCCACCGGCTACGGGGGTGCCGGCAGGGCTACGCTCCGCAGCCGTACGCCACCCTGGCGGGTGCCTACTTACGCAGCCGGTCTGCCACCTCAGGGTTGACGGGGTGCGCCGGCGCCCTGTGTTGCAGCACTGCCAGCACGTTGTTCACGGCCAGCATGCCCATCGCCGTGCGGGTCTCGAGCGTGGCGCTGCCCAGGTGCGGCGTCAGCACAGCGTTGGGGCAGCTTGCCAGGCCCGCGGCGAGCGCGGGCTCGCGCTCGAACACGTCCAGCCCTGCACCCGCGATGCCGCCCCGGTCGAGCGCGGCTACGAGCGCTGCCTCGTCGACCACGGTGCCGCGCGCTGTGTTGATCAGGTAACCGGACGGGCCGATGAGGGCGAGCGCCCGCGCGTCTATCAGGTGCCGAGTGTCTGGCGTGGAGGCCACGTGCACGGACACGAAGCGCGAACGCTGCAGGAGCTCCTCGAAGGGGGCGTACTCGACGCCCAGCTCCGCCTCCTCCTCTGGCGTCAGGCGCGTGCGGTTCCAGTACAGCACCCGCATGCCGAACGCCCTAGCCCTGGGCACCATGGCCCGGCCGATGCGACCCAACCCCACCAGCCCCAGCGTGGCGCCCGTGAGGCCCGCACCAAGCAGCTGCAGGGGCTCCCAGCCGCGCCACCCGCCTGACCGCACGAGTTCGTGGCCCTCGACCACGCGCCGGCTCACCGCCAGCAGCAGGCTGAAGGCCATGTCCGCGGTGGCCTCCGTGAGTACGCCGGGCGTGTTGGTGACCCAGATGCCGCGCTCGGTGGCGGCAGCCACGTCGACGTTGTCGTAACCGACGGCGTAGTTGGACACGACCCTAAGGCGCGGCGCCGCGTCCAGCAACTCGGCGTCTATGCGGTCTGTGACCAGGCACAGTAGCCCCTCGACCTCCGCCACGCCTGCCAGCAGTTCGGCGCGGCCGAGCGGTCGGTCCTCCAGGTTCACGGCCAGCTGCGTGTGCCGCCTCAGCAACTCGGTCGGTTCGTCGGGCAGCAGGCGTGTGAGCAGGGCCTTCGGTAGCGGGCTCATCCGGGGAGGGCGACGCCGCCTATGTATATGGCCTTGTTCTCCATGTACTCGGCCAGCCCCTCCGACCCGGTCTCGCGGCCGATGCCGCTGCCCTTCACGCCGCCGAACGGCGCCTCCGGGGTCACCGGCATCCAGTCGTTCACACCGACCATGCCGAACTCCAGGCGTTCCGACAGCGTAAGCGCCGTGTTCAGGTCTGAGGTGAAGAGATAGGCAGCCAGCCCGTACTCGGTGGCGTTGGCCAGCTCCAGCACCTCAGTCGCGCTGCCGAACGTGGTGATGGGCAGCACGGGCCCGAAGATCTCCTCGTCGTGGAGGGGCGTGCCCGGCTTAACGTCGGCCACGACCGTGGGGGCGTAGAAGTAGCCCCTGCGCTCCAGCCTGGCGCCGCCCGTGAGCACGCGCGCACCGGAGTTGACGCCGGCGGCCACGAGCTGCTCCACCCGCTCGCGCTGCTTCTCGTTGATGAGGGGCCCCACCTGCACGCCCTCCTCGGCGCCGTGGCCCACGCGCAGCTTGCCCATGGCCTCCACCACCGCCGCCGTGAACTCGTCTGCCACGCTCTCATGCACGTAGAAGCGCTGCGGCGCGATGCACACCTGCCCCACGTTACGGGTCTTGAAGGTGGCGGCCAGCTTGGCCAACCGGCTCAGGTTGGGCGCGTCTGGGAAGACGATCACCGGGGCGTTGCCGCCCAGCTCGAGCGCCAGCCGCGTGAGGGTGCGCGAGGCGCCGTCCATCAGCAGCTTGCCCACGCGCGGGCTGCCGGTGAAGGCCAGCTTGCGCACGCGCCTGTCGTCCAGGAACGCCTGACCCATGGCATGCGGGTCGCCGTTCACCACGTTTATGACGCCCGCCGGCGCGCCGCTCTCATGCAGCGCCTGGCCGAGCAGCATGGCGGAGCGCGGCGTGTACTCGGAGGGGCGGCCCACCACCGTGTTGCCGGCCGCGAGGGCAGCGCCGAAGGTGCGCACGATGTTGTAGACGGGGAAGTTCCAGGCGGTGATGGTGGCGACCACACCCAGGGGCTGCGGCACGACCATGATGCGCCTGCCCGGAGCGGAAGGCGGCACCGTCCGGCCGTACGCCCGCACCCCCTCGGCGGCGAACCACGATAGGTAGGCGGTGGCCGAGAGCCACTCGCCCTTGGAGTCACCCAGCGGCTTGCCCGACTCCTCGGTCGTCAGCCGCGCCAGCTCCTCGACGTTCTTCTTTATCCAGCCGGCTGCGCGCTCCAGCACCTTGGCGCGCTCGTAGGCCGTCTTGGCGGACCACTCAGGGAACGCGGCTGCGGCCGCGTCTACGGCCGCCGTGGCGTCCGCCGCGTCGCCGTAGGGCACCTTCGCCACTACCTCTTCACTGCCGGGGTCTATCAGGTCCCAGGTGCCGCCGCCCAGGGCGTCACGCCACTCGCCCCCTATGAGCTGCTTGAGGGGAAAGCCGCCGTCTCCGGCGCCGACCGCTTTAGCGTCTGCCATGTTCGGGTCCTCCTTGGGTGCCTCACTCGGATGGCCGGCTCTCCTGACCACCGCCCGTGGTTCACTGCTGCTACTAGAGCTTACTAGCTGCCGCCTTCACGGCCTCCGCCAGAACGCTCATGCCTTCGTCCACCTCCGCGTCCGTCAGGTCGAGCGGCGGCAACAGCCTGATGCAGTTGGAGTAGAGCCCGGCCCGGATGACGATGAGGCCGCGCGCCAGCGCCTGCCTGGTGATCTCGAGCACCAGTTCCGGGAAAGGCTCCTTGGTCGTGCGGTCTGCAACGAACTCGACGGCCAGCATAGGACCGAGCCCCCGCACCTCGCCCGCGTACTGGCAGCCGGCGGCGATGCGTTCGAGACCCTCGCGCAGCCTGGTGCCCACCTGCCGGGCGCGGCTCAGGAAGTTGGGGCTGGTTATGGTGCTCAGCGCCTCGAGCGCCGCCACGCACGCCAGCGGGTTGCCCGAGTAGGTGCCGCCCAGCCCGCCCGGGTGCGGCGCGTCCATGATGTCGGCGCGGCCCACCACGGCTGCCAGCGGCATGCCGGCCGCCAGCGACTTGGCGGTGGTGATCAGGTCGGGCACCACGCCCAGTTGGGTGGAGGCCCACAGCTGACCTGTGCGGCCCATGCCCGACTGCACCTCGTCGGCCACCAGCACGGCCCCGCTATCGGTGGCTATCTGGCCCAGGCGCTGCAGGAAGCGCGGCGGCGCGGTCAGGAAGCCGGCCTCCCCCTGCACGGGCTCGATGACGAAGGCCGCCACGGCGCCGGGGTCGACCTGCGCCACCATGGCCTTGTCGAGCCCAGCGATGGCCAGGTCTACCGCCTGCTCCTCGCTCATGCCCGCCGGCCGGCGGTACAGGTCGGGGAAAGGCAGCCTGTATATCTCGCTCGGGAACGGCCCGAACCCCTTCTTGAAGAGGCCGTACTTGCTGGTCATGCCCAGCGTGAGGTTGGTGCGCCCGTGGTAACCGCCTTCGAACACCACGACGGCCTGCCGGCCCGTGTGGGCGCGGGCGATCTTCACGGCCGTCTCCAGCGCCTCGGCGCCTGAGTTGAGCAGCACCGCCTTCTTGGGGAACTCCCCTGGGGCCGCCTCTACCAGGCGTTCGAGCAGCTGAACGTACGGCTCGTAAGTGCCGACTATGGCGCACAGGTGCACCAGCCTCTCGGCCTGCTCCTTGAGCGCCTGAACCACGTTGTCTGGGGTATGACCCACAGCCAGCATGCCGATGCCGCCGGCGAAGTCCAGCAGGCGGTTGCCGTCCACGTCGGTAACGTAGGCGCCATGCCCGCCGGCCACCGCCACGTCAGTCAAGCGTGCGGCGCCGCGGGCGCCGGCGGCGTCGCGGCGGGCAGCCAGGGCGCGGCTGTTGGGGCCCGGCACTTCGGTGACAAGGTCGATACCTTTCGGCGCCACACCGCGCCGTTCCGTACTGCTGGCCACTTGCGTCATGCGTCTCCTCACGAACCCTTGAGTGGTTGACCGGTCAACCGGCGCTGCCCCGACCTGTCACGACGCAGCGGCGCTGCTGTCGAGCTGGGCCAGCGCCCTGCGAACCTCCACGGCCGCGCGCTCACCCGTGAGCAGCGCGCCGTGCACGGTCGCCGCGCGCTCCTCCTGCGCTGTTGCCTCGCCGGCCCAGAACAGCGGCGGTGTGGGCTGTGCCAACAGCTCCCGGGCGCCGAAGTGTCCTGGGCGCACATGGCTGTAGCCGCCGCGGGAGAACGGGTCTGAGTGCCAGTCCACCACCTTGGCCTCCAGCGACCTCAACCCCGGCCGGCCCACTTCCAGGCGGAAGGCGTCGAGCGCACGCTCCAGCGCGTCCTCCTCGCCCAGCCGCAGCAGCTCGACCAGACCGTCGCCCGACACCAGCGCAGTCCAGACGAACGCCTCGGTGTTGGGCTGCGTGGCAGACGGGCTCCACCACATGGGTGGGTTGCCCGCCGCGTACACGGCGATGATCTCCTCCGGCGTCAGCTGCTCCGCGAAGCGATAGATGAACTTGGCCACAGGACCCATGCCGAGGCCACCCAGCGCACTCATCTTGTGGGCGGGCAGCGGCGGGTCGAACTCGATGTCACCCGACTGCAGCACGCCCAAAGGCACCGTTATGACGGCGGTGCGGCCCTTGTACACGTGCCCATCGATCGTGGTTATGACCACGCCGTAGTCTCCCCACCTGACCTGCTTGACGACGGACTGGGTGTGGATCTCGAGACCCACCCCCAACGCCTCGACGATAGCTCCGTACCCCTCCAGGATGCGGTAGTCCTCTTCGCCGTCCAGCTCACCCGCCTTCAGCGAGGCCAGCGTGGCGGCGGCGTCCAGGAAGCGCATGCTCTCGCCCGCCGCGTTCGCGAACGCCCGCCGCACGTAGTCGAGCCGCTCTAGGTCGAAGCCTACGCGCCTCAGGTAGTCGCCGAACGACTCGAGCGGCCTGGGCTGCTCCCTGGGGAGCTGCCAGGTGCGGGTGATGTCTAGGGCCGGGCTCAAGCTGCGCGCTTCGCGCATGGTCACACGGTGACCGTCCGCCAGGCGCACCCAGGAGTCGTCCTGCTTGGTCCAATGCGCCGTGGCTAACCCTAGCCGGTCTACCCAGCGCCAGGTGGCGGCACGCTCGCCGTGGATGAACTCCGCACCGAACTCCAGCGGGAAACCGGCGAACTGGCGCTCGGTGTACGCCCTGCCGCCCAGCCGATCACGGGCTTCGAGCAGCAAGACGTCCAGGTCATCGTCTAACAGGGCGTGGCCCACCGCCAGCCCGGCCATGCCGGCCCCGAGGACCAGCACGTCGTACACGTCGGGGTCGTGCGGGCCGGGCGTGGCGTTGGGTGGGCGCGGACCCGTCTTGTACCTGAAGGTGGGCATGCTCTACCTGCGTCAGGAGGCTGCGGTGGCCGCGTAGGTGGGTACTTCGCGAAGGCCGGTGCGCTGGCGCCGCCCTAGCCGGGCGGCCTTCCTCTTCGGCTCGTGCACCAGCAACACAGCGCAGCAGCCGGCCAGCCACTCCGGGTAGTAGTTCTCGATGATGGCTCGGCCCTCCAGCCCGCGGTGCAGCTGCATGCTGACCGTCGGGTCGGTGATGCTGCCCTCCAGCACGCGTTCGGCGTACTCCCTGGGTGCCATCTGGTCGCGGTACTCGTGATAACCCATGAGCATGCCGCCGGCGAACCAGCCGCGCAAACCCAGCCGCTCCACCAGTGCCAGACGCGCCTTGTACAGCGCGGAGGCCACACCTTTCCTCTGATAAGCGGGGTCCACGGCTATCTCGACGCCGTAGAGCCACTCGCCATCGGGGTCATGGTTGCGCAGCCCGAAGCTGCCGATCATGTCGTACCAAGGCACGGGGCGCTCGCCGGGCGAGTGCCGGGTGCGCATGGTGGTGGCCATGCCGACCACCTTCTCGTGGCCGTCCTCGTAGGTGATGGCCACGAACTGTCCTTCTGGGAACCTCTCGAGCTGTTCAGCGACAGCCTCGGGGTTGATGCAGTGGCAGTAGCGATCTGTGGGGTAGCCGTTCGCGAGCCGCAGCACATCGTAGATGCCTTCGGCATGCCGCAACTCAGTGTTGATAACGGCGAAATCCAGTGATTCGGTGCCTCTCATAACGTTGCTTCAGACAACGCCTGTTGAGGGTGTATGAGCCCGTAAAAGGGGGAAACTGAAACGGTTAGGGAAGGTTCTTAGCGCCCTGACCGGAAGAGCCTCTCCACAACCTTTACGCGAGAGCTTTGCCTCCCGAAACCACGCCCTAGTTCGCGCGGCTCATTCGGTCTCACTCACACTTTAGGGTTGTCTTGAAGTATCTCACGCTCCTTCTTATCCCGTATGGCGGAAGTGTAGCACGAGGGTCAGAAAGCTCTAAGTGACACACCGAGCAAATGCCGTGCTGCACGGCGAATCGGCGGGCTTGACATGGGTCTGTTTTTGGTGTACTCGGCCGCAACGCCGCCTGCGTGCCGCATGCCATGAAGGCAGGGATCGGTGGGGCAGTTGCGGGCACCCCGCCAACGCCAGATCTGGGCACCTACGGTATGCTTCGCCAAATGAAAAGGAAGGCCCAGATCAGTGCCTGCTGAGCACCATGCTGCCCCGGGCGGCCAGGGCAGCTCGGGCCGCCGCCGGGGTCGGCGCGCCAGGTCATCGCCTGGCAGCGAGAGGCGCGGCCTGTTCGCCCTGGTGGCGCCCGGCACGCTCTGGGTCATCCTCTTCTTCCTCCTGCCGCTGGTGTTCGTGGCCGTGTCGTCGTTCATGACGCGCGGGTCCGGCGGGCAGCCCGTGCAGCCATGGACGCTCGATCAGTACGAGCGCACCTTCACCACCTTCGCGCCCGTGCTGTGGCGCAGCCTGAACATCGCCCTGGTGGCAACGCTGTTCTGCCTCGTGCTCGGCTACCCGGTGGCGTTCTTCATCAGCCGCCGACGTAACCCCGGCGTGCGCATGATGCTTTTGTTCCTCGTGCTGCTGCCGTTCTGGACGAACTTCCTGGTGCGCACCTACGCGCTCATCACCATCATGCAGAGAGACGGCCTGCTTAACGGCCTGTTCCAGTCGCTGGGCCTCCTCCAGGAGCCGCTGCAGCTGCTGTTCACGCCCGGCGCGGTCATGGTGGGGCTGGTGTACGGCTACCTGCCGTTCATGATCCTGCCCATCTACGCTTCGGTAGAAGCCCTCGACCAGCGCTACGTGGAGGCCGCCAACGACCTAGGCGCCAACGACATCGTCACCTTCCTCCGCGTGGTCTTCCCGCTCACGCTGCCGGGGGTGATCGCGGGCTGCATACTCGTGTTCATCCCGACGATAGGCGCCTACGTGACGCCCGACCTGATGGGCGGCACGCGCGGGCTCATGATCGGCAACCTCATCCAGAGCCAGTTCGGCGGCCGCGGCAACATCCCCTTAGGCAGCGCCGTGTCTATGGTGCTGCTGGCGCTCGTGTTCGTAAGCGTGTTCATCTACAGCCGCTGGGGGCAGGCAGATGATCGCTGAGAGCCGCGCGCCCATCCTGCCGGCCACCCGGGCGGCCTGCGTGCTGCCGTGGGAGGCGGCGTGAGCACTAACCGGGGCCGCATCCGCCGCGACCTGGCCGTGCGGCGCACGGGCCGCGTGGGTCTATGGCTCAGCCCCGTGGTCGTCTACCTGTTCCTGTGGATCCCGATCCTCGTGCTCGTCGCCTTCTCGTTCAACGACTCCTCATCGATAAGCGTCTGGCGCGGCTTCACCACCCGCTGGTACGAGAACATCTTCAACAACACCATCACCGCCGGCACCGAGGCGGCGCGTTTCCAGACGGGTCTACTGCTGAGGGCGCTGCGCAACTCGGTGATGGTGGCGGGTATCGCCACGGTCATCTCCACCGCGCTGGGCACCATGCTGGCGCTGGCCATCGCCCGCGGCCGCTTCCCGGGGCGCAAACTGCTGGACTCCGTGCTCTACCTGCCGGTGGTCATCCCCGACATCACCCAGGGCATCTCGCTGGCTATCTTCTTCAACATCATCTTCGCGCTCGCGCAGCAGGCGTTCGGCGTGCGCTGGACGCCGGGCTTCATGACCATCGTCATCGCCCACGTGGCCTTCAACATCTCGTACGTAACAATCGTGGTGCGCGCGCGCCTGGCGGGCATGGATCCCAGGCTCGAGGAGGCGGGGCGCGACCTTGGCGCCAACCCGTTCCAGACGTTCTGGCGCGTCACCTTCCCGAACCTGTTCCCCGGCGTGCTGGCAGGTGCGCTGCTGGCGTTCACGCTGTCGCTCGACGACTTCGTGATCACCTTCTTCAACGCCGGCGTAGGCACCACCACCCTGCCACTCTTCGTGTACGGCATGCTCAAGCAGCGCGTGCCGCCCGAGATCAACGCCATCTCGGCCCTGATGATCCTGGCCTCGATCATCCTGGTGGGCGGGTCTCTCATGCTTCAGCAGCGGGGTAATCGCAAGAACTAGCAACAAACTCAACTCAGGTTGAGGGCCTTCTCCAGATCTGTGTGTTCGAATGCACTTGCCATTCGCTCTATCTCTGCCCTGGTCGCCCGGCTCTGCCGGGCAACGTCTCGCCACCTGCTGGTGGCAGTTGCCACGTCCTTAACTATGCTGCCGCACCTGGGGGCGCTCAGTCCGAGCTGCTCGCCCGCTTCCAGCAGGACAGTCAAATCGCAGGTTGCGTCATCGAAGGTCAGGTTGGTTGTCAGGCGCCTTTCACGTACATCAGTCGGTGTGGGGTTCAGGTCGTAGGCGGGGGCAAGCCTCCAACCGTTCTTGCCAGTGTGCAGGAACCCGTGGTTTCTAAGGTGATCATCGACGTTGGAGACAAGAACGTTGAACGCCATGCGTCTGAAAAGCTGCTCGGTATCGCTGTCGGTATGGGCGCCATGCTCCACCAGCACGTCACTGAACTCCAGGTACGACGCCTCCTCGCCATCAGCATGACCAAGCATCGCCATGGCAGAGAGGAATGGAATACGGTTAGAGCCGACACGATCGAACCGGTCTACGACCAGAACGCGCCGTCCAGCAACCTCGAGAACCTGGTGTGACGGCACCTCAATTCGAGCCAACCGGGCTAGGTTAAGCGCAACAGACTCCCATAGCTCCAGGCTGTACTCGTCGGTTTCCTTGGGAAACTTGGCAATCGCCAGCTTTCCATCTACCGTCATCACGCTGGCCTTGGGTCGAGCTCCGCCGAGTGAAGAGCCCGGTGCGAGAATCAACCTGAGGTCCTCCTCTGTCTCTTCGTCCCGGAGGGTCCTGTCGGTTGCTTCGAGAAGTGCGCCCAAATGAACAACCGATGGAACGCCCTTATCCGTCGGGGCGAGAAACTCTGATCCTCCAGCGTAACGAAACCGTAGAGCCCCGACCCTGGCTACGTCAGCTACCCCAAGCAGGTAGTCCTGTTCCTGTAAGGCACGAGGTTGCCTACCCTCGGTGCTTGCAGAAAGCCTCTCGTACCGCCTGAGAAGCTGCCGGCCCCAAGTATCGGGAGCGGAGTCAACAATTGCCCCAAAGAGTTTCGGGTATACGGATTTGATGGTTGATGGGGCACCTTCACTCCACCAACCTGATACCA
>JBIQNJ010000066.1:0-13447 GCA_044462445.1 Truepera radiovictrix | reverse complement strand
CGGTTCGACTGAATACCCATGGGAGGTAAGGCATGCGCTTCAAGGTAATCCTGATCTCGCTCCTGCTGGCAGCCACGGCGGCAGCACAGCAGTACGGCGGCACGCTCCGCGCCGGTTTCCAGACTGACCCGGTCGGCCTGGACCCGCACATCACCAACGCCACTTCTACGCGCAACATGCTCGAGAACACCTACGAGGGCCTGGTGCGCTTCGACTCCACCTTGCAGGTGCTGCCCGCACTCGCCGAGTCCTGGGAAGCGAGCGAAGACGGCCTTGCATGGACCTTCCACCTGCGCCCTGGCGTCACCTTCCATGACGGCACGCCGCTCACCGCCTCCGACGTAGCCTTCTCGATCAACCGCATCAAGGACCCCAACACGGGTTCCCCGCGCGGCGACGACTTCGCGGTGGTTGACTCCATCGACGTGGTCGACGATCAGACCGTGGTGTTCAACCTCAACCAGCCGTACGCCCCGCTGCTCTCCAAGCTGGCGCACTCGCTCAACGTCATCGTTCCGCAGCATGTGGTCGAGGCCAACGGCGACCTGCAGAACACCGTGGTGGGCACGGGCGCCTTCCGCTTCGTGGAGTACCTGCCGCAGACCCGCCTCGTGCTGGAGCGCAACCCCAACTACTGGCGCACTGACGCTGCCGGCAACCAGTTGCCCTACCTCGACGGCATCCAGATCATCTTCTACCCGGACCCCACGGCCCGCACCACCGCCATCCAGACCGGCAATGCCGACTGGATCGAGTACGTACCCTCCCCCGACATCCCCATCCTGGAACTCGACCCGAACGTGACGCTGGTCGGCGGCATGTCGGCCAACTTCCGCACCATCTACCTGAACGTCGAGCATCCGCCGTTCGACAACGTGCTCGTGCGCCGCGCCCTCTCGCATGCCATCGACGAGCAGGCCATAGTTGACGTTGCCCTGTTCGGAACCGGCGGCGTGCCCGCCACCGGCACCACCATCCCAGCCGACAACTTCTACGGCATCGACACCAGCCCGTACATCGGTCGCGACGTCGAGGCCGCCCGCGCCCTGCTCGCAGAAGCGGGCTATGCCGACGGCTTCGAGTTCGACCTGTACGTGACGAGCACCTACGACTTCCTCCGCACGCCCGCCGAGCTCATCCAGGCCGACCTGGCCGAGATCGGCGTTAAGGCCAACATCGTGGCCGAAGACTGGTCCATCTACCTGCCCAAGGCGCTGGCTGGTGACTTCACCGCCACCATCCTCGGCGAGTCTGGCCAGGCCGACCCTGACGACTTCCTGTTCAGTGTGTTCTACACGAACAACGGTGGCAACCTGAGCAACTTCAGCGACCCCGTGCTGGACGAGCTCCTCGAGCGCGGCCGCCAGGTGAGCGACATCGAGGAACGCCGCGCCGTGTACGCCCAGGCGCAAGAGCGCATCTTCGAGATGGCCCCGCATGTGTTCCTGTTCCATAGCACCCAATACGTGGCGCACCGCGCCAACGTGCACGGTTACCTGCACTTCCCGAACACCAGTTACCTCAGTCTTGCCGAGGTCTGGTTGGACTGAGTTGCTGTTTGGTGCAGCAAGAGTGGCGCGCCTGGTACCAGGCGCGCCACTTCACTTTAGATGGCTGGGTGGGCGCTGACCTGGGCACACGCTTGAAGGCTCTAGACCAGGAGCATGAGCAGGTGGTGGAGCAGTACGCCGCCGCGCGCCCGGAGGCACTGTTCAGCACCCATGGCGCACAGCAGATATAGGCTTCTACGCCTATCGAGCCTCGACCATCACATATATAAGGTCTGCGCCGTCCGGGCCAGCAACGGCCCAATGCTCCTCGCCTGCAGGAATGACGGTGAAGTCGCCCCCGCCGATGCTGAACGCCTGACCGCCGCTCTCGCCACTCAGACTGCCTGAGATGATGTAACTCAGCTCGTCTTCGAGGTGGCTGCCCGTACCCTCGACCGGTAGACGCTGCCCAGGCTCGAAGTGAACGCTGCCGATCTTGAGCACTTTGGTGTTGCCATCGGTGTAATCAAACAGCACGCGGTTTATCTGGCCCGGCTGTAGCGAGTAGTCGATGATCTTCATATGGGCAGATGATACGGCCGGAACGAACTGCGAAGGTGCCTAAGCGGTTCGCCACGCTTAAGGTCACAGCATTGCCTTCGTGGGTCCGGTTGCACCGACCGCGACTTCGTGTCGGCGGTGCAACACTGCGCGGCAAGACCGAGCTAGACACTGGTGCTTAATGCAACGGTCTCGCTACGCCGACGCACTATGTATGTGGTGGCAGACGGACCGATCTTAAGGAGCATCAATGGCCAGTTTCGGTATGACCACAACGATACGGAGCCCGTTCGACGCTGCCAAGAAGCGTGTAACGGAAGCTCTGGCCACTCAGGGTTTCGGCGTTCTGACCGAGATCGATATCAGCGCCACGCTTGAATCCAAGATGGGGGCGGTCATAGAGCCGTATCAGATCTTGGGCGCGTGCAATCCGGCGCTGGCTCACAAGGCGCTTGAGGCCGATCGGAGCATCGGTCTGCTGCTACCCTGCAACGTCACTCTGCGCCAGGTCGAAGATGGCGTAGAAGTCAGTATCTTAGACCCAGAGGCCATGTTCGGTGTGGCTGGCCCCGAATTGCGCAGCCAGCTAGGTGACCTGGTTGACGACGCGCGTGGGCGGCTTGCGCGGGTTATCGATGTGCTCAACTGACTGTTTCAACCGTTCGCTACTGCCGCCGACTGGCTGCTCTTATAGAGGCGTTTGGAGGCCCCTGATCTCTGGGGCCTCCAAAACGTTATCGCTTAGGTTGTAGGTCAGACAACGTTGTCGGCAGGGAATGACTAAGGCCAGTCGGTCAGCTGACCGGCTTCCAAACCTGCTCGAAAACCCGAAGGAAGTTCTCTCCAAGCACTTTGCCGATATCCGTCTTGTTGTACCCACGAGTGGCCAAGCCCTCGATCACGTTGACTATCTCTGGGTACGAGTCGAACCCTTCAACGAAGCGGGTTGGTGATAGCGAGTTAGGCGTAGAGAAACTGTTGTAAGCCGCCATGACGGGAGCTAGGCTGATGGGCTGACCCCAGGGATCGTGCGGATGCGGGGGGTAGGTGCCAAGGCTGAAGTCGGTACCGATACCCACACTGTCTATGGTGCCCGTGAGTTGGGCGATGTGATCCACTGCGTCTAGCATGTCGTTAAGAGTCGGCCTAGTCGTTGAGCCGGCACGCAAGGCTAGGGGCCCCCACGGCACAACGCCGATAACGCCGCCACGAGCGGCGCTGGCCTTGATCTGCTCGTCTGTGATGTTGCGGGCGTTCTCGAACAGTGCGTTGGGGTTGCAGTGGCTGAAGATGACAGGGTCGGCACTCGCGTCGATCATCTCGAGGCTGGAGCGCCGGCCGATGTGCGTGCCGTCAAGCACAAGGCCGATGCGGTTGGCTTCCTCTACGACCAGCTTCCCAAAGTTCGTTAGACCGCGGTCTGTGATGTCGAGACAACCGTCGCAGATCAGGTTCGACGAGTTGTAAGCGGGCAACATGACCCTTAGGCCAAGACGGTAGAACGCTTCTACTCGGTGCAGCTTGTTGGCGATGAAGTCGCCGTCTTGCGCGGTTAGCAGGAACGCCGACTTGCCTTCACGCTTAGCCCTTCGAATGTCCTCTACGGTGTCGACCACGATAAGGTTCGGGTTCTTGCGTGCGAGCAAGTGCCAATACATGAGACCCTCGAGCGCTTCCGCGCCCGAGACGTTAGGCATGAACGCCGTAACTCCGTAGGCGGTGCACCCGTGCCTATGCGCATTCGCGTAATCAGCGTCGGGCCAAGATTGCATGCACGTGTCTACGAAGATGTACTCATGGTCGTTCTCGAGAACTGGGTGAAAGCCGCGATTGTCTCTAGTGCTCATTGTTTCCACACCTGCTCGTAAACCCTAAGGAAGTTCTCGCCCAGGATCTTATGAACGTCTTCGTTGCTGTAGCCGCGTTCCATCAGACGTGCAGCGAACAGGCCAGTCTGGGCATAAGAGTTGAAGTCTTTGAGTGCGCGCATAGGTGAACGCACGTTGGCCTTGATGTGCTTCTCGTACTCCCCGGTAACACCGGCGAAGGTAACTGCGTCGCCCCAAGGATCGTGCCAGTGATCCGGGTATGTGCCGATGCTCATGTCAGTGCCGATACCGATGTTGTCGGTAGAGCCGGTGAGGTCAGCAACGTAGTCGATGTGGTCGATGAAATCGTCCATGGTTGGCCAGTCAGTTGTTCCGGGCTTCATCACCAACGGACCCCAGGGAGCCAGGCCGATAACACCACCGCGCACTGCACAGTTACGTATCTGCTCGTCATCTATGTTGCGGGGGTTCGGAACAAGGCTAGACGGGTTCGAGTGCGTGAAGACGACCGGCTGAGCGCTACGGTCGATCATCTCCAGACTGGACTGCTTGCCGATATGCGTGCCGTCAAGCAGGATACCAACGCGGTTACACTCGTCTACCGCGAGCCGGCCGATCGCGGTAAGGCCACCGTCTACGCCGTCAAGGCATCCGCCGCAAAGCAGGTTCGTCGTGTTGTACGAGGGCAGCATGACCCGAAGGCCAAGTCGAGCGAACGCCTCTATCCTGTGTAGCTTGTTGCCTATCCATTCGCCGCCCTGGGCAGACACGATCAGGGCAACGCGCTTATCTGCCTTGGCCCGCCTGATGTCGGCGGCCGTTCTGGCGACCAGCGTGTTCGGGTACTTCCGAGCGATGAGATGCCAGAACATCAGGCCTTCAAGCGCGTCTTCGACGTCGTCGTGTGGACGAAATGCGGTCACACCGTAGGCAGTGACCCCGTGGCGATGCGAGTTGCCGTAGTCGGCATCGGGCCAGGCCTGCATACAGGCATCTATGAATATGTACTCGTGGTCTTGCTCCAGGATCGGGTGTACACCCTTATCGGGTCTCAGCGCCGTTACTTCGGGGCTGAGAGGGGAGGCTTCGGTTGTCAAAGCGAGTTCCTCTCTTGAGTATGTTCGGCCTGACCCCGCTGGTCCAGGGGTTTGCCGCAGGCACAACGTTTCAGGGTCATCGTGCGCGTGGGTCGAGTAGGTCTCGTAGTCCATCACCAAGGAAGTTGAAGGCCAGCACTACGGCAACGATCGCTAGGCCGGGCAGAGCACTGACCCACCACGCGTCGACGAGGTAAGCCCGGCCATCGGCGATGATGCTGCCCCAGGAAGGCGCGGGTGGCGGCACGCCCAGTCCAAGGAAAGAAAGTGCCGATTCCAGAAGAAGGATGCGCGACAGCTCGAACGTGGTGAAGACGATGACGGGAGAGAGCGCGTTCGGTGCGATGTGGCGCGAGATGATGGTCGGGTTTCGGCGGCCGAGCGCGCGGGCGCCCTCCACGAAGTCCTGCTCGCGAAGAGTGAGTGCGGAGCCGCGTATGAGCCGTGCGTAACGTGGCCAGGCTGCCAGCGACAACGCCACCACTAACACCGTCAGGCTCGCTCCGACGATGCCTACTATGGCGATCATCAGGAGTATCAGCGGGAACGCCAGCTGCACATCGATCAGACGGCTTATGACCTGGTCGACCCAGCCTCCGTAATAACCGGCTATCAATCCAAGCGCTACTCCTATGACCGCGCCCAGCAGTACGGAGAGGGTGGTGATCAGGAGCGAGGTTCGTGCCCCCCTGATCACTCGTGACATCAGGTCGCGCCCTAGGTTGTCGGTGCCGAGAAGGTGTGTGGTCGTTCCGCCCTCTAGCCACACGGGAGGGGTGAAGCGGGCTCTTAGCGACTGCCGCACGGGATCGTGAGGCAGGGCCTGGTCGGGAAGCACGGCCGCGACGAAGAAGAACGTGAGGATGAACATCGACACGAGGTGAACGGGTCTTAGGAAGAACCGTGCGACTCTCGAGCGTTGCTGGCGCGCGGAGCGTGCTCTAGTCATAGCGGATCCTTGGATCAAGGACGGCGTATGCGATGTCGACGAGGACGTTCATCAGAACGAACACGACGGCACTTATCAGCACCACGGTCTGGACTACGGGGAAGTCGCGACTGGAGATGGCTTCCATCGCGAGCCGTCCTATGCCTGGCCAGCTGAAGACGGTTTCCGTGACCACGGCGCCGCTGAACAGGGTACCGACCTGCAGGCCGATCAGGGTCACCACAGGGATGAGCGCCGGCTTGAGCGCGTGCTTGAAAAGCACCACACGCTCAGAAAGCCCCTTGGCTCGAGCGGTGCGAGCGTAGTCCTGCCCCAAGGTCTCTAGGATCGATGACCTGGTCATCCTGGTTATTAGGGCTATGAGGTAGCTGCTCAGAACAATGGTAGGCATGACGAGTTGGGCTAGGGTGCCGCGCCCGCCCGTAGGGAGCCAGCCGAGCTGGACAGACAACAGCAGTATCAGCATGAGACCCATGTAGAAGCCCGGTATGGCCTGACCGATCAGGGCTGTTCCCATGATGAAAGAGTCCAGCCGCGTGCCGCGAGCAGACGCCGCGAGTATCCCTAGCGGGATCCCGAGCAGCACGGCTATAGAGATCGACGCGAGCACTAACTCGACCGTTGCGGGGAACCTGTCACGGAAGAGCTTCAGTGCCGGCTCGCGGTAGCGGAGGCTGCGACCGAAATCGCCCTTACTTATAGCTGCCAGGTAGGTCCCGAACTGAACGGGTAGAGGTTTGTCGAGGCCGAGGGAGGTTCTTAGCGCCGACTCTGCCTCTGGTGTGGCGTCGAGCGGAAGCAGAAGCGCTACCGGGTCTCCTGTCAGCCTGAGCAGGAAGAACGTGATGGCTAACACCCCGATCAGAACGATCAGGGTGTTGCCAGCACGTTGGAGTAGGTAGCGAGTCAAGTGAGGGTCACTGTCCGCTTACTGGAAGGTCGCTCCCCGCAAGACGATCGCCTGGTCGGGGCGGGGAACCCAGCCCTGAAGCCGGTCGGAGACGCCGTAAAGGTCGTCCGGCGTGAACAGGAAGATGAACGGCGGGTCGTCGTAAGCGATCTCGGCGGCGCGGTGGTAAAGCGCCTCGCGGGCCACGGGGTCAGTTTCGGCGGCGGCGCGGATAACGAGGTCGTCGTACTCGGGGTTGTAGTAGTACGAGTAACGGCGGCCCGTGACGTTGATGTCGTACTGGTAGTGAGCGTCGGGGGCAGTGGCGTAGGCGGCGAGAGCCAGTGGTCCAAGCTGCAGGGTGACCAGCTGGTTGAGGAACTCACCACTTTCGAGCACCACTTGGTTCGTGCGTACGCCTACGTCGGCGAGCATGGCGGCGATCGCCTCAGAGGTCTCCTTGTCGAGCGCGATGCGGCCGAACGGGTACTTGAAGGTGAGCTCGAAGCCGTCAGGGTAGCCGGCCTCGGCGAGCAGCTCCTTGGCGCGTTCCGGATCGTACGGGTACGGCTCAAGGTTCGGGTTGTAGCCGAAGAAGTTCGAGTTGGCCTGCTGACCGTCGACGACCGTGCCGCGACCTTCGAAGAGGACGTCTAGCAGGGCTTCCTTGTCGATGGCGTAGTTGAGCGCCTGACGGACGAGCTTGTTCTCGAGTACGCCGCTGCCTTCACGGTTATCGAGTATCACGAGGTAGATGCGGGCGCCGTTGACGGTTACGGCTGAGACGCCCGGAGTGGACTCGACGCGCGAAAGGGCAGAGATAGGCAGGTTAGTAGCGAGGTGGACCTCACCGGTCTGGAGCGCTGCCAAGCGCGCGCCGTCTTCCGGGATGGCGCGGAACTCGAGCCGCTCGATCGGAGGCTTGCCACCCCAGTAGTCCGGATTGGCTACCACGCGCAGGTACTGGCCGCTGGCGCGCTCTTCGAACATGTAGGGACCGGTGCCGATAGACGCGAGGTTGAACTCGTCCTCACCGACTTCCTGGAAGTAGGCAGGAGGAAGCATGTAAGAGGAGCGAGCGAACGATAGTTCAAGCAGCGGGTCTGGACGGACAGTGACCACGCGGATGGTGTAGTCGTCGACGATATCTACACGCTCGATGGAGCTGAGCATGCCCGACATCGCAGGTTCGGCCGCGCCGAGCTCAAGGCTGAACTTGGCTGCCGCGGCGTTGAACGGTTCACCGTTCGTGAAGCTCACGCCTTCGCGTAGCTTCAGTTCAAGAGTCAGGTCGTCAACGCGTTCCCAGGACGTTGCGAGAACTGGGAGGATCGTGCGCTGATCGGTGTCGAGCTGCATCAAGCCCTCAACGATCTGCGTGGCGGCGTTCAGGTTCACCTGGGCCGTGGTCTTCATGGGGTTCAGCCACACGATGTCTTGTCCCTGGGCTATGACAAGCGTTTGCGCGCTTGCGAACCCTAGTACGAGAACCGTTGTGACAAACAGCAGCCTGACGATTTGCATTGCCGACCTCCTCGGGGGCGGAGAGTGGGGCTTGCTAAAGAGAGGCGTTACTAGTTAGCGCCTCTTTCAGCATGCGCAACGAGTCGCTACGCAGTTGGAACTCGAGCTCGATCACCTGATGGTGGGGTCCTATCACCTCCTTGACGATGTCGCTTGTACCGAGCGTGTGGACGACGATGTCGGCGTCGGAAACGCTGTGGGAGAGGTCGTTAGGCTCTAGAGACCTGGCGACGGCGAGCTGCGCGTTGCGACAGTAGGGTTGCAACATGCCCAGGCCGGGGGTGCGGTAGTGCTGTTCGGCGACGAAGACCACGTTCGCCCCGGCAGGGATCTGCCGCAGGAGCTGGCTCGTGGCGATAGAGAGCTCGGTAAGAAGGATCGAGATGGGCAGGCTCTCTGTTCGGAAGAACTGCTCTACGTCGTGAGCGAAACTGAGCATCGTGACGATGTGCGTCACGTCGCTGAGGTGTCGTTCTAGGTTTGCCTCTTCGCGCTGAAGGTCGGAAAGTGTGACGGCCGAAACGCGTATGCCAAGGGGCCCGAGTTCCTGGGTGAGTATGCGCTCGTAGCGCCGCGCAACGGCCGGCGCGCCGCACACGAACAGTACGTGTTGCGGCGTCTTGATCTGGTCTAGATGGCGCAGTACCGTTCGCAGGATCGCTTCGGGTCCATGGCCCAGTTCCAGCGCTGTGGTCACGGCGCTGCCGATGAGGCTGTGTAGCTCGTTCTCGGACTTATCGGCTCGTAGCCAAGGGTTGACCGCCGTGACGTCGGCCACGACCGTACCTACGCCGGCATGCGTCTCGATGAGCCTTTCGTCCTGCAGTACACGGTAGGCGCGTGAGACGGTGGCAGTAGTGACGTTGGCCGTGCTGGCAAGCTTACGGATGGACGGCAGAGGTGTGCCGGGCGCAATCTGGGCAGTGGCTATCTTGTGCCTAATGGTGGCGGCTATCTGCTGGTAGGGGGGAAGACTGTCAAGACGGTCTACGAGTACCTGTTCCCAGATTGCGTCGTTCGCGTCCACCCTGACTCCCTTTGCGCGAGGCCCAACTGATTGAGTGTGCTAGCACAGTGTGGCGGCAAGATTAGAACAGTGGATTCGCAGTCGTCAAGCCGAAGTGCGATTCATGAAGCCCGTGGGCCTGGGGTCACTACAATTGGTTAGTGATCCTGAGACCTACAAGAGTCCCGCCAACAGCGTCGCTCATCCGCAGGTCTGTGCAGAGCACGGCACGGGTTGAAGCACTCCACGAGTTCTGGCTGTTCACCGGCGGGCAGCAACGCCGCGCCATAGAGCGCGAGTTCGCGGCAGACGGTAAGCGGGTGAGGCTGCGTAGCGCCTTCAAACCGTTGGTTTGCGAGGTGCTCGACCGGCGTGAGCAGCTAGGGGAGTGGGGGGCTAGGCAGGCGCGCACAGGGCATCCAGTGCTAGAGATCGAGTACCCGGTGCATGGGCATGCGGTGGAGAACCGCTTCCGGCTGGAGGCATACCCCCTTACGCGCCTCTTAGGCGCCTGGTTGCCTGGTGTCGAGGTCGTGTGGCGCGGTTGTGCGGTGGACGATCCGACCGAACTCATGTACCGGGTGCGAGGCGCGGCGGATGCGCCCCTGGAGTTCGATGTGTTCGCGCCGAACAAGGTCGTGGACCTCCTGGGGCGGCAGGCCCTTACCCCCTGCGGCTGGTGGCGCGTTACCGCCGCCGACGGCGCTATCATCCGCAACGAGCCCTGGCGGACGGACTACGAGAGGCTGTTCGAGCTGACGATGAGCGCCGTCGTGGAACAGGGTTACACGGGGCCTGGGCCGTACTTCGGTGCGTTGCGCATCGGGATCGAGCACGACGGCGTCGAGGAGCGCCTGCCAGTGGGTCACGACAGGATAGACACCGCGGAGGCGCTTCATGAGGAGCTGTACTTCTCGCTACTCGAGCATTTCGCAGCAGTGGCAGACCTACCTGACGGTAGCAGGAGGCTTCAGCCGGGCCAGATCGTGCCGGTGGTCAGGAACGTCAGTGGTGGCGCAAGTTCCGTAACTGTGGTGGCTACGCCGCCTGCCGGTTCGCTAGGCGCGGGCGTACAGGTGGAAGGTAAGGGTGCAGCCCTCACCCCGGCTCAGCTCGCCCGGCTGGGCCAGGCGCCGACCGAGCCTGAGGTGACCGCTACGCTTCTCGCGCTCAAGGGTGAGAGGTTCGCCGCGAGCACACCCCGAGGGCGTGTGGTGCACGGACTGTTGCGGCGCGGCACTTTACCTGCTGTGGTGATCAACGGCGGCCAGCATGCCAACGAGAACTCTGGCGTCATCGGTGCGTTGCGGGCCGCTTACGAGCTGCTCTCCAACCCAGATGCAACCGTGGGCGTTGTAGCGCTCGAGAACCCTGACGGCTACGCGCTGCACCGCGAACTGTGCGGCGTGCAACCTGAACATATGCATCACGCGGCGCGCTACTCGGCGCTCGGGGATGACCTGGAGTTCCGTAGCGACGATGCACCCTTCGAGAGCGCCGTGCGGCGCCGTCTCGTTGCTGAGAGCGGCGCGCAACTGCTGATCAACCTGCACGGCTACCCGGCGCACGAGTGGGTGCGCCCGCTAACCGGCTACCTGCCGCACAAGTTCGAATGGTGGGCGGTACCCCAGGGGTTCATCCTCATCGGTCGGTACCAACCGGGGTTCGCGGAGCGCGCTGAGAGGTTGTTGCGTAGCGTGGCGCGAGAAGTGCAGGAGCAGGTTCCGCAACTCGTGGCCTTCAACGACGAGCAGTTGGCCACCTACGAGTCCCATGCCGGCAAGCTCCTTTTCCCTCTGGAGGGCAGCATCCCGCTGGTGCTCTCCGAGGCCAGGCAACCCGGCCCGGCCGTGCAGGTCATAACGGAGTTCCCGGACGAGACGGTTCATGGCGACGACCTGCGGTTGGCGCATGAGGTGCAGTTCCGAGCGGCTGTGAGTGCGGCAAGAGCTTTCGTGGGTAGTTAGCGCGCAAGCACGTGTGGAACTGTGCATATACACCCGGGCACGGTCATGCCACCGTGACGAATCGGCTGTCCGAAAACCTTGCACTACCAGTCGACCCTGGAGGATCCATCATGCTTCGTTTCGCTCGTTACCTTTGCCTTGCAGCCGTTGCTCTCCTCGCAGCGTGCGGCGGGCAGCAGCAGACCACAAGGAATCAGACGATATCAGGCAACGCCCAACCGGTTGACCTTGGTGGTGGCGACACCTTGAACTTCCAAGGCGTCTCGCTGATGTTCGGTGACATCACAGCTATTGGCCTTGCTGATCTGCACGAGTTCTATCCTGGACTGTTCAGCACTGACATCGCTCCCGTCGCTCCGGACGGCTCCTTCGAGGTGGTGTTGCCCACAAAGGATGAACTGCCCGAGAGCTTGCTCGTCAGCTCCGGGAGCCTCTTCGCATACGACGGTGGTACGTGCTCGCTGTCCTCCAGCAAGACGGGCGTAAGGACCACCATGTACACCTTTGACGGTCCGCCCTTCGCCGTCCCGATGATGACGCTCTATTCGCCTCTGTTTTCCGTCCCAACCTTTACTACGGCCGAGCCGGTCAACACAGATGAAGATGAGATGCACGACCACGTTTTCCTCAGCTGGGTTTTCGCGGAGGACGCTGTCTCGGTTGACTCCCTTGACACCCCTTGCGTAGTCGATACAGAGGAGATCCATGTAGATCTAGACTTGAAGGCCGGGTGGAACACGGTTGGTTTGAGCCTCATCTACGATGCTGTGACTGACACTGTTACCGGGGCGAACCTTAATGTTGTAGACGTGGAGCTGGTGCATCTGCTGCCTGCGGCTTTTTGAGCGGTTGAACGTTGGTAGGAGTTGGGCCCGAAGCGAGGTTGCGTTCGGGCCCAGCGCTTTTCGCGTCCGTTGCTCTTACATGTCGTGCAACCGTCGACCAAGTTCAACACATACCGCTGCTGTTGCGGTGAGGACATCGGGATTGGCTACGCGCACGTTGTAAGGTCTTCGGGCCGAGCGGCGACCGGCACACTGTCGACGGATTGGCTACGCGCAGGTAGTAAGGTCGGACGTATGGGTTCATAGCGGCAGGCCTACGTCCTTGAGCATGTAAGTATTAGCCCATGACAGCTAGTCGCATCGGGTTGCAGCTTTACTCCCTTCGCAATGAGGTGGCGTCGGATCTCGAACGCACACTTCGGCGCGTGGCCGCCATGGGCTTTGAGGGGGTAGAGCCGTTTGGCCTCACCCCCGAGACGGCCGCCCGCACTAGGCGCCTATGCGATGAGCTGGGTCTGACCGTGCCAAGCGTTCATGTGCCCATGCCGGAGGGGGAGGCGCGCGAGCGCGTGGTGGAGATTATCGGAGCGCTCCGGCCGGAGCGCGTGGTCTGCACGCTGGGCCCTGAGGAGTTTGCATCGGCGCGGTTGGTCGAGGACGTGTGCCGGAGGCTGAACGCCGTTAACGACCTGGTGGTTGCGTTGGGGTTGCGTTTCGGCGTTCACAACCACTGGTGGGAGTTCCAGAGCGTGGACGGCGTGATGCCGTACGAGGTCATGCTCGAGCGGCTGAGCCCAGGTGTGTTCTTCGAGTTGGACGTGTACTGGTTGACGGCCGCCGGTCTGGATCCGGCCGCTCTGTTGCCGGTGTTCGGTCCGCGAGGGCCACTCTTGCACCTCAAGGACGGCTCGGCGCGGTTCGATGAGCCGATGGTCGCTCTGGGCACGGGCTCGCTGGACCTGGCCGGCATCGTCGCGGCTGCGGCAGCCGATACCGAGTGGCTGATCGTCGAGCTGGACGAGTGCGCGACCGACATGTTCGAGGCGCTGGAGCAGAGCTACACCTACCTTGCCGGCTTGAGAGCAGCGGAGTAGCCATGCCTGACCGAAAGATCGGCGTCGGGGTCATAGGCTGCGGCAACATCAGCGATATCTATCTGAAGAACCTGACCGGCTCTAGCAGCGCCCAGGTGCTGGCCGTTGCCGACCTGGATGCAGAGCGAGCCCGCGAGAAGGCCGCTCAGTACGGTGTGTCGAACGCGGTCACCGTGAGCGAGTTGCTGGCCACGCCTGAGGTAGAGCTGGTCATCAACCTGACCATCCCGGGTGTGCACGCACAGGTGTCATTACA
>JBIQNJ010000065.1:9756-13673 GCA_044462445.1 Truepera radiovictrix | reverse complement strand
CGGGTAGGTGGCGGCCAGACCGGGGTCGCTGCTGGAGAGGGCTATGACCGGCACGGCCACCACGGAGAGCCCCAGGACGGCGGTCAGGCCGAAGCGCGCGTCGCCCCAGCGCAGCCCGGCGCCGTCCAGACGCCCCACCGTGAGGCGGTATATGAGGGCCGGCACCAGCAGCAGGAACACCAGCGACCAGCCCACCGAGGAGCCCGCGCTCACCGGGTCCTGAACGGCGAAGCCGAGGATGGCGGGGCCGGGCGTGGCCATGTACCAGAAGCCGGCCTGGACCACCAGCATGGCGAAGACGAGGAACCAGGTACGGGTCTGGTCGGGCCTGAACAACTGCGCCAGGTCGGTGAGGAGCGTTCGCACGGCGCCCAACGCCGGTCTCATAGCTCCTTCTGCAGCATCCGGTACGTCTTGTAGAGCGTGCCGCCCGTGGCCTGGATAGCGTTGTTGATGGCGTGGTTGTCCTCCAGCGTCCAGCCGAGCTCGCCCTCGATGACGCCGTGCAGCTTGCCCCGCCGCATGACCTCGTCGATGAGCACCAGGTCGAAGCCGCGGTTGCGGTGTTCGGGCAGCACGCCCAGCATCACGAGGCGCACGCGGTTCACGATCCGCTTGAGGCGTAGTAGGTGGAAGATGCCGAACGGGAACAGCCGGCCGTTGAAGCGGGCCAGCACCTGGTTGAGGTCGGGTATGGCGATGCACACGCCCACGGGCTTGCCCTCGTACTCCAGGAACAGCGCCATGTCGGGGTTGACTATCATCTTCAGCTCGTTGGCCAGGTGAACGATCTCGGCGTCGGTGTAGGGCACCTGCCCCCAGTTCTTCTCCCAGGCCGCCGTATGGATCTGCTGCAGCAGCTTCACCTCGTCCTGGAACTTCTTCATGTCGGCCGGGCGCACCACGGGGTTGTAGCGGCTGCGGGTGCGCTTGACGATGCGTTCCAGGCGCTCCGGCACGTGACCCGTGTTGAGCATGTGAAAGGCGTAGAGGTCCTTGACCTTCTCGTAGCCGGCCGCGCCCACCCAGGCGGGGTACTCGGGCGGGCTCTGCGGCATCATCACGTACGGCTTGTGCTCGAAGGCGTTGAGCTGGAAGCCCGCGCCGTCGTTCATGGTCGGGTTGGCGGGCCCGCGCACGGCTGTGCGGCCGAGCGCCCGGGCGGCCTCCTCGACGGCCGCCAGCAGCGCGCGGGTCACCTCCTCGCTCTCGGCCTCGAAGAAGCCGAAGAAGGCGATGTTCTCCCCGTGGGTCTCGTTGTGGTTGTCGTCGTCGATGAGGGCCACGCGGCCGACCGTGGATCCGCCCAGCTTCGCGAGGAACAGCGTGCGCCTGGCGTGCAGCCAGAAGGGGTTCTTGCCCGTGTCCAGGAGTTCTGACTGCGAGATGCGTAGCGGCGGCACCCAGCCGGGGTCGCCCGCGTACTTGCGGTACGGGTAGTCCAGGAACTCGCGCACCTGGCGCTTAGACTCGGCCCGCTCGACGACTATCAAGGAGGGCCTGCTAGATGACGCCCAGTCTCCGGCCGACGAGTGCGAAGGCTTCAAGCAGTCGGTCGAGCTGTGCGTCGGTGTGGTTGGCGTTGACGCTCGTACGGATGATGGCCTGGCCGCTGGGAACGCCCGGCGGCAGCGCCGGCGTGGTGAACACGCCCTCTGTCCAGAGGCCCTTCCAGAACACCATGGCCAGCTCGTCGGGTCCGACGAGCACGGGCACGATGGGTGTCTGCGAGCCCAAGGTATCGAAGCCGAGCGAGTTCATACCGTCGCGCAGCCTCTGCACGTTGCGCCACAGCTGCTCGCGGTGTTGCGGCTCGCTCTCCATGATCTCCAGGGCCTTGAGCGCAGCGGCCATCTGCATGGCCGGCAGCGCGGCCGTGAAGATGAACGGGCGCGCCACGTGCTTGACGTAGTTGACGACGGCACGGTCGCCGGCCATGAAGCCGCCGACCGAGGCGAACGACTTGGAGAAGGTGCCCACGATGACGTCGACCTCGTCCTCTAGCCCGAAGTGCTCACCTGTGCCGCGGCCACCCTGGCCCAGCACGCCACTGGCATGGGCGTCGTCCACGATCAGGCGGGCGCCGTAGCGGTTCTTGAGCCGCACCAGCCCAGGCAGGTCGGCTATGTGGCCGCTCATGGAGAACACGCCGTCGGTGACGATGATGCGTCCGCCGGGGCGGCCCTCGTCGGCGCGCAGCAGTTTCTCGAGGTTGTCCAGGTCGCCGTGCTCGTACTTGCGCAGCGTGGCGTACGACAGGCGGGCCGCGTCGTAGAGCGAGGCGTGGTTCTCGCGGTCGTAATAGATGACGTCGTGCCGCCCCGCCAGGGCCGAGACCACCGACAGGCAGCCCAGGTAGCCGGCCGAGAAGGTGAGCACGCTCTCCTTGCGGAAGAACTGCGCCAGGCGGCTCTCGAGTTCCTCGTGCAGCGTCAGGGTGCCCGTGAGGAAGCGCGAGCCCGTGCAGCTGGTGCCGAAGTTATCGAGCGCGCGGCGGGCCGCCTCTTTCAGGCGGGGGTCTTGCGTGAGCCCGAGGTAATCGTTGGAGCCGGTGATGACCATCTCTTTGCCGTTGACCTGTACCGTGCCGCCCTGCTGTGAGGCGATGGGCTTGAAGTACGGGTGCATGCCGGCGGCAACAGCGTCGTCGGCCCGCCGGAACTCGAAGGCCTTGGCGAACGCGTCACGCACCGGTCGGCTATCAGCAAGACTGTCTTGGCGAGCTACCTCTGACAAAGGCTCCTCCATAGAGCGGCTCGGGTGGAGGCGCCTGCCTCCGCTTGGCGCACATCGAGCGGCGCCTGCGCATGCGTAACCCTAAACAAAAGCAGCCCTGTTCGCAAGGCGTCCATACTACTTCGACAGGTGTTGAATCCGCTACTACTGGCTCATGCAGCGTCGCTTGGCGTGGGGAGAGGGATGGTCACTGCTGGCGCGCGGGGTCAGGCGTGCCTCACCCCCTGGTTCCGGCTCTCGTCGTGCTCACTGCTGCTGCGCGGGGCATGAGTCTAGGCTTGGGAGTAGCCTCCTGAGCGTAGCGTGCCAAGAACGATACCGACTGCCGGGGCGGCGCCTTGATACACTGGCTGGTGAACGCAGGCAGTCAGACGCACGCCTCGAAACGACCACACCCGAAGGGGTGAGAGCATTGCAGCACACGTTGGTACCGGTGCAGACCCGTTCCGCCTCCACTCTCGACGCACCCCTGGTACATGAACTTTACGCGGCCACGCCCGATTACTTCGACATAATCTCGATCCCGGTTCCCACCATGCAGGAGGTGGCCACCGACCTCGCCACAGCCACGCAAGACCCGCGCCGCTTCATCGAGATGATCCTGCTGGACGGCGCTGAAGGCGAGCACCTGGGGGCGTCAGCCGGCTGCACGCCCGACCCCGTAACGGGCCTGCCGGTGGCCGGCTACCTCGACTACAAGCTCGACTACCCGGGCCCGGGCGACGCCACCGTCAACCTCCTCCTCGTGCGGAACACGCTGCAGAGCTTCGGCGTCGGCAGCTCGTGCGCCGAGGACCTGGAGCGACGTCTCGCCGGGCGCGCCCAGCGGCTGTTGGCCAGCATCTACGGTGAGAACCCGCGGGCTCGCACCTTCTGGGAACGCCTGGGCTACCGCTTCGCCATCGACGCCAGGCCGCTGCTCGAGTGGTACGCCAAGCAGCTGGCGCACCCCGCGCCCGCGCCTGGCTGACCCACGTATGTGCACGGTGCCTTGGGCCTAGCGGCGCGCACCCGCGCCCGGCTCATCAGCGCATGTGCGCGACGCGTGGGCTTAGCGACTCATACCCAGTGCCTGGCTGACCCGCGCATGCGCACCACGCGGTAGGCTTAGTGACTCGCACCCCGCGCCCGGCCGTCAGGGAGCGCTACTCCCGGACGTGAGCGGCTCGTTGGTGATACGC
>JBIQNJ010000065.1:0-9656 GCA_044462445.1 Truepera radiovictrix | reverse complement strand
GCCCGGCCGTCAGGGAGCGCTACTCCCGGACGTGAGCGGCTCGTTGGTGATACGCTTCGCCAGTGCTCGAAGTAGTGAGCGTGTCACTGGGTTCGGTCTCGCGTGACACAGATCAGGTCGTTGAGATCCTGGGTCATCAGGTGCACCTACGTCGCGTCGGCGTGGGGGGCGACCTGCAGCGTGCACGTGCGCTCATCACCGAACTGGACGGCAAGGTGGACGCGTTCGGCCTGGGCGGCATCGACCTCTACGTGGCCGTGCGCGGCCGGCGCTACTACTTTCAGGACGCCCGGAAGCTGGCCGCCGCGGCCACCAGGACGCCGGTCGTGTGCGGTTCGGGCCTCAAGAACAGCCTGGAACGTATGGCCGTCAAGGCGCTCGAGCCTGTGCTGGACCTGCCGCGGAAGGACGTGCTGATGGTCTCGGCCGTGGACCGCTTCGGCATGGCTGAGGAGCTGTACGAGAGGGCGCGTTCGGTCCTCTTCGGCGACCTGATCTTCGCGCTCGGCCTGCCAGCTCCCGTCAGGACGATAGGCGCGCTCGAGCGCCTGGCGCACACGCTCATGCCCATCATGGGCAGGGTGCCCTTCAGGTGGCTCTATCCGGTGGGCGAGGCGCAGGAGAAGACCCCCGACAACCGGAAGTTCGCGCGCTACTACGAGGGAGCCGACATCGTCGCGGGTGACTGGCACTTCATCAGGCGCTACGCGCCCCTGGCCATGACCGACAAGGTGCTGCTGACCAACACCACGACCACGGCTGACGTCGAGTTCATGCGGCAGCGCGGTGTCAAGACCCTGATAACCACCACACCGCGTTACGGCGGGCGCAGCATAGGCACGAACCTCCTAGAGGCGAGCTTCGTCGCCATCGAGGGGGCCGCGGGCGAGCTCACACAGGAGCGGTACTCGGAGCTGGTGGTCGAGACGGGGCTGCAGCCGACGGTGCTGGAGCTCGCCTGAGGCTGCCAGGCGTGCCGCGGCCCAGATGCTAAGATTATGCCGTCTTGTACTGTGCTGCCGCGCAGGTGGCGGCGCCCCGCCGAAGCGTCTGCCGGGCGGCGCCAAGTCAGCCGGTGCCCGGCCAACCGGTGAGGTCCCGGGCCCGCGCGGTGTTTAAGTCAATCGGAGGAAATGGATGATCAGTGTTACTGACCTAAGGAGCGGAACGAAGGTCGAGATGGACGGCGGGCTCTGGGAGGTCGTTGACTACCAGCACCAGAAGATCGGCCGCGGCGGCGCCAAGATGGTGGCCAAGTTCCGCAACCTCGAGACCGGCTCCATCGTCGAACGCTCCTTCAACGCCACGGAGAAGCTGCAGGACATCTTCATCGAGTACCGCGAGATGTCCTTCCTATACGCCGACGGTGACCAGTACACCTTCATGGACCTGGAGTCCTACGAGCAGCCCACCCTGTCACGAACGCAGATCGGCGACGGTGCGCGCTTCCTCAAGGAGAACATCCAGGTGACGGTCGATTACTTCCAGGGCCGCCCGCTCAAGGTGACGCTTCCGAACGTCGTAGAGCTCAAGATCACCCGTACCGATCCGGGCGTGCGCGGCGACACTGTCTCCGGCGGCTCCAAACCGGCCGAGCTCGAATCCGGCGCGACCGTGAACGTGCCGCTCTTCATCGAGGAGGGCGAGACGATCAAGGTCGACACACGCTCGGGCGATTACCTAGGGCGTGCCTGATGGAACTCAAGGAGATCCGCCAGATCCTCAAGGCGCTCGAGGAGTACGGCGCCAACGAGTTCACGCTTGACACCGGCGAGTTCAAGCTGGCCATCAAGCGTGGTGCGCAGACCGTGATCGCCGCCCAGCCGGCCGCGCAGGCGGTACAGCTGCAGGCGCAGGCGCAGGCACAGGCGCAGCAGCCCCAGGCGCCCCAGCAGCCCGACGGCAGCGCGCAGGCCGGGAACCCGGCGCAGGCTGCGGGCGCCGCTACGGCCGCACCCAGCAACCTGGTGGACGTCATCGCCCCCATCGTCGGCACCTTCTACGCCGCCCCGTCACCCGATGCCCCCAACTTCGTCAAGGTCGGCGACCGCGTTAAGACCGGCACGGTCCTCTGCATCATCGAGGCCATGAAGCTCATGAACGAGATAGAGGCCGAGGTCGCCGGAGTGGTGCGCGAGGTGGCCGTGGCCAACGAGGACCCGGTCGAGTACGGTCAGGTGCTCTTCCGCATCGAGCCGGACTGAACGGCATAGGCGGCCTGTAACGTGCAGATGTACAAGAAGATCCTCATCGCCAACCGCGGCGAGATAGCCCTGAGGGTGCTGAGGGCTGCGCGCGAGCTCGGCGTCAAGTCTGTGGTGGTGTACTCCGAGGCCGACGAGAACTCGCTGCCCGTGCTGCTGGCGGACGAGGCCATCTGCATCGGCCCCGCCCCCACCAACCGCAGTTACCTGAACGTGCGCAACATCCTCGCGGCCGCGCTGGTGACCGGCGCTCAGGCCATCCACCCCGGCTACGGCTTCCTGGCAGAGAACGCCGAGTTCGCAGAGATGTGCGAGGAGCACGGCCTCGACTTCATAGGCCCACGACCCGACAGCATCCGGCGCATAGGTGACAAGGCGTCCGCGCGCGCCCTGGCGCAGGAGGCCGGCGTGCCCATCACCCCCGGCAGCGGCGCGCTTGAGAACCTTGAAGACGCCCAGAGCTTCGCCGAGAAGATAGGCTTCCCGCTCATCCTCAAGGCCTCCGCCGGCGGTGGCGGCAGGGGCATGCGCGTGGTCCAAAGCATGGCCGACCTGGAGCGCAACTTCGTGAACGCCCAGGAGGAGGCCCGCTCGGCCTTCGGCAACCCCGAGATGTACATGGAGAAGTACCTCGAGGAGCCCAAGCACATCGAGATACAGCTGTTCGGTGACGGTGAGGGTGAGGTCGTGCACCTCTTCGAGCGCGACTGCTCCATCCAGCGCCGCTACCAGAAGGTGCTGGAGGAGGGGCCGAGCCTGCTGGACGAGGGCTTGAGGAACGACATCGCGTCCGCCGCCGTGCGGCTGGCCAAGCACATCAACTACCGCGGGGCCGGCACCTGCGAGTTCCTGGTAGACAAGAGCGGCAACTTCTACTTCTCCGAGATGAACACCCGCATCCAGGTCGAGCACCCGGTCACCGAGATGATCACCCGCGTCGACCTCGTGCAGGAGCAGATGAAGGTGGCCAGGGGCATGGGCATGTCGCTCCGGCAGGAGAACATCTCGGTCGAAGGGCACGCCATCGAGGTGCGCGTCAACGCGGAGGACCCCGACCACGACTTCCGCCCTTCGGCCGGCGTCATCACCGACGTGCACTGGCCCGGCGGGCCCGGCATCCGGGTCGACTCCCACGTCTACGCCGGCTACCGCATACCGCCCAACTACGACAGCATGGTGGCCAAGATCATCGCCTGGGCGCCCACGCGCGACGAGACGATAGCCCGCATGGAGCGGGCTCTGAAGGAGACCGTCATCGAGGGCGTCAAGACCACCATCCCGTTCCACCTGAAGGTGCTGGACAACGCCTTCTTCAGGCGCGGGGCCGTGTACACCAACTTCATCCCGCGTAGGATGACGAAATGAGCGAGAGCACGGATCTGGCCATCTCCCCCGACGTCCTGTACGGCATCGTTCAGTTGGCGCTCGAGGAGGTGGAGGGGGTTCGCCCCATCCAGCCCCCGGCCAGGGTAGGCGAGTTCCTCGGCGGCCGACGCAGCCGCGGCATCACCGTTGAGCGCGACGAGCAGGACGTGTGGGTGGACCTCACGCTGGCCGTCGAGTACGGCCGCGTCATCCCCAAGGTGGCCGCAGACGCCCAGCGCGCCGTGCGCGAGGCCGTGGCGTCCATGACGGGCCTCGACGTCAAGAGCGTCAACATCGCGGTCGAGGAAGTGGACCTCACCGAGGAGGAACTGCCGCGTGGGTAGACGACGCGCCCGCGAGCTGGCGTTCAGAACCCTGTTCCAGTCGGACCGCGGCGGTCAGTCTCTTCTCGAGGTATGGAACAGCGTCAGGCAGGACATCGAGGAGGACGAGGAGGAGTCGGGCAGCGACTACGGCGAGACCGTTGACGCCGAGACGCTGGCGTTCGCACAGCGTCTTCTGGAGAGCTACGACGCCGCGCACGAAGCGATAGACGCGCTGCTGGCCGCGAACATCACGGGCTGGACTTTCGGGCAGATGTCGCAGACGGACCTCAACGTGCTGCGGCTGGCGACCACAGAGATGCTGCACGGCGACGACGTGCCCGAGGTCGCCATCGAGATGGCCGTGCGGCTGGCCAAGAAGTTCGGCGGCGACGAGTCCGGCAGGTTCGTCAACGGCGTGCTGGCGAAGGTGCTCCGCACGCTGCCGGAGAGGCGAGCGGAGGCGAATGGCCCCTAGCGGCTCAGCCGTGCGCATGGACGGCAAGGAGGTCGCCGCGGCCCTGGTAGATGAGCTCAGGGCAGAGGTGACCCGGCTTCCGTACGTGCCCCGGCTCTGCTTCATACGCGTCGGCGAGGACCCCGCCAGCGCCTCTTACGTGCGCTCCAAGGAGCGGCTGGCCGCACGTGCGGGCATAGACTCGCAGACGTTCGTGCTGGGCGCCGACACCAGCGAGCGGCAGGTGATCGACCTCATAGAGCACCTGAACGGAGACCCGGACGTGGACGGCATACTCGTGCAGCTGCCCCTACCCGAGGGGCTGAACGAGGAACGTGTGCTGGACACGGTGAGCCCGGCCAAGGACGTGGACGGCCTGCACCCCTACAACGTAGGGCTGCTCTGGAGCGGACGTGAGGGGCTGGTCCCGGCCACCCCGCTCGGCGTGGTCAAGCTGCTCGAGCGCTACGGGGTGGAACTCGAGGGCAGGGAGACCGTCATCGTGGGGCGTAGCGAGCTCGTGGGCAGGCCCCTGGCGGCGTTGCTGGTGAACCGTAACGCCACCGTTACGCTCGCCCACTCGCGGACGCGCGACCTGGGCGCCGTCACCCGGCGCGCCGATGTGCTCGTGGTGGCCGCCGGACGCCCCCGGTTGGTAGGTGCGGACATGGTCAAGCCCGGCGCGGCCGTGCTCGACGTGGGCCTCACGCGCGTGGACGGCAAGATCGTCGGAGACGTCGACCCGGCCGTCGGTGGCGTGGCCGGCTGGCTGACACCGATGCCTGGGGGCACGGGGCCGATGACGGTGGTGATGGTGATAGTGAACACGCTCACGGCCGCGAGGCTGCGGAGGCGCGCTTGACCGACCTGGTGAGTAACATCCCGCTCGTCTCGGCTCTGGCGGCCACCGTCATCGCGCAGCTGCTCAAGGTGCTGCTCGTGCTCCTGGCGGAGCGGCGCTGGGCGTTCGAGAGGCTGTTAGACACGGGCGGCATGCCGTCGTCGCACAGCGCGGCCGTGTCGGCACTGGCGGTCAGCCTGGGCGTGATCCACGGCTGGGGCAGCCCGGCGTTCGCCATCTCGTGCGTGCTGGGCTCCATCGTCATGTACGACGCCACCGGCATCAGGCGGGCGGCCGGGCGTCACGCGGAGATGATCAACGACCTCGTGAAGGAGCTGAGTCACCTGTTCGACGAGGGGTTCCAGCCCCAGGTCCTGAAGACGCTGCTGGGGCACACCTATCCGCAGGTCATCGTGGGCGCCCTTCTTGGCATCACCACGGCGTTGGTAGCCACGCTCTAGCTGGGCCCTTGCCGGCCGCCACGCACGCACCATCTGGCGCCGGTCACAGGTCGGCGCCGCTCAGCAGCCTCATGGCCGCCTCCAGTTCGGTCGGGTCGCTCATGCTGGGTGGGGTGCGGGCCACCAACGCCACACGCACCTCGCCCGACCCCGCTTGGGCCAGCGCCGCGCGCCCGCTGGCGGCCGTGGCGCCGGTGGTGAGCACATCGTCTATGAGCAGCACGCTCTGGCCGCTGAGCGCGGCCGCTGCCAGCGCGTCGGCCAGGCTGGTGGCGCGCGCCCGCCGCCCGAGGCCGACGAGCTTGGGGGTGGCGGCCGTGCGCGAGAGCACGGCGGCGTGGGGGGCGCCCAGCAAGCGGGCCACGGCTACAGCGAGCAGCTCCGCCTGGTCGTAGCCGCGCGCATGGCGGCGGGCAGACGTGGTGGGGAGGTGGGTAACTAGCGCGGGGGCGAAGCCCCAGCGCGAGAGGCGCATGTGAAGAAGCTGCGCCAGGAAGCGGGCGAGCGCGTGAGCGTTGCGGTACTTGAGGGCGTGCACGAGGCGCCTCAGGATGCCGGCGTGGGGGCCTAACCACAGCGTATGGCCGGTCGGTGCGGGCAACCGGGCCACCGCCTGTTGGAGTAGAGCCGCACAGTCCGAACAGACCCCGGCGGGCCCGCAGGGCCGGGCGTTGCAGGCCGGACACGGTAGCGCGGCCGCGGCCAGGAAGGTGAGGGACCCCTGCCGTGCGGCGCGGTGAGGTGGGAGCGCCGCACGGCCTGGCGCCGCTGGCGGGGAGCTCCGCCCGGGTCCGGACGCCTCTTCGGCCCCGGCGGTACGTGACGAGCGGACGCTGCCTCGGGCCATGACGGGAGTGTAGACGGTCGCGCCGTGGCCGGTGTGCGCGAGGTTGGCTCATGCCTAGAGACCCTAGGCGCCAGGCGCGTAAGCCTAGCTGCTACGAGCGGCCAGCTCGCCTACGAGCGTCAGGATCTGCCGCACGGCCTCCTGGTCGGGCAGCGGTGCCAGCGCCTCCTGCAGCCGCTCCAGGCCCCGTAGCAGGCGCGCCTCTGCCACGCTCTGCGCGTACTCCAGCGAGCCGTGAGCGCGCAGCAGTTCCAGCACCTCGAGCATCTCGGCGGGCTGCTTGGCGGCGCGGGGCCTGTCGAGGCTGCCTATCACCCGCTTGGCCACATCTGCGGGCGCGGAGGCCAGCAGGTGGGCGAGCAGCAGCGTGCGCTTGCCCTCGTACAGGTCGCCCGCGAACTCCTTGCCCAGGACGGCGCCCTCGGTGAGGTTGAGAACGTCGTCACGGATCTGGAACGCCACCCCCAGGTCCAGACCGGCCCCCTCCAGGAGCGGCGACGGCGTCAGGCCCCCGCACCAGGCGCCGAGCCTGAGCGGCGCGACGACGGTGTAGTAGGCGGTCTTGAGGCTGACCATCACCAGGTAATCGGCTTCGGTGATGTCGAAACGACCCTCGCTCACCCAGGCCAGGTCTAGGTGCTGGCCGGCTGCGGTGCGCATTATCATGCTGCCGAACTCGCCCAGCGCCTCGCTGCGGCGCACGGTAGCGGCGTGTGGCACGCTGTGCAGCAGCTGCCACATGGCCACGTGCATGGCGTCGCCCACGTTCAGTGCCACGGGCATGCCCACCAGCCGGTGCAGCGCTGGCAGCCCACGCCGCTCCTCCGAGTCGTCCTCGATGTCGTCATGAACGAGCACCCAGTTCTGGAACAGCTCCAGAGCCTGGGCCAGCTTCTCGGCGGCGACCGCGCCGGGCGTGTCCGCGGCCACCCCGTGCGCCTGCGCCGCCAGGAGGAGCAGGCGGCCCCTGAGCGTCTTGCCGGTGCGGCGGGGGTAGTCCGCTAGGAGGGAGAGGAACCGGTCGAGCTCCAGGCGCACGGAGGCGGACGAGGGGACCTGAGCCGGCGGTGGCAGCACGGCGTCCAACTCGCTGGGCAGGGCCGCCAGCACCCCTTCGCGTATGCGCCTGACGTCCTCGTCCACGGCGGCGATCATACGCCGGACCCGCGGCAGACGGGCGCGGCCGCCCGTGAGAGGGCGGCCGCGCGGATCCGGTGCTAAGGCGGGGAGGCTAGCGGAACACGACCTCGGTGACGAACCAGGTGGCCACCAGCATGCCGGCGATGAACAGCACGATGTACGGGAACGACACCCCGTAGGTGCGGAGGATGAGCCTGAAGACCTCGCCGCGTGTGAGCTTGCGGCGCTCCGCGGCCTCGTCTATGGCTCTCTTCCTGCTGCTCGTCATGCTACTCAACGTCTCCTGAGTGGCCCGGCCGCTACTCTAGCGGTTGATGCACGCCTTGAAGTGGCCCGGGGTCACTTCTTCCAGCGGCGGCACTACCTCGGCGCACTCCTTGGTGGCTATGGGGCAGCGCGTGCGGAAGACGCAGCCGGAGGGCGGGTTGATGGGCGAGGGGATGTCGCCCTGCAGGATGACGCGTTCGCGCTTGACCGTGGGGTCGGGGATGGGCACGGCCGACAGCAGCGCCTCGGTGTACGGGTGGATGGGGTTGGCGTACAGTTCCTTGGCCGGCGCGATCTCCATGATGCGGCCCAGGTACATGACGATGACGTGGTCGGAGATGTACTCCACCACCCCGAGGTCGTGCGCGATGAAGAGCAGGGTGAGGCCGAGCTCCTCCTTGAGGTCCTGGAGCAGGTTGACGACCTGCGCCTGGATCGACACGTCGAGCGCCGACACCGGCTCATCGGCCACGATGAACGAGGGGTCCACGGCGAGCGCGCGGGCGATGCCGATGCGCTGGCGCTGACCGCCGGAGAACTCGTGGGGGTAGCGGCGCATGTGAGCGGGGGAGAGGCCCACACGCTCGAGCAGGCTGGCTACCTTCGCCTCGCGGTCCTTGCCGCGTGCCAGGTTGTGGATGCTCATGGCCTCGCCGATGATGTCGCCGACGGACATGCGCGGGTTCAGGCTGGCGAACGGGTCCTGGAAGATTATCTGCATGCGCTTGCGGTACTCGCGCATCTGGCCCTTGCTCAGCTTGGTCACGTCGACGCCGTCGAAGTTGACCTCACCGGAGGTGGGCTCGATGAGCCGCAGGATGGAGCGACCGACCGTGGTCTTGCCCGAGCCGGACTCGCCCACGAGGCCTACCACTTCGCCCCGCTTGACCGTGAACGACACGTCCTCGACGGCCTTCACGTTGGCCACGACGCGCGAGAAGATGCCGCCGCGGATGGGGAAGTACTTGCGGAGGTTCTTGACCTCTAGTAGGTTCTCGGACTTAGGTAGCTTCTTGGCCTTGGTGTCGCTCATGCCGGTATCTCCGCCTTGAGGTCGAGTTCAGGCCAGCGCACGCAGCGCACCATGTGTCCGCCGCCGGTGTCTTCGAGCTCGGGGATGGCCTGTTTGCACTTCTCCTGTGCGAAGCGGCAGCGCGGGTGGAAGGCGCAGCCCTCGGGCAGGTGCAGTGGGTTGGGGACGTTGCCCGGGATGGCCTGCAGGCGCTCCTGGTGCACAGCGGCCTTGTCGACGCGCGGGATCGAGTTGAGCAGGCCGAGCGTGTAGGGCATCTGCGGGTTGGCGAAGATGTCGTTGACGTGCGCCTCTTCGACCGCGCGGCCGGCGTACATGACCACGGCGCGGTCGGCCATCTCGGCCACCACGCCCAGGTCGTGCGTGATGAACAGGATGGACATGCCGATCTCGTCCTGCAGCTTGCGCATGAGGTCGAGGATCTGAGCCTGGATCGTGACGTCGAGAGCGGTGGTGGGCTCGTCTGCGATGAGCAGCTTGGGGCCGCACGAGAGGGCCATGGCGATCATGACGCGCTGGCGCATGCCGCCCGACATCTGGTGCGGGTAGTTCTTCACGCGCTTGCCCGGCTCCGGTATGCCCACGAGGTCGAGCATCTCGGCGGCCAGCTTCATGGCCTCGCGCTTGCTCTTGCCCTGGTGCAGGACGATGGCCTCGGCGATCTGGTCGCCGACCGTGTACACGGGGTTGAGGCTCGTCATCGGCTCCTGGAAGATCA
>JBIQNJ010000064.1:0-15119 GCA_044462445.1 Truepera radiovictrix | reverse complement strand
CGTGAACCAGTCTTTGCTGCATAGAAGCTCCGAGGGGCGGTTCGGCTGCCATCCGCTGGTGGCCCAGTACTCTGCCAAGGCGCTGGCGGCTAAACCTGGGCTTGCCAGGCAGGCCAGCGAGGCGCACGCCGACTTCTTCGCCGACCTGCTACTGCGCTTCGCCCCAGACCGGCAGGGCGTCGATGCTCCACCACTGAGAGTGCTCGAACCGGACATCGGCAACGTCGAGAGAGCGTGGTTCTACCTGTTGCGGGAGGGCCGCACCGGTCGCCTCGCGGAGCTCGTTGACGCGCTGTTCAACTACTACACCATCATCGGCCAGTACCGTCGCGGCGCGGATGTAGGCGCGCGCACACTCGCGCGGCTGCCGGCGGCAGACTCGGTATCGGCGCGTGTGCGCTGCAGCATCTGGCTGGCGCAGTGCAACATGGCGCGTGAGAGCGGCATGCTGTTACAGGCGCTCGAGAGCGCCAAGGCTGCGTTGCAGGAGGCGCAGACTCACGAGCTGGCCGACATGGCCGCCAAGGCGCAGCGCTTCAGCGGCGACGTGTTGCAGATGCTGGGTCGCTACGACGAGGCGACGGGCGCCTATGAGCACGCGGTGGCGGCCTTCTCGCGACTCGCCGAGACGGCGGAGCTTGCCAACACCCTCAACTCGTTGGCGAGCATGGACGCCGTGCGCGAGGAGTTCGAGTCGGCCACGGTCCGCTTCGAGGAGTGCGTGCTGCTGTTCGAGCAGGTGGGCGACGTGCTCGCCAAGGCCATCGCGCTCAACAACCTCGGGTACCTGTCCGACGCCATGGGCAGGAGCGACGAGGCGGCGCGGTACTACGAGGCCGGCCTTGCCGACTTCGAGCGCATCCAGTTCACGCGCGGCATCGCTGCAGTCAAGAACAACCTGGTCGTCCTGTACGGCACGCTTGGGCGCCTGGACGAAGCCGAAGCCATGGGCATCGAGAGCCTGAAGCTGAAGTCAGATATGGAGGACCGGCTGGGGATAGTGGTGTCGCTCAAGAACTTGGGCGACATCTGCCTCATGCGGGGCCGCCCACACGACGCTATGAGCCGTTACCTGCCCGCCATGAAGCTGGCGCTGCAGGTGGACGCGCTGCCGCGGTTGCTGCAGGTGTTGCCGGGCTACGCCAAGGCGCTTGACCTGCTGGGCAGGGAGCGCGACGCGCTGCTCGTGCGCACCGCCTTGGCCCGCCATCCGCTCACCCCACCGTCTGCCAAAGAAGGCGCTCGAGCGCTGCTGCCCGGCCTTGACGAGGGCGATGACGAAGCTATGTTCACGCGGTTGGTGGAGAAGCTCGAGGCCGAGCTGGCCGGCGTGGCCCTGACCTACTGAGCAGGGCGGCAGTATGCGCCCGTGCCGGGCGAGGGCCTGCCGGTCTCTGCCCCGCGGTGCAACGGCACTGCAACGACACCTCCATAAGTTGACAGCATGCCCAGAGAGAAGGTCATCGGCAGTTACCTTCTGCGCCTCACCGACGTGGGTGGACGACTTAGGGTCTGCCTGCAAGACCTGAGAGCAGGAGAGGGGATCGAGTTCGAGACCTGGATCGCTGCCTGGGCCTACCTAGACGGTCTGTTGCACGACTCGCACAACGAGCCGAACGAAGCGCCAGACCACAGGAGGCAGATATGAAGAGCCGCATAGTGACGTCACTCGTTTGCGCCGCCCTGCTGATGGCGACCTCGGCCGCTGTCGCACAGGCGGCGGCCACCGCCGCCGGCTGCACGAAGTTCGTGAGCGAGGCAGGCGGGGGGCGCCAGGCAACGCTCGAGCGACCAGCTAAGGACATGGGCAACATAGTCGACGACCTGGTGGCTGGTGATGTCATCTGCATAGCCGGCGGCACCTACACCGGCCGCGCCGACAGCGGTGCCGACCTGATAACGGTGCCTGTGTCCATCTACGGCGGTTTCTCGCCCGACTTCGAGGGCCGCGACCCGTGGGGCGCCCACATGACCGTCATGACAGGTGTTCACAACTCCGCCAACTTCGTGACCAACACGCGCCTGACCATCGACACTAGCGACTTCGCCACCAAGCTCATGGCGGCGCGGGGCCAGGACACCGTGCATACGGTTCTGGTGGATGGGCTGGTGTTCGACAACGGCCCCCGCAACTACTACGCCGACGGCGGCACGGCCCGGATAATCCGCATGGGCACGCCCGCTAACAAGCCCACACCCGAGAGCGGCGCCCTCACCATCCGTACGGGCATAACCAGCAGCATCGTCGTGCGCCACGTGGTGGCGCTCAACACGGCGCCCACCCAGGGTGTCATCGCGTTCTTCCCGGGCGCCGGCGCGCTGGTGACCATCGAGAACAACGTAGCCGTCAACAACACGGGCGCCGGCTTCCACCTAGGCACCGCCATCGCCGCCTCCGACCCTAACGACTACCCCAGCTACACGTTCCGCAACAACATCAGCGTGTTCAACGAGAAGCACGACGCGTTCGGCACTTTCGGCGGCTCCGGAGTGATCCTGGAGTCGGGCACTGAGGTCGAGATAACCAACAGCATCCTGGCGTTCAACGACAACTTCGGCATCGACAACGCCAAGCGTGCCGACCGCATAGTCGTGAACGACAACATGATCGCTTTCAACGCCAATGCGGACTACTTGGAGTTCGACACGAAGATCGGCCTGGCAGACATAGAGGACTGGTCGCGCCACGTGTACGACGGCTTCGGAAACGTGGGCTCGGCCCCGGCATTCGGCGTCTCGGAGGCGTGGGGTTCTCTGTACGGTGCTCGCAACATCATCGACCGCAACGCCGCGGAGGCCGACGTGCAGGTGGTGGAGTCGTGGGCCAACGACGTGCGCGCCATGTTCCCCTGGATGAACCTCATGGGCACCGACCTGGACGCAGACTCCGCTGTGTGGCTGCCGCGCATGAGCATCGCCGACGCGTTGGCGGTAGCGGTGCTGGTCGACGGTCAGTACGGAGTCTACTGGCCCTAAGCGAAGCTAATGAGGCGCACTCGCGGTCATAGGTTCGGCCTCCTTCAGCTTGCGTTCGGCGACCGCGAACGCCAGCTCCGTGGTCACGAAGTCGGCGGTGCCGTCACGAGTGATCTCCTCGTACACGCCCATGCGCTGGAGCAGCGCTTTGGGCTGCGGTTGGAGGCCGGAGACCAGTAGCGCTATACCCAGGCGCTCGAGCCGGTCATGGATGGCCCGCAAGGCGGTGACGCCTGTGGCGTCCATGACCGGCACGCGCTTGAGGCGCAGCACGACCACTTTGATGTTGGGGTCCACCTTCACCAGGATGTCTATGAAACGCTCGGCCGCACCGAAGAACACGGGGCCGTCCACGCGGTAGGCGACGACCTGCTTGTGAAGGGTGGGGGCGTCGGCCACCGGCTGTGCGGGCGCGCCGTCCTCACCCGCCAGCGTGATCGGGTCTACCGTGAACATGTTGCTCATGCGCACGATGAACAGCATCGCCGCGGCCACCAACCCCACCTCTATCGCGAGGATCAGGTCGAACAGGATGGTCACCAACATGGTGAGGAGCAGTACGAAGGTGTCTGATTTCGTGCTCCGCACGATGAGGCTGAACGCCTCCCGCTCCACCATGCGCACAGCGACGACCATGAGGATGCCACCCAGGACCGCCAGCGGGATGCGGCTGGCCAGCGGCGCCAGGAACAGTATGACCACGAGAAGCGTGAAGCCGTGCACCACGGCCGCGAGCCGCGTCTGCGCCCCCGACCGAACGTTGACCGCCGTGCGCGCCAGGGCGGCGGTGGAGGGCAGGCCGCCGAACAGCCCGGCGGCGATGTTGCCGAGGCCCTGGCCGAACAGCTCGCGGTCGGGGTCGTGCTTCTTGTCGACCGTCATGCCGTCCGCCACCACGGCGCTAAGCAGGCTCTCCAGAGCCGCCAGGACGGCGATGGCCAGCGCCGCGCGCGCCAGCTCGACCATGCCGGGCCCGACGTCCAGCGAGGGCAGCATGGGCAACGGGAGGCTGCGGGGGATGACGCCGATGCGGGGCACGCTCTCGAACACGGGCAGGAGCGAGATGAGCGTCACGCTGATCATGGCGGCCATGCTGCCGGGCAGGCCCTTCAACCGTTTGAAGCGGCTCCAGCCGACCATGATGGCCACGGTCAGTAGGGCGAGAAGCACGGTCAGCACCCCGGGCGCCCCGAGCCAGGCGCGCACGGTCTGGATGGAGATGCTGACGATGCTCTCGCCATGAGGGGTGGGCACCCCGAGCACGTTGGGTAGTTGCTGCAGGAAGATGATGACGGCGATGCCGTTGGTGAAGCCGGTCACCACGGGCCACGGTATGTAGCGCACGTAGCGCCCGATGCCGGCGAGCCCCATGACCACGAGGATGGCGCCGGCCGCCACGCCGAGGATAGGCAGAACCCCTGCGCCGTGCACCGCCACTATCGGCAGCAGTACCGCCGTCATGGCGCCGGTGGGGCCCGTTATCTGGAAGTCGGAGCCGCCGAAGACGGCGGCGACCACGCCGGCGACGATGGCCGTGATGATGCCGGCCGTTGCCCCGGCACCAGAGGTGACGCCGAAGCCGAGCGCCAACGGCAGCGCCACGAAGGCCACCGTAATGCCCGCCAGTAGGTCGAACCTTACCGCCTTCCGGCTGTAGTCTGACGGCTTGGGCAGGAACCTGGTCAGATTCACACGCGCGGTAGAGCGCGGCGTCTCGCTATGCACCTTGGCAGCCTCTCTCTCGCCGGCGGCCGGTGACACCGGCTATGGCCGCGAACGCGCGACCATACCCTGGGTCGGTCGCACGGCTAATGTACTGCTAAGCACGAGAAATGGCCAGTCTGGGCGGTTCGCGGTGAGGCGGTGTGGCGCTACGCATCAGCTCGTAGCTCATTCACAAGCTGGCATGGGGTTCTCGGCGAGGGGGGGTGGCGCTAAGCACATATGTGCGTCTGAGCGGTTTCCTCGGCGCGTTAAGTGGTACCGGGGCCGCCGCCAGGGTTACTCTTGCGGCCATGACCGATCTCTTGCTCATAGTTCCGCACCCCGATGACGAGGCGTTCGGTGCCGGAGCGCTACTGGCACGCAGTGCCGCGGCGGGCCTGGGTCCAGCCGTCCTCACGCTCACCAAGGGCGCCGCGGGGCGCACGCTCGGCCTGTGCACACGCGCGGAGCTGCCGCAGGTCCGGGAGGCGGAGCTGCGCGCGGCCCTTCAGGCGCTCGGTGTTACCGACGTGACCATAGCCGACTATCAGGATTACGTGCCCGACGACGACCGGGGCATGCCGCCCCACCCGGGTCTGGCCGCCGTGCCCGAGGACGAGCTGCTGGACCTGATGGTGGAGACCATCGAGAGCCGGAAGCCCAGGGCCGTGCTTACCTTCCCGCCTAACGGCTCCAACGGTCACCCCGACCATGTGGTCACCAGTCGGCTGGCCACTGAGGCGGTGCGGAGGGCGTCGCACCAGGTGGAGGCCCTGTACTACTACGCGTCGGAACGGCGCTTCGAGGGACCGCAGCGTCCCGGTTTCCTGCCGGAGGAGGACATGAGGCGTCTGCAGCTGATGCCGACGCATAGCCTCAGCGCTGGCGCCGAGCTGGCAGTGAAGCTGAGTGCCATAGCCTGCCACGAGACGCAGGCGCTGTCTATCGTGGGCTTCATGCGCCACATGGCGGGGCGCCTGCTCGAGGAGACCTTCCACCGGGCACAACCGCCAGTCGAGGAGGGCGCACGGGTGACGGTCGTAGAGATGCTGTAGCAGGTGCCTGCAGGGGGGCGGCCGGGCGCCCGCGAGTTGCGCGCCTGACGCGTTTAACGGTTACTCAGACGTGCGAAATCGACCCGCCGCGGCCCTGCGGGCCGTGGTAGCGTTTCCCCATGTTGTTCAGGCGCCAACGCCCGGTCGACCTGGAATCGGCGCGGCAGGCTCTCGCAGAGGGCCAGTACGACGTGGCTTTCGCCATGCTCGAGCAGGCGCTGAGGCGTGGGCCCAACCGGCACGCCCAGGGCGCCACGTGGCTGCAGCTCGCTGCCCTCTACGCGCTATACGGCGAGGACGGCCTCGAGAACGGCCAGCCCGCGCTGCGCAACGCCGTCACGTCCGACCCCAACCTGGCGTCTCACCCGCTGTACCGCGCGCTCTACTGGGAGTTCGCCGCCTACCGCGGCGCCTCCGTGAGCGATGTGAAGCGCGGACTGAAGCACCGAACCACGGGCGTCAACCGCACCCAGTCCTCACCCAACCTCCCCGACGCCGAGCTCATGGCCGTGGCCTCGTACCACGCGGCGGCGGCGCTGTTCGCGGTCGACGCCGCGCGTAGCGCCGCCGCGCGCCTGAACGAGATCGAGGAGGGCGCCCTGCCCGTCTACCTGGAGTGGCGCCGCTGGTCCCTGCTGGGGCAGTGCGCCGAGCTGATGGGCGAATGGGAGGAAGCTGTGAGCGCGTTCGAGCGCGCCACGCAACTAGCCCCCGAGATGGAGGCCGGCGCTGAGCGGCTGAGCCTCGCCGGGGCGTTGGTCGAGCTGCTGCGCACGAACGAGGCGCTGGCCCAGCTAGAGCTGGTGGACGACTCGCTACTCGGCCGCGACGAGCGCGCGGTGCATAAGTACCTGCTAGGGCGCTGCCACCTGGAGCTCGACAACCCCAACCGCGCCCTGGAGCTGCTGGCGCAGGCGGCCGAGCTGGACGATTACGACGGTGGCCCCTCTTACAGCGTGTCGTTCGCGATGGCCCAGGCGCTGGCGTCTCTCGGGCGGCCGGCCGAGGCCGCGGACGCCTACGAGCAGGCGCTCAAACTTGCGCCCGCAGAGCACCGGGCCTTCACGCAGCACGAAGCCGCGTTCTCGCTCATCGAGTCAGACCAGTTGGACGAGGCCGAGAAACTGCTCTCCGAGGTGGTGACCGACCCGTCGTACACGCATAGGGCCGAGGCACTGGCAGACCTGGCAGACGTGGCCCTGCGCCGCGGCGACCTGGACGGCGCCGCCAACCTCGCCAACCAGGCGCTCGAGCTCGGCGCGACCGCGCCTGCGTGCATCACCCTTGGCAGCGTGGCCTTCGAGTACTTCAGGCTGGAGGAGGCCACGAGCTGGTACGAGCAGGCGGCTAGCGCCAGTCAGCAGGGAGACCCGTTCTGGGTGGCGGCGCAGCAGATGCTGGCCGACGTGTACGCGCAGATGGGTGACGAGTATGCCCCGCGCCTGCTGCAGCATGCCAAGGCCGCCCTCGACCACACGGAGCCCGGCAGCGAGTGGTACCTGCCCCTCAAGAAGTACGTCGATGATGCCCGCGGTCTGCTCGGCGGCTTCGAGCGCGTACTGAACTAGCGTTTACACTCCATAACGGTATGGAAGGGTTACTGATCGCCGAACAGCTGCGCCGCCTCGAAGGGCGCCTGCCTGCGCAGCGGCTGCCATGGCGCTTCCCCGACGACCGTACGGCGGTACTGCCGCTGGTGGGCTACCTCACGCTGCACATAGCCAGCCGGCCACCCAAGCCGTTCGTTCGGGTGGGGGAGGGCGCACCCGAAGCTGCCCGCCCGCGCTCGCCGTTCCAGGAGCAGCTCCGGGCGAGGGCCGGCGGTGTTCTTCTCGACGTGAAGCAGCCGCAGTTGGACCGCGTGATCAGGCTGCGCTTCGCTGGCGAGGATGGTTTCGTGCCGACACCGCCCGTAGAGCTGGTGGTAGAGCTCACCGGTCGCAACGCCAACCTGATACTGGTCGACGAAGCCGGAACCATCCTCGGGGTTGAGCGCCAGGTGCTCTCCGACCGCAACCGCTACCGCGAGCTGCGCGTCGGCCTGAAGTACGTGCCGCCGCCGCCCTACAGCAAGCTGAACCCTCTGACGGCCGAAGGCACCCAACTGGCGGCTGCGCTGACCGGGCGCAGGTTGTCGGACGTAAGCAAGGTGGTGGACGGTGTGGGCCCGCTGCTGAGCACCGCCTTGGCGCGCGCCGTGCTGGAGCGTCATACGCCCCAGACGGGGGGCGGCGACGCCTCACAGGCCGGGTCGACGGCTGATGGCGGCAGCGGTGCCGGTGGCGCGACGGAGCGAGCCGACGACCCTGTGCTAGCAGGCGACCTGCTGCCCGTGGCCATAGAACAGCTTCTGGCTTTGGCGCAGGCGCCCACCGACTACCTGCGGCGCTACGCCACTGCCGCCACGCCGCGCGAGCTCCAGCGGCAGCGCACGAGAGAGCAGCGCCTAGCCGTGGTCTCTGCCGAGCTGAAGAAGGAGAGGACGCTGGCGGCGCGCCGCCTGGCCGACGCTCACCGCGCGCTGGAGGGCGCGGCAGAGGCCGAGCGGCTGAGGGGCGAAGCCGATCTGCTGCTCGCTTACGCGCACCAGATCAGGGGCCCGCAGCATTCCGTGACCCTGACCGACTTCGCGGGTCAGCAGGTCGAGGTGCAGCTAGACCCGAAGCTCGACGCAGCCGGTAATGCGCGAACCCGCTACGACCAGGCGCGCCGGCGCGAGGCCAGGGTGGAGCGCGCCAAGGCCCAGCTCCACGAGCTGGAGAGTGCGCTCGCCCAGGCAGGGGAGAGGCTGCGCAGCCTGCCCGAGCTAGCGGACGGCGAGCTGGCGCGCCTGGCAGCCCAGGTTGACGGGGCGCGGCGCGCAGAGCGCAGCACTGCCGCCCAGCCGGGCATACATTTCAGGGGACCGCACGGCTTCGAGGTGGTGGTCGGCCGCAACGCCCGCGACAACGACAAGGTCACGTTCGGGGTGGGGCGCTCGCTGGACGTGTGGTTGCACGCCCAGGGCTACCGCGGTTCACACGTGATCATCCGCTCCGGCGGCAAGGAGGTGCCCTTCGAGACGGTGCTCTTCGCAGCGCGCCTGGCGGCCGGCTACTCAGACGCGTTCCGCTCCGCCAACGTGCCGGTGGACTACACGGCGCGCAAGAACGTCTGGAAGGTCAAGGGCGGCGCCCCTGGCGCGGTGAACTTCACCCAGCACCGCACCGTGTACGTGACCCCGGCGCGCGATGACGCCGGGGCCTTGCAGGACTGAGCTTCTCCCTGCCTCCGGGGCTAAGGGGGAGCGGGCGCGCCTCAGCCGGCCTTGCCCGCCGAGCCGAACACATGCATGCGCTCGACGACTATGCGGCGCATCTCGTCGCGCGCGGGTCCGAGCACCTTGCGGGGGTCGAACTCCTTTGGCTTGTCCTTAAGAACCTCGCGAACAGCAGTGGTCATGGCGAGGCGCAGGTCGGTGTCGGTGTTGATCTTGGCGATGCCCTCGGTTACAGCCAGGCGCACGTCGTCCTCGTGAATGCCTGAGGCGTCCTTGAGTTCGCCGCCAGAGGCGAGGAAGCGCTCAACCAGCGCCGCTGGTACGCCGCTGGCGCCATGCATGACTAGCGGGTTTGGCAGCAGCGCGGCTATGGCCTTGATGCGGGCGTGGTCAATGTAGGGACGCCCCTTGCCCTTGTTGGCGCCGTGCGAGGTACCGATGGCCACCGCCAGGTAATCAGCGCCGCTCTCATCCATGAAGCGCTTGGCCTCTTCCGGGTTGGTCAGGGTGGCGTCTTCAGCGCTTACTATCACGTGCTCTTCGATGCCGCCCAGCCGGCCGATCTCGGCCTCAACTGTCACACCAACGGCGTGTGCCGCCTGAACCACACGGCGGGTCTCACGAACGTTTGTTTCTTCGTCTTCGTGGCTCATATCGATCATGACCGAGGTGAAGCCGGCACGAATGGCCCGCAGGCACGACTCATAGCTGGAGCCGTGGTCGAGGTGAATAGCCACGGGCACGCTGGCGCGCTCGCTCAGGTGGCGCACCACCGCCATCAGGCCCTCACCGCCGTACTTCACGCCGCCCTCAGACAGGGCCACGATCACGGGGCTGCGGGTCTCCTCGGCGGCCTCGATTATGGCCTGCGTGATCTCCATGTTGTTGGTGTTGAACGCCCCCACGCCATACTTGCCGGCGCGCGCAGCGTTCAGGATGTCTGAACCGGTCACTAGTCCCATGGCGCGAGTATACGTTGGGTCCGGTCGGGACTTACCTCACCCGTCAGCCCTCTTCGGTGTTGTCCTTCTCGCCTGGCCGCCCCTGGGTACGAGGCGGTAGCGGCGGTGTAGCCGTGCGTCCGCTGACAAAGCCCGCGCTGGCGGCGCCTAGGAGAGAGATGAGGACGGAGCCAGGTTCGGCAGGGTTCAGGAAGAAGAGCGCCAACAGGAGGATGAGCGAAGAGCCCACGCGCCCCAGGATGGAGCGCAGGCGGTTCTGGGGCTGATTGGCCCGGAGCGCCATGACGTGCACTACCATGAAGGTCACGGCGAGGATGATGAAGTAGACCCAGATGGGGATGGACGCCAGGAAGGTCACTGTTCCTCCAAGAGCAGCGGGATGAGCCGGCGGGCTGCGGCGCACGCGGCGGCCACGGCGTCGGGCACGCGCCAGTTGGCCTTGTCGCGGTCTCCCACCATGTTACTCACACCGCGCAGTTCGAAGGCCGGCAGGCCGAGGGCGGCCGCCACCTGGGCCACGGCGGCGCCCTCCATGGACTCCACCGCAACGCCGTGAGTATGAGCCAGGAGTCGCGCGGTGTGTGGGTCCGCCGTAACGGCCTCGGCGGTGCCGAAATGCGCGGCCATGACACCGATGCGCTCGGCCAGGGCCGTCACCGTGGCGGGCAGTTCGAAGCGGTTGTAGGCGGGGGTAGGCCGGGCGGTGGTGGCGGGAAGTAGGGGGAAGCCCATGCTCTCCATGCCGCTCCAGGCGGCACCATGGCCCACGCCGGTGTCCATGTGGGTCTCGCTGAGGGCCATGGCGACCTCTCCGACATGCAGGTCGGCGCCTGGGAAGGCGCCCCCTATGCCCACTACCAGCACTACGCTCGGCCGAAGGGAGTTAACAGCCAGCGCAGCCAACGCCGCAGCGTTGACCTTGCCCACTCCGGTAGCGACGGCCACGCATGCCGCGCCGCCGATAGTGCCGGTGCGGGCGCGCCAGCCGTCCGGCAGCGCCGGTGTCAGCGCCAACGCGCGGAGGCCCTCGGTGAGAGGAGCGACCTCGAACTCGGTGGCGCTGAGTAGCAGCAGCCTAGGAGGAGTGGAGGTCGGCTGTTCCGAGGCGCTCGAAACCTTGTTCACTACCTCAGGCAGCCTGGGCCGGCATGTCTAGCAGCGCCCGCACGAAGGCGGCGGCGTCGTACGGCTGCAGATCGTCCTGATGCTCGCCTACGCCGATGAACTTGATGGGCAGGCCCAGCTCTCGCGTGATGGGCAGGAGGATGCCACCCTTGGCGGTACCGTCCAGTTTGGTAACGACAACGCCGGTAAGCTGCACGGCCTCATGGAACTTGCGGGCCTGCTCGAGGCCGTTCTGGCCCGTAACCGCGTCAAGCACCAGCCAGGTCTCGCGCGGCTCGTTCTGGTCTGCCTTGCTTATCACGCGTTTGACCTTCTTCAACTCCTCCATGAGGTTGTGCTTGGTATGCAGGCGACCGGCGGTGTCGACGATGAGCAGGTCCGCGCCCTTGGCCAGGCGCTGTTGTGCGCCGTCGAAGGCCACAGAGGCGGGGTCGCCGCCGTCCGGGCCCGTGACGGTGGGTATGCCCAGGCGCTCGCCCCACACGGCCAGCTGGGCGCTGCCGGCGGCCCGGAAGGTGTCGCCTGCGGCGAACATGACGCTGCGGCCGTGTTTCTTGTAATAGGCTCCCAGCTTGGCGATGGTGGTGGTCTTGCCCACACCGTTGACGCCGACGACCATGATGACCTTGCCCTTGGGTTCCACCAGCTTGCGGTTCACGTCCAGGTCGAAGCCCACGCGGCGCAGCTTCTGCCGCAGGCGGTCGGGCTCAAGCTGGTCCAGCAGAGCTTTCTCGAGGGCTTCGACGAAGGGCGTGCCGCGCTCGCGCTCCTTCTTGGCATCGGCCACCACGGTGGCGGCCAGGCGCGCGCCCACGTCGGCGCCTATGAGGGCGAACTCCAGGTCGTCCCAGTCCATCTCCCAGGCGCTGGCACTCTGTGCCGGGCCCGCGCCTGAGGGGGTGGTGGGGGCGCCCATGCCCGCACGCGTGCGCCCGAGGCCCTGCCTTAGCCTGTCGAACCAGCTCATCTAGAAGGACTCCTCGCCTGCGGCGCCGGCCTGCGCCCGTAGCTGCGCTATGCGCTCGGCGCCCAGACTCTTGCTGTGGCTGGTGCGCGCCTGCTCCTCGGCGGCCTTGCGGGCCTTCTCTTCCTCCAGAGCCCGCTGCGGGTCGTCGTCCGGCAGGCCGGCGTCTATGAACGTGAGCGCCTGGCCGATGCGCCTCAAGGACTCGCGCTTGCCCAGCACCACGATCAGGTCGGTGACGCTGGGAGCCTGGGTGGTGCCGGTGAGTGCAGCCCGGAGGGGCATGAGCACCTTGCCCATAGGCACTGCCTGGTCCTGAACGTAGTCGCGCAGCATGTCGTCTACGCCGTCGTAATCGAAGAACTCCAGCATCGAGAGCTCGCGCTCTACGCCCTGAAGGTGCGTCTGACCCGTGGCCAGCTGCTTGCGCGCGGCCTCGTCGTATCGAACGGTGTCGCGGAAGAAGTAGCCCGCCTGGTCGACCAGGTCCATCAGCGTCTCGGAGCGGGGCCTAAGGACGTCGACCACGTCGAGCAGGTAGTCCTCATCGCTGCAGTCGTAGCCCGCCGCCTCGAACAGCGGCTTCACGCGCTCTGCCACCTCTTCGAGGCTTAGGACGTCGCGCAGGTACTTCGTGTTGAAGTAGCGCAGCTTCTTCAGGTCGAATATAGGACCGCCTAAAGACACGCGGTCGATGTCGAACTGCCTCACCATCTCGTCCACGCTGAAGACCTCGCGGCCGTCGGGCAGACTCCAGCCCATGGTGGCCAGGAAGTTCAGCAGCGCCTCCGGCAGTATGCCTTGCTGCCGGTAGGAGTCTACCGAGGTGTCCAGCTTGCGCTTGCTCACCTTGCTGCGGTCCGGGTTGCGGAGCAGCGGCATGTGGATGAACTCGGGCTGCTGCCAGCCGAACGCCTTATACAGCAGGTAGTGCAGCGGGGTGCTGGAGATCCACTCCTCGGCGCGGATGACGTGCGTGACGCCCATGAGGTGATCGTCTACGACGTTGGCCAGGTGGTAGGTAGGGTAGCCGTCGCTCTTGAACAGCACGAGGTCGCGCACCTCCGTGGCCGGAATGGCGACGGGACCACGCAGCCTGTCCACGAACGTGACATCGCCCTCGTCGGGGGTGATGAGGCGCACCACGTGGGGCTCGCCGGCGGCGGCCCTACGCTCCTGCTCGTCCTTGGGCATGCCGCGGCCCCGACCGTCGTAACCGAGCGGCTGCGCCAGACGCTTCTGCTCCACGCGCATGGCATCGAGCTCTTCGGCGGTCTCGAAGGCGCGGTACGCCTTGCCGTTATCCAGCAGCATCTGCACGTGTTGCCGGTAGATCTCCAGCCGTTCGCTCTGGCGGTACGGGCCCGCTTGGCCGCCTATGTCGGGACCCTCTGCGGGTTCGATGCCCAGCCACGAGAACATCTCGAGGATGCGCTGCTCGGCGCCCTCGGAGTAACGCTGACGGTCGGTGTCCTCTATACGCAGTATGAACTTGCCGCCGTGGTGTTTCGCGAACACGTAGTTGAACAGGCCGATGTAGGCCGTCCCTACGTGAGGATCACCGGTCGGTGATGGAGCTATGCGGGTGACGACTCTCATTCAAGACGCCTCCTTGTATGGGCATCATAGCGCGGGCTTTGTAGGCCGGAATCCTTCCCGGCTGCACGGAACTGCCGCCTAGAGGAACGGTTCAGCCGAGGAACAGGACGTACAGGAGGGTGAAGGCGCCAACCGCCCACAGGTAGGGCGAGAACACCCGGAACTGCCCGCGCCTTAGGAGCGAGAAGACGATGGTGAGCGCCGCGTAACCCACCGCGAAGGACGCTACGGTCATGGCCACCAGCGGAACGAGGTGGATGTCGGCCGAGAGCACCTCGCTGATGCCGAGGACTGCCACACCTAGCGATACCACCATGTACATGAGGAACGACAGCTTGGGCGCCAGCTCCTTGTCTACACCGCGCCACAGCAGTGCTGAGATGGTCGAGCCGGAGCGCGAGATGCCCGGGATGACGGCGAGACCCTGAACCGTGCCGGCGATGAGCGCGTCCAGGAACGTAACCTGGCCCACCGCATGCTTGCGGCCGGACTTGGGAGCGAGCCAGAGGATGAAGCCCGTGAGCAGCAAAGCTATGGCCACCGGCAGGGGCCGGTTGAGCTCGTGGAAGACGTTGCGCATGGCAAGGCCGAGGATGGCCGTGGGGATGGAGCCCACGATGACCAGCAGCGCCAGCCGCCAGCCGTCCTCCTTGCGCGCCTCGGCCGACACCACACCGCGCGCGAAGCCCGTGAACGCCTTGGCCACGTCCTTGAACAGGTAGATGAACACCGCTAGGAACGTGCCGGTGTTGGTGGCGATGTCTACGTAAAGCTCGAGGGAGTCACCCCAGCCGAGGAAGTAGTTAGCCAGCACGAGGTGCCCGGAACTGCTCACCGGCAGGAACTCGGTGAGGCCCTGGACGATGCCTAGGATGATCGCCTGGATAGTGCTCATGTGGTCGACTCCGTTGGGCCCGGTCGTGGTGTGCGCCAGGTGGGCCCGGTGATGTGGGTGAAAAGAGAACGAGGCGGTGCCTTCGGGCACACGCCTCGCCAGTGCTTGCTTAGGGTAGCTCGGGGAGCTGCCGGGTCAGCGCTTGCTGTACTGCGGCGCGCGGCGGGCCTTCTTGAGGCCGTACTTCTTGCTCTCGACGATGCGGGCGTCGCGCGTCAGGTGCCCCTTCTGCTTGAGGATGGGGCGGTAGTTCGGGTCGATCTTCAGGAGCGCGCGGGCCACGCCCAGCTTTATGGCGTCGGACTGGCCGCTAGGGCCGCCGCCTTTGACGGTGATGATGGCGTCGAAGCGGCCGGCGGTGTTGGTGTCCTTCAGAGGCTCGAGAGCCTGCACGCCGACGAGGATGCCGCGGAAGTACTCCTGGAACTCACGGCCGTTGACCGAGATGCGGCCGCTGCCGGGGCGGAGGAATACGCGGGCCACGGCCTCTTTGCGGCGGCCGGTACCGTAGAACTGTTCCATCAGGCCAACTCCAACTTCTTGGGCTGCTGCGCCTCGTGCGGGTGAGCCGGGCCGGCGT
>JBIQNJ010000063.1:0-15237 GCA_044462445.1 Truepera radiovictrix | reverse complement strand
GGCCTCGGCAAGGCGCGTGAAGTGCCCGTGGCCGTGCAGAAGGGCCAGTACGTGGCCCGCCGCCACATCATCAACGTGCCCATCGAAGAGGGCGGCACGATCCCCCACGAGGTCATCGGTGCCCACGGCACCAGCCGCGTCATGCTCAAGCCCGCGGGCGCGGGCACGGGCGTCATCGCGGGCTCCGTGCCGCGCGCCATCGTCGAACTCGCAGGCTATAGCAACCTCCTCACCAAGGAGCTCGGCTCGCGCAACCAGACCAACGTGGCCTACGCCGTCATCGACGGCCTCAAGCAGCTGCGCACCTACGCCGACTCCAAGCGCATCCGGGAGATGGCGGAATGATCAAGGTGACGCTGAGGCGTAGCCTCATCGGCGTGTCGAGAGATCAGCGCGCCACCGTGAACGCGCTCGGTCTGCGCAAGACGGGCGACGTGCGTGAGGTGAAGGTCAACGAAAGCACGCGCGGCATGCTGCGCAAGGTAGAGCACTTGCTGACCATCGAAGGGCAGGACAAGCAGTGAAGCTCAACGAACTCAAGCCCGCGCCCGGCGCTAAGAAGAGCCGCCGCCGGGTGGGCCGCGGCCTCGGTAGCGGCCGTGGCAAGACCGCCGGCCGTGGCCAGAAGGGCCAGAAGAGCCGCAGCGGCTTCTCGCAGGGCGCCGGTTGGGAAGGCGGGCGCTCGCGCCTGATCATGCGCCTCCCCAAGCGCGGCTTCAACCGCGTCAAGGAGCCGCTCCAGCTCGTCAACCTACGCGACCTCAACGGCTTCGCCGAAGGCGAGAGCGTCGACGTCGCCAAGCTCGTCGCCGGCGGCTTCGTCCGCCGTGTCGACCACCCCGTGAAGCTGCTCGCCGACGGTGAGCTGACGGTCAAGGGCCTGGTCATCACCGTCGACTCCGCCTCCCGGGGCGCAGTTGAAGCCGTGACCGCCGCTGGTGGTCAGGTGGTCCTACCCGCCGCACCTGAGGAGCAGTAACCATGCTTAAGGCCTTTCGCAATGCTCTGGTTATCCCGGACTTGCGGGCCAAGCTGCTCGTTACCATCGGGCTCTTGGCAGCGTACCGCCTCATGGCCCACATCCCTACACCGGGCGTGGACATCGAGGCGCTGCGCGCCAGTGGCTTCGGATCGGGCGCGTTGGGGCTGCTCAACTTCATCTCGGGCGGCAACTTCGAGCAGTTCTCGATCGCCGCTCTGGGAGTCATCCCGTACATCACCGCGAGCATCATCATCCAGCTGCTCACAAGCACCTACCCACCCCTTCAGAAGCTCTCGAAGGAGGGCGAGGAGGGTAGACGTAAGATCACGCAGTACACCCGCTGGGGCGCCACAGCGCTCGGCGCCATCCAGGCGCTGTTCCTCGCCATCGCCCTGCTGGGTCCCTCAGGCGCGCTCAAGGTGGGCTGGGCCAACGGTCCGTTCTTCTGGTTCGTCGTTCTCGTGACGCAGATCGCCGGCATCACCGTGGTCATGTGGCTGGGCGAGAAGATAACCGAGTACGGCATCGGTAACGGTATCTCGCTGATAATCTACGCGGGCATCGTGGCCGCTATCCCGACCGCGCTGGTGCAGCAGTTCCAGCTGATCGGCGCGGGTGAGTCCAACGTGTTCGGTCTGGCCTTCTACCTAATACTGCTCGTGGTAACGATCGCGGGCATGGTGCTGGTGCAGCAGGCCGAGCGGCGCATACCCGTGCAGTACGCACGCAAGGTCGTAGGGCGTAAGGTCATGGGCGGCCAGACCACTTACATCCCGCTGCGCCTGAACGCAGCCGGCGTGATCCCCATCATCTTCGCTGTGGCCATCCTGATCCTGCCGCAGACGATAATCGGCGCGTTCCCGGACAACAACTTCGCCATAGCGCTTGGTGCCTGGTTCGACCCGATGCGGTGGCAGGGGCTCCTCACCAGCACGCTGCTCATCATCGGCTTCACGTACTTCTACACGCAGATCTCGTTCGATCCCCGCCGGATCAGCGAGAACCTCCGCGAGTACGGCGGCTTCGTGCCGGGCGTGAGGCCCGGTCAGCCCACCACCGACCACCTCACCCGCATCACCGCCCGCATCACACTCTGGGGCGCTCTCTTCCTCGGCCTCGTGAACGCGCTACCCACGCTGCTCGGTTGGATCACGGGTGTGCAGGGGCTCGAGTTCGCCCTCTCGGGCACGGGCCTGCTCATCATGGTGGGTGTGGCGCTCGACACGCTGCGCCAGCTCGAATCGCAGCTCATGATGCGCCACTACGAGGGCTTCGTAGCGAAGGGCCGCATCCGCGGGCGCGGGAGGCGGTTCTAGGTGAGTAACGCCACCAGCGAGGTGCTGCTGCTGATGGGCCCGCCGGGAGCCGGCAAGGGCACGCAGGCGCAGCGCCTCGCGGCGGCGCGCGATCTCACTAAGCTCTCCACCGGCGACATGCTGCGCGACCACGTGCGGCGCGGCACCGAGCTGGGTGTGCAGGCCAAGGTGCTGATGGACGAGGGTGTTCTCGTGCCCGACGACATCATCATCGGCATGGTCAAGGCCGAGCTCGACGCCCAGGACCCCGTGCGAGTGCTGCTCGACGGCTTCCCCCGTACCACGGCTCAGGCACAGGCCCTCGATCAGTTGCTCGCCGACTACGGCGCCGAGATCGCCGCCGCGGTCGAGCTGGCGGTGGACGAGGACGAGCTGGTGCGCCGCCTGGTGTCACGCGCCGAGCAGGAGGGCCGCTCGGACGACAACGAGCAGACCATCCGCACCCGCATGCAGGTCTACCGCGACCAGACGGCGCCGCTGCTCAGCTACTACGGTGAGCAGGGCAAGCTGCGCTCGGTCGACGGCGTGGGCTCGCTCGATGAGGTCACGAGCCGCGTCGAAGCGGTGCTGAACGCGGAGACCGAATGATCCTCAAGCGCAGAGCAGAACTGGACATCATGGCCGAGGCCGCCCGCATAAACCGCGAGGCGCTCGAACATGTGGCCGGCCTCATCGCGCCCGGGGTGACGACCGCCGAGTTGAACGAGGCGGCTGAATCTGCTATCCTCTCACGCGGCGGAAAGCCTAGTTTCAAAGGCTACAACGGCTTTCCCGCCTCGATCTGCGCCTCCCCGAACGAGGTAGTCGTCCACGGTTTCCCTGACGGCCGCCCGCTTGTGGAAGGCGATGTACTGTCGATCGACATCGGGACGCACTACCGCGGGTACCACGCCGACATGGCTGTAACGTACCCGGTTGGTAACGTCTCCGTCGAAGCCCGCCGCCTGCTTGACGCCACCCAGCGGTCGCTGACCGCCGGCATCGAGAAGGCACAACCGGGCGCCCGCCTTGGCGATGTTTCCGCGGCCATACAGGACGTCGTCGAAGCGGCAGGTTACTGGGTGGTAAGGGAGTTCGTGGGTCACGGCATAGGTCGCGATTTCCACGAGGGGCCCGAACTGCCCAACTTTGGTCGTGCCGGAACTGGACCCGTTCTCCGTCCCGGCCTCGTACTGGCGATAGAGCCGATGGTGGCTCAGAAGCGCGCACGCGTGATCATCGCCGACGATGGCTGGACGGCATCCACCGAGAACGGTTCGCTGGCGGCACATTTCGAGCACACCGTGGCCATCACAGAGAGCGGCCCATGGGTGCTGACTGCAGGGAGCGGCGAGGGAGTCATCCCCACCGCAGGAGGAGGTGTGCATGGCGCGTAGAGCATCGGGTCCGCCCAGGAAGCCACGCGAGCAACGCCAAGAGGAAACGACGCAGGACACTATTCGTACCGAAGGCGTAGTCCTGGAAGCACGTCCCAACACGACCTTTCTGGTCCAGTTGGACGCGGGGCCCGAGATCCTTGCCCACGTAGGGGGCAAGATGCGCCGGCACTACATCCGCATCCTTCCCGGCGACCGCGTTGTCGTCGAGATCAGCACTTACGACCCTGAGAAGGGCCGCATCGTTTACCGCAAGTAGGAGAGAGAAGCATGAAGGTCAGAGCTTCAGTCAAACCAATGTGCGACAAGTGCAAGGTGGTGCGCCGGCACGGCCGCGTGTACGTCATCTGCACTGTCAACCCAACTCATAAGCAGAGGCAGGGATAAGCATGGCCCGTATCGCAGGTGTAGACCTGCCGCGCGAGAAGCGCATCGAAGCGGCGTTGCCGTACATCTACGGCATCGGCTGGTCGCGCTCTAGCGACATCCTCGCTAAGGCCGAGGTAGACCCCAGCACCCGCGTCAAGGACCTCACCGAGAGCGAAGTCACGCGCCTGCGCGAGGTCGTCGACCGCGACTACAAGGTCGAGGGCGACCTCCGCCGCGAGGTGCAGCTCAACATCAAGCGGCTCATGGACATCGGGTGCTACCGCGGCCTCCGTCACCGCCGCGGCCTTCCCGTGCGTGGCCAGTCCACGAAGACCAACGCCCGCACCCGCAAGGGACCGCGTCGCACCGTGGCCGGCAAGAAGAAGGCCCCGAGGAAGTAGGTAACTGATCCATGGCTAAAGCCACAACCACCAAGGGCGCCAAGAAGCGCGTCAAGCGCTCCCTTTCCGAGGGCAAGGCCTTCATCCACGCCTCTTACAACAACACCATCGTCACCATCACCGACATGGGCGGCAACACCGTGGCGTGGTCCTCGGCCGGCTCCATCGGCTACAAGGGTTCCAAGAAGGGCACCCCGTACGCCGCGCAGCTCGCCGCCGCCGACGCCACCCGCAAGGCGCAGAACATGGGTGTCTCCCAGGTCGACATCATCATCCGTGGTACGGGCAGCGGCCGTGAACAGGCCATCCGCTCCATCCAGGCCACGGGCGTGAACGTTCGCACCATCATCGATGACACCCCCCACCCGCATAACGGCTGCCGCCCGCGCAAGCGGAAGCGTCCTTAAGGGATACGGACTTAAGGCCCCATGATGGGGGCCGAGGAGAAACATGGGTAGGTATAGAGGACCGATAGTAAAGATCAGCCGCCGCGAGGGCACCAACCTCGTCGAGACGCCCAAGGTGCAGCGCTACATGGAGAAGCACCCGTACCCGCCGGGCCAGCACGGCCAGCGCCGTCGCCGGAAGCCCAGCGACTACGGTGTGCGTCTGCGCGAGAAGCAGAAGCTGCGCTTCTACTACAACATGAGCGAGAAGCAGTTCAGCAACCTCTTCGAAGAGGCTGCCAAGCAGGAAGGCTCCACCGGAACCGTGTTCCTGCAGCTGCTCGAGTCCCGCCTTGACAACGTGGTTTACCGCCTCGGCATCGCCTACACCAGGCGTCAGGCGCGCCAGTTCGTGGCCCACGGTCACATCCTGGTGAACGGTAAGCGCGTCGACATCCCCAGCTACCGGCTTCGCCCCGGCGACGAGATCGAAGTGGCCCAGCGCGCGCGCAAGAACCCGTTCATCCACGCCAACGTCGAAGACCGCAAGCGTGGCAAGCTCAACCCCTGGCTCGAGTTCGACGCAGAGGCCCTGAAGGGCAAGTTCCTTCACCGCCCCTCGCGCGAAGACATCATGGTGCCCGTTAACGAGCTCCTGGTCATCGAGTACTACTCTCGCTGAGCGGCGTACACGCTCTTTAAGTCGCTACCGAGGAGGTACTGGTGCAGATCATTCCAGAGTTCAAGGCCAAGATCGACGGCAGCTACGCCGAGTTCGTGGTCGAGCCGCTACCGCGTGGTTACGGCGTTACCCTAGGCAACCCCCTACGCCGCATCCTGCTGTCGTCCATCCCGGGCACGGCAGTCACCAGCGTCTACATCGAAGACGTGCTTCACGAGTTCTCGACCATCGACGGGGTCAAGGAGGATGTCATGCAGATCATCCTCAACCTCAAAGACCTGGTCGTGAAGATGTACGACAACGACCCGGTCACCCTCACCCTCCGGGCTGAGGGCGCGGGCGACGTCACCGCCGCCAAGTTCGACGTCCCCTCCAACGCCGAGGTCGTGAACCCAGACCTGCATATCGCCACCCTGTCCAAGGGCGGTCGGCTGGTCATGGAGGTCCGTGTCGAGCGCGGCGTGGGCTACGTGCCGGCCGAGATCCACGGCACGAAGGACCGCATCAACTCGATCCCCGTCGACGCCGTCTACACCCCGGTACGCCGCGTGGCCTACAGGGTCGAGGACACCCGCGTCGGCCAGAAGACCGACCTCGACCGCCTGACGCTGCGCGTGTGGACCGACGGCAGTGTCGAACCGCGTGACGCGCTCGACATCGCCGTGGAGACCCTCCGCGGCCAGCTGAGCGTCTTCAGCGGCAACGGCGCCGTCCTTGACGAAGAGGTGCCGGCGGCAGCCATCACCATCCCCACCATCAGCCCTGTCGACGACGTGAAGGTCCCCGAGAAAGAGGTCACCATGAGCCTCGAGTCTCTGGACCTCTCCAGCCGCGTCCTGCACTCGCTGCAGGAAGAAGGCATCGACTCGGTCAACGCTCTCCTGGCGCTCTCGGAACGCGACCTCAAGAAGGTCGGCGGGGTAGGCGAGAAGTCGCTGGAAGAGATCAAGGAGCGCCTCTTGGCGCGCGGACTGAACCTCAAGGAGTAACGAATGCGTCACCTATCGTCAGGCCGCAAGCTGAGTCGCTCCAGCAGTCACCGTACCGCCCTGGCCCGCAGCCAGGCCACGGCGCTGCTGCGGCACGGTCGCATCAAGACCACGCTTGCCAAGGCCAAGAACCTTCAGCCTTACGTCGAGAAGCTCATCACCACCGCCCGTGGTGGCGACCTTCACGCCCGCCGCCTCATCGCGCGCGAGATCCACGATCACGACATCCAGCGCAAGCTGATGAACGAGATCGCCCCCAGCTACGCCGACAGGCCCGGCGGCTACACCCGTATCTACCGGCTCACCAGTCGCCGGGGCGACGGCACGCAAGAAGCGCTAATCGAACTCGTTACCGATTAGGCGCTGCCGTTGCAGTTGGAGCTCCCCCGGCCTGGTGGCCGGGGGAGCTCTTTCGGTTGGTGAGGCGCTTCGACTCGTCGAGCGCACACCCCCACCGACAACCGAGCGGGGCTCTCTCGCCAGGCGATGGTAGCGATCTCCGTTGCTTATGTTCACGCGCCCCACTCCAAGGTTCTTGACGTGCCGGGTAGGTGGGGAGCGGGCATGGGCCGGTCAGCGGTCTATGATTGGCACACTCTGACCAGGTGGCGGTCGTTGTGGCCTGGCTACGTGAGGTGACCCTTGAGATACCTGCTTACCTCTGCCGGCGTGACCAACGCCAGCATCCGCGCGCGGCTCGTGGAGCTGTTAGGCAAGTCTGTCGAGGAGGCGAGCGCGCTCTGCATCCCTACCGCCATGTACGGTCATCCTGCCGTTGGGCCAGGCGAGCTTGCCTGGCGCTTCATCAGCGGGCAGCAGCCCGAGAACCCGATGACCGACCTCGGGTGGGCCTCGGTCGGGTTGCTGGAGCTGACGGCCCTGCCCAGCATCGCTAGGGAGCGGTGGGTGCCGCTCGTCGAGCGAGCAGACGCCCTCCTGGTATCGGGGGGCGACGCGCTGTACCTCGCCCACTGGTTGCAGGCCTCAGGGCTGGCCGCGATGCTGCCGGGCCTAGCTCACACCGTCTGGGTCGGGATGAGCGCGGGCAGCATGGTCATGACTCCGCGCATCGGTAGGGAGTTCGTGGGCTGGCAGGCGCCCGACGGCAGCGACGCCGCGCTCGGCGCGGTCAGCTTCTCCATCTTCCCGCACCTAGACAACCCGACGCTGCCCTCGAACACCCTGGCGACCGCGGAGAGGTGGGCGGCGGGCCTCACCACCGATGCGTACGCCGTAGACGACGCCACGGCCATCAGCGTGGTGGACGGCGCCGCCCAGGTGATCTCAGAAGGAAAGTGGGTCTACCTGCCTCGCTGACCGGTGCCCGACCCCAGCATATGTTTGAAGCTCGTGCCCGGGCCCGACCACGCCACGCCGAGCAGGTCTGCCACCGTGGCTCCCACGTCGGCGAAAGTGGCGCGGGTGCCGAGGTCGCTGCCTTGGGCGTCAGGGCCGTACGCGAGAAGCATGCCGTACTCCCGCGTGTGGTCGGTTCCGGGCCACGTCGGATCGTTGCCGTGGTCGCTGATGATGAGCAGCGTGTCGCCGGGGCTCACGGCTGCCAGCAGCTCGGGGAGGCGCTCGTCCGTCTCCCGCAGGGCGTTGGCGTAACCGCGCGGGTCGCGACGGTGACCGTAAAGCGAATCGAACTCCACTAGGTTGGTGAACACAAGACCCTCGGGGCGCTCCTTCAGCAACTCGACCGTGCGGTCTATGCCCTCCTGGTTGGTGCCGCTGGGCACCTCGCGCGTGAAGCCGCGGTGGGCGAAGATGTCTGGGATCTTGCCGACGCCGATGACCTCTTTGCCGGCGGCCTTGAGGGCGTCCAGCACGGTCTCGGTCTCCGGCTCCACCGAGTAATCGTGGCGCTTGGCGCCGAGGCGCTCGAACGCGCCGGGCGCGCCTGTGAACGGCCGCGCGATCACCCGTGCCACGGCGTTCTCGCCGGTTAGTATCTGCCGGGCCCCCTCGCACCACCGGTAGAGCGTTTCCAGCGGCACCACGTCGACGTGGGTGGCGATCTGGAACACGGAGTCTGCGCTCGTGTACACGATCGGCTTACCCGTGCGCATATGCTCTTCGCCCAGTTCGGCTATGACCTCCGTGCCCGATGCCGGGTAGTTGCCGAGATGCCCCCGACCGGTTAGCGCATCGAAAGCGTTCATGACCGCGGGCGGGAACTCCTCGAACGTCCTGAACGGATGCTCGAGCTGCACGCCCATGAACTCCCAGTGACCCGTGGTGGTGTCCTTACCTGGCGAGACCTCGTTCATGCGGCCGAAGCTGGCGAGCGGCGCGCGCGTCGCGGCCAGCGCGTGCACGCCCGTAACGTTGCCCAGCCCGAGGCTGGTCAGGTTCGGTAACTGGACCCCCGTAGCGTTGAGCGTGTGATCCAGCGTGTGGGCGCCTTCGTCGCCGAAGGCCGCGGCGTCGGGCAGCGACCCCAGGCCCACGGAATCGAGAACAACGATCGTTACCGTCATCTCATGGAGTATACGCGGGGCACGGTGGTCATAATGGCTGAGTGGAGCGCGAGGAGCGGGCGGTGGCACTTACGGAAGCAGAAGCGGCGGCCTTGGAGCGGCGTGTCGCTGGTCGGCTGGCGAGCCTTGGCAAGCTCGTGGTGGCCGTCTCCGGCGGAGGGGACTCGGTGGCGGCGCTGCACCTTCTCGTGCGCACCGGCCGTCACGTCGTGGTGGCTCACTACGACCACCGCCTTAGGCACGAGTCTGGTGACGACGCCCGCTTCGTGCGGGAACTGTGCGGGCGCCTGGCGCTGGAGTACGTTGAGGGCGGGGCTGACGTCAGGCGCATCGCCCAGGCGCGCGGCTGGAACCTCGAGGACGGGGCCAGGCGCCTGCGCTACACGTTCCTCTACAAAGTGCTCGCCGACCGCGCCCCAGGGGGAGCTATCGTCGTGGCGCACACCCTGGAGGACGTGGCCGAGACGGTGCTGCTGCAGGCGTTGAGGGGGTCGGCCTATCCCGTAGGCATCAGCCCACGCCAGAAGGGGGTCATCCGGCCCCTGCTAGGCGAACGCCGCGCGGTTCTCCGCCGGTACCTGGAACACCTGGGCGAGGGCTGGGTAGAGGACGCCACCAACGCCAGCCTGGACCGTAACCGCGCCTGGCTGCGGAACGAGGTCATCCCGCTCCTGGAGCAGCGCTACCCCACCGCTCAGGAGCGGCTGGCGGGCCTGGCGGCCAGCCAGCAGGAGGCGCGAGCGGCGCTCGACGAGGCCGCCCGGCGCCGCTTCCCCCCCGGCGCCATGCGGCTGGACGCTTACCGGTCGGCGCCTGCCGCTGTCAGGAAGGGGGCGCTCGCCGCACGGCTTAGGCAGCTCGGGTCCGAACCTGACGACGGCCTACTGACAGAGATCGACGATCGAGCTCTGGCGGCGCTGGACCGAGAAGCAGGCTCGGTGGCGGCCGGACCCTGGCGACGGTCGCTGCCGGGTGGGGGCGCGGTCGAGATCGCTTACGGCGCGCTTCATATGAGCGCTGCGGACCCGGAGCCGCTCAAGCGGCCTGAGGAGCCGGTCGTCAGCGCCCTGCAACTGCCCGCCGAGGTAGACCCGGCTGTCGTCAGCCGCTTCACGGGCCTCACGCTGCGAGGCCTACGGCCGGGCGACCGCATACGGCTTCCAGGTGGGCGCAAGCTGGTGAGCGACCTCCTCATCGACCTCAAGGTGCCCCGGGCCACGCGCGGCTCGCTGCGGGTGCTCGCTAGCGACGGCGCAGCCCGCATCGCCCCTGGAGTAGGCGGCATAATCGGCGCCGGAGGCGGCCAGAGCCGCAGCGAGACCGAGGGCAGTGGCGGCAGCGAGGTGCTCTGGATCGAAGGCGTCGCAGTAGCGGCGGGCGCCGCGAGGGAAGGCGTGCCGAACCTCCTGGACCGCGATCGCCACTTCATGCACCTGGCGCTGGAGCAGGCCGCTGTGGCCGCGCGCTCGGACGAGGTGCCGGTCGGTGCGGTAGTGGTCTCGGCTACGGGAGAACTGCTGGCCGCGGCGCATAACCGGTCGGAGCGTAGCAGCGACCCGACCGCCCACGCCGAGCTGCTCGCCCTCAGGCAGGCCGCCGCTGCCACCGGCGACTGGCGGCTGGCGGGCGCGACGCTGTACGTGACCCTGGAGCCGTGCCCCATGTGTTTCGGCGCTGTGCTCAACACCCACATCGGGCGCGTCGTCTACGGCGCCACCAACCTTAGGGACGGCGCGCTGGGCGGCGTCACCGACCTTAGCGGTGAGGGGTGGAAGCGCGCCCCTGACATCACCGGCGGCGTGGAGGCGCGACGGGCCGAGCGCCTGCTGCGCGAGGTGTTCGAGGCCAGACGGCGGGCGCACGAAGAAGCGTGACCGCCCTCCCTACCGCCTGCCCCGGATGCCGGATGAGGCGCAGGCTGGCCACCCGCTAGGCCGGAAGTCCGGCGTTCTGAGAAGCACGTTGTTCACGGTACACTGGGCCGGTGGAGATCCGTAACTTCTCGATCATCGCCCATGTTGACCACGGTAAGTCGACGTTGGCAGATCGTATCCTTGACCTGACTCAGAGCGTCAGCGAGCGCGAGAAGCGCGACCAGATGCTTGACTCGCTGGAGCTGGAGCGCGAGCGCGGCATAACCATCAAGGCCACGCCCATGCGCCTGTTCTACACGGCCGACAACGGCAGCACCTACCTCTTCAACCTCATAGATACCCCCGGCCACGTGGACTTCAACTACGAGGTCTCGCGCGCCCTGCGTGCCTGCGAGGGGGTGCTCCTCGTGATAGACGCCGCTCAAGGGGTAGAGGCGCAGACGATCCAGAACGCCTACCTCGCCACTGACAACGGCCTGGAGATCCTGCCCGTCGTCAACAAGATCGACCTGCCCGCTGCCGACGTGCCCCGCGCCATCGAAGAGCTCGAGGACGTCATCGGTATACCTGGTGACTACGCCGTGCCCGTCAGCGCCAAGACGGGCGAGAACGTACGCGCGGTTCTGGAGGGCATCGTCGAGCACCTGCCCGCCCCGGCGGGAGACGCTGACGCTCCGCTGCGCGCGCTCATCTTCGACGCCGTGTACGACGCCTACCAAGGGGTCATCGCCTTCATCCGCGTGTTCGACGGCAGCATCAGGGCCAAGGATCAGGTGCAGGTCATGTCTACCGGCAAGACCTTCGAGGTCGACAAGGTGGGCTTCTTCCGCCCCGAGCCCACCGTGTCGGACAGGCTGGGGGTGGGCGAGGTGGGCTGGTTCACTGCCAGCATCAAGGAGATCTCGGACACCCAGATAGGTGACACGGTCACCGGCGCCTCTAACCCGACCGACAGGCCCGTGCCGGGCTTCAAACCGGCCATGCCCGTGGTGTTCTCGGGCCTTTACCCCACTGATACCGAGGACTACCCCAAGCTGCGGGAGGCGCTGGAGAAGCTGCGGCTCAACGACGCGGCCTTCTCGTTCGAGCCGGAGACCTCCGAGGCTCTGGGGTTCGGCTTCCGCTGCGGTTTCCTGGGCCTGCTGCACGCCGACATCGTGCAGGCGCGTCTGGAGCGGGAGTTCGACCTCTCGCTCATCGCCACCGCGCCGGCGGTCGTCTATCACGTGCGCACCACGGCCGGTGAGGAGCTCGTGGTCCAGAACCCCAGCGAACTACCCACGCCCGACCGCATGGAGGAGATCGCTGAGCCGTGGGTGGGCCTATCCGTCTACCTGCCCGAGGAGTACATGGGTTCCGCCATGGGCCTCCTCCAGGAGAAGCGCGGAGTGATGAAGGACATCGTCTATCACGGCCACCGCGTGGAGCTGAAGTACGACGTGCCGTTCGGCGAGATCCTCTACGACTTCCACGACCGCCTCAAATCGCTCTCGCGCGGCTACGCGTCCATGGACTACCAGTTCTCGGGCTACAGGCCGGGCGACCTGGTGAAGATAGACGTGCTGGTCAACGAGGAGCGCGTGGACGCCCTGGCTGTTATCGCCCATCGCGACAAGGCGTACGACGTCGGTCGGCGGATGGTGGACCGCATGGCCGAGGTCATCCCGCGGCAGATGTTCTCCATACCAGTGCAGGCGGCCATAGGCGGTAAGATCCTCGCCCGCGCCACAGTGAAAGCCTTCCGCAAGGACGTCCTGGCCAAGTGCTACGGTGGCGACATAACCCGTAAGAAGAAGCTGCTCGAGAAGCAGAAGAAGGGCAAGGCCCGCATGAAGCAGATCGGAACGGTGGAGGTGCCGCAGGAGGCGTTCCTGGCGGTGCTCGCAACGGAGGAGTGAAGCCGGCGTGCGCTTAGGGCCGCTCAGCCTGCGCGCGCAGGTGGCACTGGTCATCGCCTTCCTGTCGGCGGTGCCCAACATGTTCATGGTCGTCGCCGTGCTCCTGCCGGCCTACCGCCGTGCCGGTGAGGTAGACGGCATGTGGCTCACCGTCTCGCTGTGGTTGGCAGGTGTCGTGGCGCTCTCCGCCCTCGTCGGCTACCTGCTGTCGGGCATCCTGCTCGCGCCCCTTCTCAAGGCGTCACGAGACGTTCTGGCGCTGCCGCACACGGCGGAGCAGCTGGCCACGGCCCGCCTCGTCATCTCGTCCGACGACCCCGCGGAGGTGCGGTCGCTCCGGCGCTCCTTCAACCAGCTCCTCGCCCAAGTGGAGCACGAACAGGGGCGCCGTAGCGCCTTCATGGCGGCCCTGATGCACGACCTCAAGACGCCGCTCGTGGCCGCCAACAACCTGCTGCAGATAGTGCGGGAGAACGACACGCTCACGCGCGAGAAGCGCGTGGAGGTCGTGGGGCACCTGACCAACGAGCTCACTGCCCTGATAGACCTGGTGCAGAAGCTGGTGGACGCCCACAGGCTCGAGCGCTCCGACGTTCCGCTGGTCAGAGAGCATGTGGCGCTCGGCGACCTCGTGAGCCGGGTAGTGGGCCGCCTCGAGCCCCTGCGGCAGGAGCGGGGCATCAGGATCGCCGTCCAGGGTGGGGGAGACGCCTTGGCCGACGCCCGCGAACTCGAGCGCGCCCTCTACAACCTCATAAGTAACGCCGTACGGTACGCGCGCAGCAGCATCGAGATACAGATCTACCCCGGCATGGTGCGCGTGCACGACGACGGCCCGGGCCTTCCCCAGTCGCTGGAGAAGCTCGCTCAGCCGTTCATCGGTCATGACGTGAGCATCGCAGGCAAGAAGTACGCGGGCGGCACCGGGGGCCTGGGCCTGTTCATCGCCAGGCGCGTGCTGGAGGCTCATGGCGGGCGCCTGGTGTGTGAGGCGACAGGCCCGGGCGGCACGGTATTGCTGGCGTTCGCAGGAGGCAACAGGTGAGCGGTCCTCTCGCCGATGACTCCGGCCCGCGGGTCCTGATCGTCGACGATCACCCGCTCTTCCGCATGGGTCTCTCGATGGCCCTGACCGCCGAGGGCTTCACGGTGGTCGGTGAGGCGGAGAACGGCCGGCAGGCGGTGGAGCGGTGCCGGCATGGGGCCGTAGACGTGGTGCTGCTGGACGTACGGATGCCGGAGCTGGACGGGATAAGCGCCTGCAAGGCCATAACGGAGGCCCCCGGCGCGCCCCTGGCCGTCATGCTCACGACGTTCGAGGAGCCAGCCGTCATCAGGGCGGCGCGTGACGCGGGCGCCACCGCGTACCTGTCGAAGGAGACCGAGCCGCGCGAGTTGGCGCGCGTCCTGCGCCACATACTGCACGAGCCGCAACGTGACTGGATGCCGGCCGTGGCCCTGCCGTCGCTGACCAGGCGTGAGGAGGAGGTGCTTAAGCTGCTCGCCGGCGGTTTAAGCAACAAAGCTATGGCTAGCCGCCTGGGCCTCAGCCCCGACACCGTCAAGGACCACCTGGAGAACCTGTACAGGAAGCTTGAGGTAAGGGACCGGGTGAGCGCGCTCAGGCGCGCCACCGAGCTCGGCCTGGTGTAGCGGCTCGGCCGTTCCGAGCCGCGGCGCGAACCTAGAGCCGCTCGGCTCAGGCCAAACCTCCGGAGGCGTGCGGCGGCCGGGCGTATAGGCTCGGCGCTATGAGAGGCTCCGGCGTCACCCTGGTAGAGATGCTCCTCGTGTTGGCTGTGCTGGCTGTGCTGCTCACGGTGGCTTACGCCTTCGCGCGCCCCAGCAACACGCAGCGCGCTGCGCAGGCCGTCAGGTCGGCCGTGCTCTGGGCTCGCGCCAACGCCCTGTGGCGCGGTGTCAGCGTCTCCATCACTCAGGCGGGCAACGGTTTCGTGGTGAACACGGCCGACAGCACCGGGGCCCTATGCAGCGCCGGCCAGCAGCTTCTCGCCGTGCCCATGTCCGAGCATGCCGGGGTCTCGGTGGTGGCCGGCTTGCCGCGAGGGCTCGTGTGGCTGGCGGACGGCTCCGGTCGCACCTGCGATGGCGGCGGGGTCATATCGGCCACCATCGTCCTGGCGGACGCCCGCAGGGCGTTCAGCGTCATCGTCTCCAGCCTGGGGCGCGTGCGGGTGGAGGCCCAGCAATGAACAACATGGTGGCAAGACCCGGTGGCCTGCGGCCGAGCGTAAGGGTGCATGGGTTCACGCTCGTCGAGACGCTCGTGGCCATGGCCGTACTGGCCGTCGCAGGAGCCGCCCTGGCGTCCGTTCAGCTGGGGGCGTTACGCGCCCAGCGGAACAACCGGCAGCTGCACATGCTGGCCACCGCCGTGGAGCAGGAACTGCTGTTCCAACGCCTCGGTCCTGCCCCGGCCACGGGAGCATGCCAGGTCGGGCAGCTGCCGCCCGATCGGGA
>JBIQNJ010000062.1:13772-15300 GCA_044462445.1 Truepera radiovictrix | reverse complement strand
CATCTGAAGCCTAGCCGGAAAGGGTTCTTCTTCAGCATGACCCTCTGGGTCGGGGCGCCGTTGGCGACACCCAATAGGTAGGTGGCGGTCAGGGCTGCTTCTCGGCCTTGCTGCGTTCGATCACGAAGGCCTGCAAGGTGTCAAGCCCGCGCCTCATATGGTCCTCGACTTCAAGCAGCATGGCGCCTAAGTCGTCTCCTTTAGAGAGTTCGACGTAGCGGTCGTGCGCGTCCGGCAAGGCCGCCGCGCGCTTATGCGCCTGGTGGTGAAGGGTGTAGTAGAAATGCAACCTTCCGCGCATCAGGTTCCATGACTCTATGAGGCTGCGGTGGCCAGAGAACTCGTACACCAGCCCATGCAGGTCCATCTCGCGCCTTATGGCCTGTTGCTGGTCGCCGGCATAGATGGCGTAGGCAAGTGCACGGTGCCGCGAGTCGAGCGTGCGCAAGTACTCAGGCGTCCGCTTGTCCCACACCAGCTTGAAAGCGAACGACTCGAGCAGGACCCTGAACGAGTAGATCTCCTGGATGTCCTCGACAGACAGCGACCTGACGACCGTACCCCGGAACGGCGTCTGCTCGAGCAGGCCCTCCTCCACCAGTTGGAAGATGGCCTCGCGCAGAGGGCCGCGGCTGACGCCTAACTGCTCAGCGAGCTTGGTCTCGACCAGCCGGCTGCCCGGCGGCAAGGACGCCTCCAGCACCGCTTTCCTAAGCGTGGTGACGAGCCGCTCTCGCAAGGTCTTGCCGGCTTCGCTCCCTGATTCAACCGCTTCTAACTGCTTTAGCGCCATGTACCTCCCCGCTCAGGCGGATGACCTCTTCTTTCAGGTTCGCGTACAGTGCGCTCAGTCTAGCCGTTACCGGTCCTGGCACGTGGGAGCCTATCTTCCGCCCGTCTACCACGGTCACGGGCGTCAGCCCACCGAACGTACCCGTCACGAAAGATTCGTCAGCACCGTATACATCGGTAAGTGAGAAGTCACGCTCGAACACCGGGATGCCGTTCTGCCGACACAGCTTGATGACGTTGGCGCGCGTGATGCCGTTCATGCAGTACTGGCCCGTCGATGTCCACACCTCGCCGCTCCTGACAATGAAGAAGTTCGTGGCGTTACAGGTGGCTACCGCTCCGTGTGGGTCGAGCATGAGGGCCTCGTCTGCGCCCGCAAGCAGCGCCTGGTTAAGGGCTATCACCTCGTGCAGCTTGCTGTGGCAGTTGAGCTTCGGGTCAAGGACATCCGGCGATGGCCGCCTCACGGTAGAGGTGAACAGCCTTACGCCGCTGTGGGTCGTATCCGGGTTGCTCCTCTTGTACTCGGCGATGATGACGATGGTCGCACCGCCCACCGTCAGGCGCGGGTCCTGCGACGGCGTGCGCTTCACCCCTCTGGTCACCATGAGCCGAACGTGCACCCCGTCCCACATGCCGTTAGCCGCCAGTGTGCGCTTCAGCTCTGCCGCCAACTCTGCAGGCGTGAAACCGATATCCAGACCGATGGCAGACGCTCCCTCATAGAGGCGCTTCA
>JBIQNJ010000062.1:0-13672 GCA_044462445.1 Truepera radiovictrix | reverse complement strand
GTTAGCCCCTCAGTTGCGGGTCCAGGTGGTCACGGATAGCGTCGCCCAGCAGGTTGAACCCGAGCACCGAGAGGTAGATAGCGAAGCCCGGGGCGATAGAGAGCCACGGTGCGTTAAGGAACTGGCCGTACCCAGACTTGATCATCAGACCCCACTCGGGTGTGGGCGGCTGCGCCCCCAGTCCGAGAAAGCCCAGCGCCGCTATGCTCAGCACGGTTCTGCCGAGGTCCACCGTCACCTGCACTATCAGGGGAGAGAGCCCGTTGGGGAGGATATGCCTCAGGGCTATCCTCAACCGGGACGACCCCAACGCCGATGCCGCCTGCACGAACTCCAGGTCTCGCAAACCGATGACCGAAGAGCGCATGACACGGTAGTAACCCGGGATGCCCATGATCGAGATGGCGATGAGGGCGTTAGATAGTGTGGCGCCTAGCGTGGCCACGATGGCGATAGCCAGCAGTATGCCCGGGAACGCCAGCAGGATATCTACGAACCAGGATAGGGTCATGTCTAGCCAGCCGCCGGCCAGACCAGCAAGCACTCCCAGTAACGTGCCCATGACGGCGGCGAAGGCGACGACTAGAACGGCCACGCTCAGGCTCACCCGGCCGCCGTGCCACACCCTGGTGAGCACATCGCGGCCCAGCTCGTCAGTGCCCATCAGGTGCTCCGCGCTTGGCGGCTTGAGCCGCATGGCCAGGTTCCGATCGGTAGCGGCGCTGTACGGCCTGAGAACGGGGGCGAGCAGCGTGGCCGCGACGAAGAACAGCACTATGGCCGCGCCCAGCACACCTGACCGGTTTCGAAAGAAGCGGCGCATCAGTACCTGATCCTAGGGTCGATAAGCACGTAGGACAGGTCGACGAGCAGGTTGAGGAGCACGAACACTCCTGCGATGAACAGGATGCCGCCCTGAATGATCGGGTAATCGCGCTGAGTGATGGCGTTGTACACCCAGCTGCCTATGCCGGGCCAGTTGAAGATGGCCTCGATGAGGATCGCGCCCGATAACAGGGATCCGAACGACAACCCGGCCACGGTCACGATCGGTAGCAGTGCGTTGCGCAACGCATGCTTCATGACGATCACCCTGGGCACGAGACCTTTCGAGGTGGCGGTCCGCACGTAGTCGCGCCTGAGCACGTCGAGCATGGACGAGCGGGTCATCCGCATTATCAGGGCCATGGCGTTAGTGCCCAGCGCGAACGCGGGCAGTGCGAGGTGGTGAAGTGCGCTGGCCGCGAGCCCGAACTGGCCACGTAGCAGCGAGTCGAGGACGTACATGCCCGTCAGCGGCTCTAGGTTGGCGGTGACCGCTAGACGACCCGCCGGAGGGAACCACCCAAGGTTCACCGAGAAGACGTAGATCAGGATGATAGCCGTCCAGAACACGGGGAACGACACCCCCGAGACGGCTATGAAAAGCATGCCGGTGTCGAGCCAGGTGCCGCGGGACAGCGCCGCCAGCACCCCCAGGAGGACCCCGAAGGAGGCCCCTATGATGATGGCGAAGAAGGCCAGCTCCATCGTGGCGGGGAAACGCACCCGCAGGCTGTCTACCACGGGCGCCCGCGTCATGAACGATCTGCCTAGGTTGCCCGTCATGAGGTCCCGCATGTACATGACGTACTGGCTGTCGAACAGTGTGCGCAGCTGACCCGTTTCACGGTAGCCAGGTATATCCAGGAACACGGCCTTGTTCAGGCCCAGCTCCTCCGCCAGCTGCTCCTGGGCCTCGACCGTGCCCTTGTCGCCCAGGATCGCCACGGCCGGGTTGCTGGGGATGATGCGATTGACGGCGAACACCAGAAAAGTGACGCCGATCAGCACAGGGATAGTGCCTAAGACTCGTCTAAGGATGTACGCGTTCACAACCGGTCTCTCTACGGGCCTTCAGGCGCTGACAAGGGTGCGCGGAAGCTCATCGGAAAGTGCGGCCGTACACGCAAGGTAGGCGTGTACGGCCGTTGTCGAGAGGTCGCTCAGTTACCTGACTTAGCCACGGTGTCGAGCCTCGGGAAGGCGCCGAGGGGGTTCATGACCACGCCCTCGACACCCGTGCGCACGACTATGAACTTGGACTCGTGCGCCAACGTCAGCATGGGCACCTCTTCGTGGATCTCGGTGAGGGCCTGCGCGTACAGCGCCTGACGCTCCTCCTGGCTGGGCACCTCACGGGCCCGCTCGACCAGAGCGACTATGTCGGGGCGGTCCAGGCCGAAGCGGCGCACGGCGGGCGGTCCGTAGAAGGTGTAGACGAAGGTGTCCGGGTCATGGAAATCGGCGTTCCAGCCCAGGGTGTACATCGGGAAGTTACCCGCCATGTAGTTGGCCAGGTACGAGGCCCAGTCCTCTGTGTTGACCGATGCCATGATGCCTACGTCTGCCAGGTACGAGGCGATCACTTCGGCGATCACAGGCTCCAGCCCGCTGCTGCGGAACCACAGCTCGGTGCTGAAACCGTCGGGGTAGCCGGCCTCGGCAAGCAGCGAGCGCGACAGTTCCGGGTCGTAGGCGTACGGCTCGTAGTCGCCATGGCCCCAGAGGACGGGCGGGATGATGTCCTTAGAGACCACCGCCTGCCCGGAGTAGAACGCTTCGACGATGGCGTCGCGGTCGATGGCGTGAGCAACGGCCCGGCGCACGAGCACGTTGTCGAAGGGGGGCTGGTTCTGGTGCATGGCCAGGTAGCTGGTGTTCAGGCCGCCGCTGCCGAGTACCGCCTGTATGGAGGGGTCGGCGTTGATGTTCGCCAGGTCGCTGGGCGCCAGGTCGGAGGCGATGTCTATGGCGCCGGCCTTCAGCTGGGCAAGGCGCGCGGTCTGGTCGCCCACGCCCACGAACACGATCTGCTCCGTCTTGGGCGCACCGCCCCAGTAGTCGCTGTTGGCGCGCAGCACCAGCCTGGTGCCCTCCTGCCACTGCTCGAAGCGGTAAGGGCCGGTGCCGACGGAGCCTACGGCCGGCGTGCCGTAGTTGGCGCCGGCCGCCATGACCGCCGTCGGGCTGTCGAAGCCGAAGTAGCCGGCGGCCAGCAACGAAGGAAGGAACGAGATCGAGCGGTTCAGGGTGAGCCGAACGGTGTACTCGTCGACTACTGCGACTTCTGCGAGGGCGCTGCCGTCGTCCAGGAAGCCGCCGAACAGGTTGCGCCAACCCACGTAGGCCTTGCCTTCCGAGCCGAAGTGGTACGGGTTGCTGCGGTCGTTCCACCTATCAAGGCTGAACTTGACCGCCTCGGCGTTGAACGGGGTGCCGTCGTGGAAACGCACGCCTTGCCGCAGGGTGAAGGTCCAGACAGTGGAATCTTCGTTGGCCTCCCAGGCCGTGGCCAGACCCGGCTCCAGTCCGTCGGACCCAAGTTCGATGAGCCGATCGACTATCTGGCGGGTGACGCCGATGGAGCCGCCATCGTTGGCGTCGGCAGTGTCGATGGTGTTGGGCAGTGTGGTCATGCCCACGATGAGGCTGGAGCCGGGTTGCTGCGCAGCCGCCAAGCCGAAGATGGCCGCAAGGGTCAGTGCGAGTAAACGTCTAACTGTCTTCATGGTTCTCCCGTGTGTGGTGTGCCTGCTCTCGGGTGCCGCCGCGGTGCGCCCGGTGAGTGCGCAAGCCGCTTCGTGAATGAACTGCGCCGTGTTGGTTGGCGACCTCCCTCCACACGAAAAAGAGTGGCGCTTGGTTCAGATCGGTTGCGATCCGTCTCAAGATGCTGGCTGGCAGGAAGCCTAGCGCCCGTTATGCTAGATTGTCAACACTATGAGAAACAGGTTTGGCGGCAGGCCGGCGCGCCGAGCCGCAAGGTAGCGTCACTACGAGGAGCAGACATGCCCGACACAAGTTCGCGTTTGGCACGGGTCAGACAGGCGATGAAGTCGCGCGGCCTAGACGCCGTGCTCTTTCCTACGGGAGACGCCCACCTGAGTGAGTACATAGCTGAGAGGTGGCAGACTAGGGCGTACATAAGCGGCTTCCGTGGCTCTGCCGGAACGCTGGTGGTGACGCAAGACATGGCCTGTCTGTGGGTAGACCCGCGCTACCACATGCGGGCCGACAGCGAAACGGCCGGCACGCCGATCACCGTTCTGAAGCAGGGCAACCCCGGGGTTCCGGAGGTGATGGAGTGGTTGCCCGAAGCGCTCAGTGCGGGAGCGACTCTCGGCTTCGACCCGGAGGCCGTGAGCGCGCAGACGCTCTTCGACCTCACTCGAGCCTTAGGGCCCCACGCCGTTGCCGTCGAAGCGACTCCCGGCCTGGTTGACGAGGTGTGGCCCGACCGACCGTCGACAGCCCCAGCCGGCGTGGTCGAGCATCCGCTTGAGTTCGCCGGCGAGAGCACGACCAGCAAGGTGCAGCGCCTGCGCCGCACGCTGTCTTCCAAGGAAGCAGCGGCCATGCTGATAACGGGTCTGGACGAAGTCGCCTGGCTGCTGAACCTCCGGGGTGCAGACGTTCCCCTCAACCCCGTGGCCCTGGCTTTCTGCGTGGTAGACCTCGACAGCGTCAGGCTCTTCGTTCATCTTGACCAGGTCTCCGGTGGGTTGAGGGCCGCGCTACCGCCGCAGGTCGAACTGCTGCCGTACGACGCGGTGGCGGACCACCTCCGAAAGATGCCCAGCGAGACACCCATGTTGCTCGATCCGGCGCGCACGAACGTGGTGCTGTACGAGGCCGCCGCCCACATGCCGCTAGTGCTGGCCCCCAGCCCCGTCGAGCTGATGAAGGCCGTTAAGAACAGCGCCGAGCTCGCCGGCGCCGCCAAGGCTCATGAACAAGATGCCGTAGCCATAACCAAGCTGCTGCACTGGTTAAGCGTGGTCGACGCGTCCACCCAGACCGAGCTGTCGGTGGCGCTGAAGCTGGACGAGCTCCGCCATAACCTGCCGGGCTACCGTGGCCGCAGCTTCGACACGATCGTCGGGTTCGGACCCAACTCGTCGGTGGGGCACTACAAGCTGGATGCCATCAACCCGCAGCCACTGGCGCAGGGCGGCCTGCTGCTCATAGATTGCGGCGCCCAGTTCGACTACGGCACCACCGACACCACGCGAACGGTCACACTCGGCCAGCCCACCCCCGAGCAACGGCTCACGTACACAACGGTTCTCAGGGCCCTGATCATGCTCAGCTCCACCAAGTTCCCGCAGGGCACCACCGGCCAGCGGCTCGACGCGCTGGGCCGCTACCACATCTGGAACCAGCTCTGGGAGTGCCGCCACGGCATAGGCCACGGCGTGGGCAGCTACTTGCACGTGCACGAGGGACCGCAGCGGGTGAACAAGGTCAACAACGTGCCGTTCGAGCCCGGCATGATGAACTCCAACGAGCCCGGAGTGTACTTCGAGGGCGACTTCGGAGTGCGGCTGGAGAACGTGATCGTCACCACCGACGCCGGCCGAAGCGTGTTCGGGCAGTTCTACCAGTTCACGACCGTTACGCCCATACCGTTCGACCGGAACCTGATCGACGACACCCTGTTGGGGCCGGGCGAGAAGGAGTGGCTCAACAGCTACAACCGGTGGGTGTACGAGGCGGTCTCGCCGCACCTTAACGACGAGGAAACGGCTTGGTTGAGAGAGCAGACGGCTCCGTTCTAGGTAGCGCCCTGACCGGATCGGTAGACGAGCCTCCCTGTCGGCCCACGACTTGATGGCCAGACTCTCACCTGAGCAGGTCGTGCGGTCATGCCGGCTGCTTCCCACGTGGGTTGAGCATCGAGACGAGAGGAGCCCCCAAGGGGTCGCCTTGACAATCACCTATACGCGGTTTACATTGCGCACTTAATTCAGCATGCGAGGAGGTGCAGCGTGATCACGAAGCGCGTAGCGGCGGTAGATACCGAAGCCGACCTAGAACCACAGGCCGACCATCAGCGCAGCAGGTACATCATCAACTCGGCTCTTCGCACCCTCGAGCTACTGAAGATGTTCGCGCAGAAGCCCAGCCGGTTCACGCTAGCCGAGCTTTCGCAGCTCACGGGGCTAGAGAAGAACCAGCTGTACCGCTCCATCAAGACCCTAGAGGTGGCCGGGTTCGTTGAACTGGATCTCGATGGGAAGTTCCACCTCTCAGAGCTGATCCACCTTCTGAGCAGCCACACCGCTGCACCCCCGACCCGATCGCTCCCCTTGGTAGCCGGACCTGTTCTCGATGAGCTGGTCGCGACGACCGGCGAGTCAGCCAACCTGTTCGTGCGGCGGGGTCTCTACGCAGTGTGCGTCGACCGCCGGGAGTCTCCTCAGATGGTGCGGCTGGCCTCCGTTCTAGGCGCGACCGTGCCGTTGCACGCGGGCGCCGTCCCTAAGGCCATACTGGCGTTCCTGCCCGAGCAGGAACAGGAACAGGTGTTGGCGGACCTGAGGTATCTGCCCGCCTACACAGACCGCACGGTCCTGGATCCAGAGCTCCTGCGGCGTGAGCTCGTAACGATACGAGAACGCGGCTATTCCATCAGCGACGAGGACTATGACGCCTCGGCGCGGGGCGTGGGGGCGCCCATATTCGACGGCGTAGGGGACGTCGTCGCTGGCATCAGTGTCGGAGGCCCATCTTTCCGGGTAGGGAGAGAAGCCTTGAGCGTATTCGGCGCGATCGCTGTTCAGAAGGCCAAGGAGATATCCCTTCGTCTTGGGCAGGCGAGATGACACGAACTCCGGAGGTAGGAAGAGTGAAAAGGTTCCCCCGACTCATCACCGTTTCTCTGGTGGCGCTGGCCTTAGTGCTGTCGACCGCCCTAGCACAGGAGCACGATCCCACCGCGGTCGTGAACCTGGCAACCAACGCCGACCCGACCATGAACCCCTGGTCTCCCGGCGCCGTCATCGAGTCCAACCTCATAAACACGATCCTCTTCGAACAGCTCACACGCTACTCTCCCGAGGACCTGTCGCCCTCCCCCGCGCTCGCTACCAGCTGGGAAGCGTCTGAGGACGCGCTGGTGTGGACGTTCTACCTGCGTGACGACGTGCTGTGGTCGGACGGCGACCCGTTCGACGCCGCCGACGTAGCCTTCACCTTCAACGACGTCGTGAAGAACGCCGAGCTGGGCGCCCAGAGCGCCAACCAGTTCGCGGCCGTCGACCGCGTCGAGGTCGTGGACGACCACACTGTGCAGTTCATCCTCAACAGCCCGTTCTCGGCCCTGCCCTACTACCTGGCCTCGTACGCCGGCATCCTTCCAGCCCATGTCCTGAGCCAGGTAGAGAACCCGATAACCGACGCCTCCTTCAACAAGCAGCAGCCCGTGAGCACAGGCCCTTACAAGGTGGCCGAGTTCGTGTCGGGCTCGCACCTGCGCCTTGTCCCGAACGAGCTGTACTACGGCGAGACCCCCAAACTGGCCGGCATCGTGTTCCGCATCATCCCGGACACCAACACGCAGGTAGCACAGCTGCTCGCGGGCCAGCTCGACCTGGTCGGCCGGCTCAACCCCAACGCGCTTGCGGGCGTGGAACGCAACCCCAACCTCGACATCCTGCGTCAGAGCCAGAACATCTTCTACTTCGTCGCTCTCAACATGGACGACCCGCGCTTCGAGGACGTGCGCGTGCGCCAGGCGCTGCTCACAGCCATCGACCGCCAGGCCCTGATCGACTCTCTTATCCAGGGTTACGGCACCATCGCGACCGGCGCCATAGCCCCGCTGCTGGCCGCCCTGCATAACCCCAACGTCGAGCAGCACAGCTACGATCCCGAGCGCGCCCGTGAACTGATGGCCGAAGCCGGCTGGGTCCCCGGCCCCGACGGCGTGCTGCAGAAGGACGGCGTACGCTTCGTGCTCGACATGCCCACCGCCTCCTACGCGGAGCTGACACCTGCTTCTCTCCTGATCCAGCAGTTCTGGGCCGACATCGGCGTTGAGGCGGAGATAGAGACCATCGAGTGGAACGCCTACATCCAGCGGGTGATCCTGCAGCGCGACTACGAGGCCTCCGTGGCCTGGTGGAGCATGCCCCCTACCCCCGACGTGACCCCTTATGTGGCGTGCTCTGCCGCACATACCGGCAACAACATCCCCAACTACTGCGACCCCGCGCTCGACGATCTGCTCGCGGCAGGTCGCCGTGCCCTCACCCCAGAGGCGCAGCAACAGGCCTACTACGAGCTGCAGGAGTACATGGCCATCAACCTGCCCTACCTCTACCTCTGGCACCCCGACATCATCAGCGTCAAGCGCAACACGCTTCAGGGCATGCCGGAGATCAACGCCGCCACCGCTTTCCAGCACTCGGAGCAGTGGTACGTAGTTCGCTGACTTCGAAGCCAGAGACTTGTCGCGCCCTTGACGGGGCGCGACAAGTCGTTAGCTCAGGACCGAACCTCGTGCATGCCAACTCGCCGACGGTCGCCGGGGCAGCAGGTGACCTTACTACCTATGACCCATCACAGATGATCTACGACCGATGACCTACTACACCATCAACCGCTTGCTGCAAGGCGTACTGGTCCTGTTCCTCATCTCGCTCGTGACCTTCTTCCTCATCAACCTGGCGCCCGGCGGGCCGTCGTCGCTCATCAACATGGAGAGCACGGCCGCCGAGCGTGAGGCGCGCCTGCGCCAGTACGGGCTCGACGCGCCTGCGCCAGTACGCTACGTGCGCTGGCTTGCCGGCGCCGTGCGCGGTGACCTGGGCAACTCCATCAACCAAGGCCTTCCCGTGACCCGACTGCTGAGCCAGCGCATGGGTATAACCCTGCAGCTGGCCGGCTACGCCATGCTGCTGACCACGCTCTTCGGTGTGGTGCTGGGCGTGGTGGCGGCCATGCATCACAACCGCTGGCCCGATCACCTGGTCTCCATCGTCTCTACCATAGGCATGTCGGTCCCGAACTTCTGGCTGGGCATAGTGATGATCATCGTGTTCGCGGTCACCCTGGGGTGGCTGCCGGCTGCCGGTAGTTCCACCCTGGGGCGCGGCTTCGACGTGATAGACCGCCTGCGCCATGCAGCACTGCCCGCGGGCGTGATGGCGTTCAGCCTCATGCCCAACGTCGTGCGGGTGACGCGCTCCGCGCTCCTCGAGGTCCTGGCCTCCGACTTCGTGCGCACGGCGCGCGCCAAGGGGCTGCACCAGCGTGCCATCGTGTGGAAGCACACGTTCAAGAACGCACTGGTACCGGTCATATCGATCCTCGGACTCATCACGACAGTGCTCCTCTCGGGCTCGGTCGTCATAGAGAGCGTGTTCGGCTGGGCTGGGCTCGGGCGCCTCGCCATCGATGCCGCCAGCGGGCGCGACTACCCGGTCATCCTGGGCGTGACGGTGCTGGTGGGGGCCCTGACGGTGCTGGTGAACCTAGTGGTGGACCTGCTGTACGCCGCCGCCGACCCGAGGATCCGCTATGGCTGAAGCCGTCACGAGCGTCCCAACCCACGCCAACCGGAAGAAAGCGCGTTCGCGGTTCTGGCGGAAGGTACTTAGACAGCCTCTCGGCATCGCCGCGTTCATCGGCATATCCATGCTGCTGCTTCTGGTCGTGGCAGGCCCCGAGCTGTACCCGCACTCACCGCACCGGACGGCCCCCCTCGCCACCCTTAAGGCTCCCACCGCCGACCACTGGCTAGGAACCGACGAGCTGGGCAGAGACGTGTTCGCCCGCATCCTGGCCGGCGGGCGGGTATCGTTGGCGGTCGGCCTCATATCCATGCTCGTAGGGCTGACCATCGGCTCGGTCGCTGGCGGTGCGGCAGGCTACTTCGGTGGTCTGACCGAGAGCATCATCATGCGACTGGTCGACGTGTTCATGGCCATCCCCGCCTTCTTCCTGATCCTCGTCATCGTCACCAGCTTCGGCAACCATCCGATCATGGTGATACTGACGGTGGGTTTCTCGTTCTGGCCACAGATGGCGCGCCCCGTTTACGCCGAGTTCAAGAAGTTCCGCTCGAGCGAGTTCGTGGAGGCGTCACACGCCCTGGGCGGCGGACATCTGCGTGTGATGCTCAAACACATCTTCCCGCAAGTGATGCCGCAGGCCATCGTCCTCGCGACGCTGGGGGTGGGCTGGGCCATCCTCTCCGAAGCTGGGCTCTCGTACCTCGGGCTCGGCATCCAACCCCCGCTCGCCTCCTGGGGCAACATGCTCCAGAACGCCCAAGCCTACCTGTGGCTCAACCCCATACTTGCCATCTACCCGGGCGTGTTCATAGCCGTGACCGTGCTGCTGTTCAACCTGCTCGGCAACGCCCTGCGCGACGTCCTGGACCCGCGCCGCTGAGCGGCGCCCTGACGCACCCTCGCCTTCATGAAGGCGCGACACCTAGTTAACCCAGGCACAGTCCGTGCCTACAACGAACCGAAGGAGAGTCCGATGAACCCGAAGAGATACGACGGCTACACGTCTTTTCAGTACCTAGAGCCCGGCGTGGATTTCAAGCAGTACGAGCTCTCCAAGCAACACGACCGTGTGCCCAGCCGAACCGTCGAGGTCTCGGCCGAGCAGGAGACGCGGGTTGCGCGCCTGATGAGCGACAACCTTGTCATCTCCATGCACGACCACTGCTTCGTGGCGCCCAAGAACCTCGAAGAGTTCCTGGAGTTCCGGCGCTGGGGCCGCGACTTCACGGGTTACGAAGGGTTGGCCCTGAGCGGCATGGACTGCGTGTTCGACAACATGATGGACGGCACAGCCATGATCACCTCGCGCGCCGGCTGGAAGTGGGACGACGTGATCTTCGACCTCGGCATGCGCCTGTCAGACATCGCCCACCAAGACATGGTGTTCCTCGCCACCCGCACCAGCCACATCCGCGACGCCAAGAAGAACGGCCAGATAGCCTTCGTCGTCTCTATCGAAGGCGCCGCCATGATCGAGAACGAGCTCGACCGTATAGACGTGCTGTACGGGCTTGGCGTGCGCTGCCTGGGCATCGCCTACAGCGAGGGCAACGCTCTGGGAGCCGGCTTGAAGGAGCCGCGCGACGGCGGTCTCACCGTGTTCGGCCAGAAGGCGGTGGAGCGCATGAACAAGCTGGGCATGGCCATCGACATCTCGCACTCGGGTGACCAGACCTCCATGGACACCATCCAGGCCAGCAAGCACCCCATCTTCATCACCCACGCGGGCGCCAGGGCGCTGTGGGACACGCCGCGCCTTAAGCCTGACGCCATCATCAAGGCGTGCGCCGAGCGCGGCGGGGTCATCGGCATCGAGGCGGCGCCACACACCACCATCTCGCATAAGCAGATGCGCCACGACATCGACTCGTTCATGGAGCATTTCGAGTACTGCGTGGACCTCGTCGGGATCGACCACGTGTCGTTCGGCCCGGACACGCTCTACGGCGACCACGTCGGACTGCACGAAACCCTGCGTGAAGCGCTCTCGCTGTCAGCCTCCAAGGGCAACACCCCGTACCCGAAGGTGGAGTGGGTGGACGGCATCGAGAACCCCACCCAAGCCTTCCCGAACATCGTGCGCTGGCTGGTCAAGCACAACTACAGCGACGACGACATCGCCAAGGTCATAGGCGGCAACACCATGCGCGTGCTGGACGAGGTGTGGGTATGAGCGGCTTCCTCGAGATAAACGGCGCGCGGCTGGCCTACGACGACACAGGCGACACCTCCAAGACGGCCATCGTCACGTTGCATGGCGCTCCCGGCATGGGCAGCCGCGCCAACGATTGGGCCGTGTGGACCAACCTCAAGGAGCATTACCGCATCGTCTCGTACGACCAGCGCGGCAGCGGCGCCAGCTCTGACACCCCTCCTTTCACGCACGAACAGTTCTGCGATGACCTGGAGGCCATCCGCCAGCACCTCGGTCTCGGCAAGATCATCCTCACCGGGGGCTCGTACGGCGGCATGATCGCGCAGGAGTACGTGCTCCGCTACCAGGAGAACGTGCACGCTCTGGTACTGCGCGACACCAGCGCCTCCAACCGTTTCAAAGGCGGCTCCAAGGAGCGGGCCCTCGCGAGCGGCTTCCCCATGGACGAGGCGGGTCTGGACCGCCTCTTCTCGGGCCACACGACGAGCGACGACGACTTCCGCGAGCTTATCCGCATGATCATGCCCCTCTACACGGTAGAGCCGGACCCCGAAGGTGACGCCGCCAAGGTGGCAGCCATGAAGCTCCACTACGCCACCCATAACTACGCCTTCAGCCAGAACCAGCCGAACTTCGATATCAGTGACCGCCTGGGCGAGATAGCCATCCCCGTGCTGGTAACGGTAGGGCGCCACGACTGGATAACCCCGCTGGCCGCGTCGGAGGAGATCGCACGAGGGATCCCGAACGCCGAGCTGGTGATCTTCGAGCACAGCGGGCACGGTCCTCAGAACGAGGAGCGCGAGCTGTGGCTCAAAACTGTAGCGGAGTTCCTGGAGCGAGTTGCGCCCGAGGCCTCACAGGGATGATCCTGTGCGTGCTTCTGACAGGAACCCGGAGGGGAATGTGATGCTTGACGGCAGCTGGCGACCGAGCCGCAGTTCAGCCGACACGCCTATAACGCCTATCTCCGCCCAGGAGCGGTCGGCACGTGCGACCAAGGCGTTCGACTTCGTTCCTTCGGGCTTGGACGCTCTGGTCCTGTTCGACGCACAGTACGTGCAGTACTACACCGGCTTCATCTTCTCGGCGACCGAAAGGCCGATCGGCCTCATCATCACGAGGGATGGCGCACGCACGCTGTTCGTTCCTCGGTTGGAACTAGAGCACGCGCAGCAGACCTCCGTTGCCGACAGTGTGCTCAGCTACCCGGAATACCCGGGCGAAACCCACCCCATACTCCTGCTAGCGGCACACCTGAACCATCTGGGTGTTCGCAAGGTCGGAGTTGACCACGATGGTTACCCCGTCATGGCCGGCTACAGGCCGTTCCCGTTAAGTAGTCAGTTGCCTGTCGAGCTGGTATCCGAGCAGATCGATCTGCAGATGGCGCTGAAGAGCCAGCACGAGCTACAGCTCATACGCGAGAGCATCTACTGGGGCGACGTTGCCCACGAACTGCTGCAGCGCTACACCCGGCCGGGCCTGACCGAAACCGAGGTGGTAGGCCGCGCCTGCCGCGAGGCCACCGAACAGATGAAAGCCGCCACGGGCGGAACGTACCGGCAGCAGAACCAGTGGATAAGCGGCGCGCTGGCGATCTACCGGGGCCAGATAGGCCCCAACAGCGCCCTGCCGCACGCACTCACCAACGATGCGCGCTTCGAGGTAGGTTTCACGTTGGTAACGGGGGCGGGCGCCGACGTGTTCGGTTATCTGAGCGAACTCGAGCGCACTATGTTCGTTGGTGAGCCCACAGCCGACCAGCGCATTTACTTCGAGCACATGATGAACCTGCAACAGATAGCGTTCGAGGCCATCAAACCCGGCGAGCCGTGCGCCAACGTAGACATTGCCGTACGTGCGTACTACGAGCGCGAGGGCCTGTGGCAGTACTGGCGCCACCACGTGGGCCACAGCCTCGGGCAGCGCATCCATGAGAGCCCCTTCCTAGACCTGGGCGATGACACTCTGCTGCAACCCGGGATGGTGTTCTCGGTCGAGCCGGGTCTGTACGTGCCCGGACTGGGCGGTTTCAGGCACTCAGATACGGTACTTGTGACCGACTCCGGGGTGGAGATCATGACCTACTACCCCAGGCGGCTGGAGGAGCTGGTCATCCCCGCCTAACCGGTTGGGCTTCGGCCGTCAGTAGGGTCCGGCGCTCCGGCCAACC
>JBIQNJ010000061.1:0-15688 GCA_044462445.1 Truepera radiovictrix | reverse complement strand
GAGTCGAAGATAACGCCGCGTTTCACCGAGGCGCTTATCGACCTGATGTGCGACGAGCGCCAGCGGGCGGTGTTCGCGGAGAAGCATCAGGTGGACCTGGCGTACAGCGTGTCGGGCCTCGGCCGCTTCCGCGTGAACCTGTTCCGTCAGCGTGGCAGCATCAGCGCCGTTCTACGCGTCATAAACGCCAACGAGTCGGCGCTCAACGTCGTCAACCTGCCGCAGGAGACCATCCAGTACTTCCGCGATCAGGAGAAGGGTCTCGTGCTGGTGACGGGCCCCACCGGCTCGGGCAAGTCCACCACGCTGGCGCGCATAGTCGACGAGATCAACAAGACTCACTCCCGCATGATCGTCACTGTGGAAGACCCTATCGAGTACCTGCACCGCTCCAAGCGCTCGATCGTCGTGCAGCGCGAGCTCGGCGTGGACGCGCCGTCGTTCTCCGAGGCCCTGACCGCCGCTATGCGCCAGGACCCCGACGTGATCCTGATCGGTGAGATCCGTGACCACGCCACCGCCGCTGCCGCCATCTCGGCGGCGCAGACCGGGCACCTCGTGTTCAGTACGCTCCACACGCAAGATTCCGTACGCACCATCAACAGGATGATCGAGCTCTTCCCGCCCCACGAACGCGAGACGGCCCGCGTGCTGTTCGCCGAGTCTCTCGTCGGTGTGGTGTCACAGCGGCTGCTGCCCACCGTCACCGGCAGCCGCGTGGCCGCCACGGAGATCCTCAAGGGCACGCTCCGCGTGAAAGACCTAGTACGCGACGAGGACCGCACTCCGGAACTGTACGACGTGCTGCGCGAGGCACGCCTAGACGGCATGCGCTCGTTCGACGACCACCTGGCCGAGCTTTACGACCAGGGCATCATCGGCTACGAGACCGGCTACCACGCCGCCACAAGCAGCCAGGCCTTCAAGATGGCCGCCACCCAGGTGGACGTGACCAAGCAGACCCAGACCGACGCGCTGCGCCAGACGTACGTAGACATGCCGCTGCGCCAGACGATGGTCGGCTAGCTAGAACGGTACGTCTGTGTCAGGCGGCTGCTGGCGTCCGCCGAACTGCGGCCGCGCACGCTCCGAGAGCAAGGTGAGCCGGTCGAGCGTGAGCCGCGACCTGACCCACGGGAAGCTCTCCTCGATCTGCCCGAAGGCGCTGGGCTCCACCCGCACGTTATCGACGCGGTAGGTGGTAAGTCCTCTGGGTCCCACGAACTGAAGCTGCACAGGCACGCGGCCGGACGCCTCGTCCAGTGCCGACCTGAGCTCCAGCAGCTGATCGGGGGTCGTCTGGTCTATCTCCAAGCTGATGACGCCCACCTCAGGCACGCCGCCCTCAGACGCCACCTTCGTGTCCCACCGTATGAGGCGCTCGACCACCACACGCATGCCGTCACCCTCGTCGCTCACCTCCACCACGGCCACCACGGGCACGTCCTCAGCCAGCAGGGGGGCGACGGTGTCGAACGTGCGCCCGAACACGAGCACCTCGGCGGCGCCCGACATGTCGGCCAGCTGGAAGCGCGCCATCATCGAGCCCTTGCGGGTGGGCCTCTTGACGACCCCCTGCACCAGGCCGGCGAGAACCAGCCGCAGGCGGCCATGACCGGGCTCTACGTTCTGCCTGAAGTAGCCCTCGATCTCGTCGACGTTGCAGGAGGCGGCGTCCGTCAGGCCGGGGTAGGAGTTCATGGGGTGGGCGCTGATGTATAGGCCCAGGGCGTCCTTCTCGAAGCGCAGCAGCTCTAGCTCGCTCAGCTCTATAGTGTCGGCCATCTCGGGCGGCGCCACCTCCTCGGCGCCGAACAACGACATCTGGCCGGCCGCCTCATGCTCGCGCTGAGCGGCGCCCCACTTCATGGCGGTGTCCAGGTTGGCGAGCAGCAGGTGACGCCCCTGCCCGCCCCCCTTGGCGTGTTCCGGCGCCAGTGGGTCGCACGCTCCGGCCTTTATCAGGTGCTCCACGGCGCGCCGGTTGACCAGGGTGGTGTCGATCCTGCTGCATAGGTCGAAGAGGTCCTTGAAGGGTCCGCGCGCTTGGCGCTCGGCAAGGATGGCGTCGACGGCGTTGTCACCCACGTTCTTGATGCCGTAAAGGCCGAAGCGTACGACCTCGCCCACGGGCGTGAAGTCGCCGCCCGAGAGGTTGATATCAGGAGGCAGCACGCGCACCCCCAGGTGTTGGGCGTCGGCCACGTACTGCGCCACCTTGTCGGAGTTGCCGCGTTCAACGGTGAGGAGAGCGGCGGCGAACTCTACCGGGTAATGGGTCTTCAGGTAAGCCGTCTGGAACGAGATGAGTCCGTAGGCCGCCGAGTGCGACTTGTTGAAGCCGTAGTTGGCGAAGCGCTCAAGCAGGTCGAACAGCCTGTTGGCCTCATCTTTCGGCACACCGTTGGCCTCGGCGCCCTTCTGGAAGATGGCGCGGTGGCGCACCATCTCCTCGACCTTCTTCTTGCCCATGGCGCGCCTGAGGAGGTCGGCCTCGCCGAGGCTGTAGCCGGCGACCCCCTGGGCGATCTGCATGATCTGCTCCTGGTAGACGGGGATGCCGTACGTCTCCTCGAGGATGGGCGCCAGCACCGCCTGGGCCTTCGGGAAGTCGGAGTAGTCCACGGGCTCCTGACCATGGTGGCGGCGGATGTAGGTGGGGATGTTCTCCATGGGGCCCGGCCGGTAGAGCGCCGACACGGCGATGAGGTCGTGGATCCTGCGAGGCTTCAGGCGCCTGAGGGTATCGGTCATGCCCGAACCTTCGAACTGGAACACGCCGGCGGCGTCGCCACGGCTGAGGAGCTCGAACGTGGCCGGGTCGTCGAGAGGGAACTCGTCAGGCATGAGCGTCTCGCCACGCGACTCCTTGACGATGCGCACCGCGGCCTCGATCAGCGACAGCGTGCGTAAGCCCAGGAAGTCCATCTTGATGAAGCCGAGGTCCTCGATGGAGCCCATGTCGTACTGGCAGACCACCGGTCCGTCGCCCGTGCGGAAGACCGGCGCCAGCTCCTGTACGGGGTCCCTGGCGATGATGACCCCGGCCGCGTGGATGGAGGCGTGCCTATGGATGCCTTCCAGCTGCCGGGCCACGTCTACGTAGCGGTTGGCGCCCGACTCGTACAGCTCGCGCAGCTCGGGTATCTCGGCCAGGGCCTCGTCGATGCTGACGGCGCGGCCGAACTTGAGGGGCACGAGCTTGCTGACCTTGTCTGACTCGGCGTACGGCGCCTCCAGGACCCGTGCCGCGTCCTTGATGGCTGCACGAGACGCCAGGGTTCCGAAGGTGGCGATGTGCGCCACCCGCTCGTCACCGTACTTACGCCTCACGTAATCGATGACCTCACCGCGGCGCACGTCGGAGAAGTCGATATCGACATCGGGCATGCTCACACGGTCGGGGTTGAGGAACCGTTCGAAGAGGAGGTCGTACTCGAGCGGATCGATGTTGGTGATGCCGATAGCGTAGGCGACGATGGAGCCTGCAGCGGAGCCGCGCCCCGGCCCTACCGCTATGCCCTGGTTCTTAGCCCAGGTGATGAAGTCGGCGACGATGAGCAGGTAGTCGGGGAAGCCCATGGCGATGATCATGCCGAGCTCGAACTCCACGCGCTCGAGCACCTGCCGGGTACGTGCGTCCTGCAAAGTAGGGGCGAACCGTTCCAGGTGCGGGTAGGCGTAGCGCCCGAAGTTCTCGCCTGCGCGGGTCTCCTGCTTACCTCGTTCGCCTAGGCGGGCCAGCTCGAGAAGCACCTCAGCGAGAGTCGGCGCCACGGCCGGCGCCTTGAGACCGTAGGCGGCGCGGCCGGCTTCGAGGTACTGCCGCATGAGGTCGTCTGTGAGCGAAGGGTAGCGCCGCATTATGCCCCTGTAGCTGTCGATGCGCAGCTGTTCGGCCAGCGTCACGCCCTCTGGTAGCTGCAGTTCGGGCATCTGGTAAACGCGCCTCGAGCCGACCGGCAGGTCTACGTTGCAGATGTCGGCCACGTGGTTGGTGTTGTCGAACGCCCCGGGGAACTCCGCCTCCGGCAGCACCTTGAGCATCTCATCCGGCGCCTTGACGTAGAACTCGTCGCACGGGAAGCGCATGCGGTCCTCATCGCTCACCAGCGCCTTGGTGCCTATGGCCAGCAGCACGTCGTGGGCGTACGCGTCCTCCTTGCGCACGTAATGCCCGTCGTTGGTGGCCACCATGCCTATGCCGTACTTGTCGGCGAACCCCTTCAGCACGCGGTTGAGCGGCTTCTGCTCGGCTATGCCGTGCTCCTGCAGCTCGATGAAGAAGTTGTCCTTGAAGATGTTGAGGTAGCGGTTGAGCACACGCTCGCCCTCGTCCTCGCCGATATCGAGGATGGTGCGCGGTATCTGGGCTCCCAGGCAGCCCGACAGCGCCACCACTCCCTGAGAGTGCTCCTCCAGCAGCTCGAGGTCTACGCGCGGCTTCATGTAGAAGCCTTCCAGGTAGGCGCGGCTGGAGAGCTTGCAGAGGTTCTTGTAACCCTCGAAGTCCTTGGCCAGAAGGGTGAGGTGGAAGTAGCCGCCGTCGATCTTGGTGCTGCCGCGGCGCCGCTCGAAGCGCGAGCCGGGCGCCACGTACGCCTCGAAACCGATGATCGGCTTCACGCCCTCTGCCACGGCCGTCTTGTAGAACTCCACGGCACCGTGCATGTTGCCATGGTCGGTCATGGCCACCGCCGGGCGGTCGGGGGAGACCTCCTTGACCCAGCGGATGAGGTCCTTGATGCGCGCGGCGCCGTCCAGGAGAGAGTAAGCGGTGTGTTGATGCAGATGAGCGAACCTGGTCGGTGCCTTGTCTCGCATAGTGGTCAGCTTACCGCCAACGGGTGTCTCGCCTCGCGTTGACCCTTACCCCGCTTTCGTGGTACTTTTCCGAGGCTTGAGCGCGGGGGTAGTGACGCTTACGAGAGCGTCCACGGCGCGCGAGCAGGACGAACGGCGCCGTAGCCAAGCGGTAAGGCAGAGGTCTGCAAAACCTCGATTCACCGGTTCGAGTCCGGTCGGCGCCTCCAACCTTCTAGGGCCTGGATCCGGGCTCTAGCCCTAAGCGGCAACGCTACGGTAAAGTGCTTAAGCGCAGGCGCGTAGCTCAGTGGGAGAGCACCACACTGACACTGTGGGGGTCGCCAGTTCAATCCTGGCCGCGCCTACCAACGACGAGGAGCCCCTTCCCGCGGGAAGGGGCTCCTCCTACTAACTGCTAAGCACGTTCAACCACGATGCATGTTCAACCTGGCTGTAGGTAGACCGACCGGTCAGTCGGCCAACACCTCGGTGACGTAGCCCGGCAGAGCGACCGCTTCCAGCCGCAGCGCCTCGAAAAGTCCGGCAGGCAGGCTGAGGTCGCCGACGAACAGCCGGCCCACGTTGCCACCGGGCTTAACCCCTACCTTGGGGAGGCCGATGCTCATGGTCAGGTCGGCCTTCACGACGTCGCCCGGCGTGTCGCCCGTGTCCGCCAGCATGCCGGTGGGCGTGTCGAGCGATATGACCACGCTGTCAGAAGCCTGGTTGAGCACGGTTATGACGTCCAGGGTGCGGCCGCGCGGCGGACCCTCGAGGTTGGTACCGATGGCGGCGTCGATGACACAGCCGAACTTCATCTTGGGCAGGCTGGTGCGCACGCGCACATTCTCGAAGTGACGCAGGTGCTCGAGCTGTTCCTTGGGTGTGCCCGAGTAGTTCTCAGCCTCATGGGTGGGCACGACCCACACACGCCGGCCGCGGGCCGCCAGCAGGCGCGCTGCCGCCAGACCACCGCTGCCGTTGTTGCCGCGGCCCGCCACCACCAGCACCGGACCAGAGTCCCCGAGCTGTTCGACAAGGGCGACCAGGTTGCGGGCGGTGTGCTCCACCAGCACGCGGTTGTCGAGCCCGAACTTGCCTGTGGCCAGCATTATCAGCTGCTGCATCTGGTTGGCCGTGATGGCCGGAACGTCATCCCATCTCAGGGTCGGGAAGCTCATGCTCACCCTTTCTAGGCTCAGTCAACGCTCTCGGCAGCGTTGGACAGATCGGCAGTGGTGTAGACGCTTTGCACGTCGTCAAGGTCTTCAAGGGCGTCGAGGAAGCGGATTACCTTCTCGGCCTCGTCACCGCTAAGCTCGGTGACGGTCTGCGGCACCTTGGTCAGTTGCGAGACCTCAGGCTCGATACCGCGGCTCTGCAGCCCTTCGACCACCGCGTAGAGCTCGGTGGCGCCCGTGTAGATGACGGTAGAGCCGTCCTCGACCTCGATGTCGTCGGCCCCGAACTCGATAGCCGCCTCCTCAAGGTCCTCGCCCACACGCTCGACGACGATCATGCCCTTGGAGTCGAACTGCCACGCCGTGGAGCCGGAAAGGTTACCGCCGTGCTTGCTGAACACGTGCCGAACCTCGCCGGCCGTGCGGTTCTTGTTGTCCGTAAGGGCCTCCACGAGCACGGCCACGCCGGCCGGGCCGTAGCCCTCGTAGAAGGCGGGGTCGTAGTTGCCGCCTTCGCCCCCTCCGAGCGCGCGCTCGACGGCGCGGTCGATGTTCTCGCTGGGCACGTTATCGCTCTTAGCCGCCGATAGGGCGTTCTTGAGGGCGACGTTGGTGCTGGCGTCAGCACTGCCGCCGGCACGGATAGCGGACTGGATGGCACGGATGTGCTTGCTGATGATCTTGCCGCGCTTCTGGTCTAGAGCGCCCTTCTTGCGTTTGATCTGTGACCACTTACTATGGCCTGCCAAGAGTGTTTTCCTCCACGGTAGCGTCGGCGCCCTCGGCCTTAAGGCCGTGGTGAGCCACGATGCCGACCATTGTACTCCAAAGCTATGTCGCCACGGACTTTCGCCCATGGCGACGCGCTTAACTACGACTAGTTACGTCCTGGACACCTGCGTCAGCGGATGTACAGCCTCGTCTCGCTCACGTCCCGAACGGGGAAGCTGCGGATCTCCAGGTTGATGGCGGAGTTCCAGCCGTCTGTGCCCGTGCGGCCCCTGTACGTCACGGATGAGTCCGTTCGACCGGAGGTGAACGACGCCCGCACGTAGTGCAGACCGCGGGGCGGGGCGGCCGAATAGACGACGCGCTCGCCGCGTCCCGGCAGGTAGTTGACGCCGCGCTCCACGTACAGGTTACGGGCGAAGGTGTACACCCGTCCGTCGGGGTCTATGGCCGAAAGGGTGATGTAGCCGGACTGGTTGACGACGACCATGAACTCGATGTCATCACCGACGTAGTAGGTAGCACCGGAGCCGCGCGTAGGGCGGAACTCCTCGATCACGGGGTGGAGCGGGTACTCGACCGTGCCGACGCCACCGGGGCGGATCGTTATGGTGCAGGCAGACAGCAGCAGGGCGGTGAAAGCTGCTGCTGCGGCCAGAATGATGCGCTTGCCTCTCATCGTGGGCCTCCCAATCAACTCGGAGTGTAGCAGCGCCCGCCCGGAGCCCGGGAAGAACTCCTTAACCTTCCGTTAGGGCTCCAGCCACGGTTAGTTGGAGGGAACGCCGCGTTCGTAGGTGGTTACGAAGTAGGGCAGGTCGGTCTGGTGGTAGCGGCCGCGCTCGTCGTACCAGAACACGTACTCGCCCAGCGCCTCGCTGCCCTGGCCACCCTCGCTGGCGTTGCCGGAGCGCGTGACCTTGCCGTCGACTATGCCCTCGAACAGGGGCTTGCCGTCGTACGAGTACACCGTTATGTACATGCGCTGCGCCGTGTACTCCTGGATGCTGCGGCGTATGCGGTTCTGCGTCTCGTTGCGGCAGGCAGACAGGAACACCGCTAGGAGCAGGATCAGGGCCAGCGCGAGAACGCGCTTGGTTCTGTTGGTCACTCGAAACACCTCCCGGCGCCGGCAGTCTGTGTGCCGACCCTCGCCATGAGGAGGATAGCACCGCGTGGCACGCAGCTATCGTTCGTTAGCCCCAAACCGCAACCACCGCGCCGCCCACGCAGTATCCTCTGCATCGTGGCAGCGAGAGGGCGTGATCCGTACGAAGTTCTGGGCGTGCCCAAGGACGTGACGGCCGACGACCTGAAGGCGGCCTACCGCCGCAAGGCCATGCAGTACCACCCGGACAGGAACCCAGGCGATAAGGAGGCGGAAGAGCGCTTCAAGGAGGTCTCCGAGGCCTACGCCACGCTCAGGGACCCCGACGCCCGCGCCCGCTACGACCGCTACGGCGCGCACGACCCCGCCAACTACCAGCCAGACACGAGCAACGTGAACTGGCAGGACGTGTTCCGCGAAGCCGACATCAAGATCGACTGGGACGCCCACGCCGGCATGCCCAGAACGGGTAGCGCCGTGTTCGACATGCTGTTCGGTGTGATGACCGGCATGCTGAGGGCATCGGGCATGCTGCCCGGCCAGACGTACATGGTGGCTCTACCCACGACGCTCGGTGAGCTTCGTAAGGGCACCGTGAAACGCATCCGCGTGCCAGGACCGTCCGTGTGCCAGACATGCAAGGGTACGGGGCGCGCCAGCAGCGCTGCTCCGGCGCGCTCACCCGGACCTTTCGAGGTGACCTCGCCGGCCCGCACCACTGATGGCGCCACGGTGTGCCCGAGCTGTGGCGGCAGGGGCGTGCGGCGTGGCGCCCAGCTAGACGTGCGCGTTCCCGCAGGCGCAGCCCCAGGCTCCAAGCTGCGGCTCAAAGGTGCCGGTGGCCCGGGTCAGCCCGCCGGCGACGTGCTGGCCGAGGTGGCGCTCGCACTGCCCCAAGGCGCCAGGCTGGTCGGCAACGACGTGCACGCGCACCTCGTCGTCACTCCGCTCGAGGCCCGCCAGGGCACCATGACCGAGTTCGAGGGCGTGCAAGTGAAAGTGCCGGCCGGCACCAAGACGGGGGGCCGCGTGGTCGTACCCGCGGGCGGCGTTACCTCTGGCGGGAGCACCGGCGACCTGGTCATGACGGTCAGAACAGACTGGCTAGAGGGCGGAGCACGACTGCTGGGCTCCTGGTTTCGTAGACTCTTGGGAGGAGGAGCTTCGAGTTGAGCAGTGGCGACAAGCCCACCAACCCGCCGGGCGCCGGCTCTGACGAGCCGAAGGGCTCCGGCATAGACCTGGATAAGCCGCTCTACGTCATCAGCGTGGCGGCCGAGCTGGTCGACATGCACCCGCAGACGCTCCGGCTTTACGAGCGTAAGGGCCTCATCGAGCCCAGCCGCAGTGCGGGGAAGACAAGGCTCTACTCACAGCGGAACATCGATCAGCTCCGCGAGATCAGGCGCCTCACCCAGGAGCTCGGCGTGAACCTCGCCGGGGTGGAGGAGATAATCCGCCTCAGGTCCCGGCTGGACCAGCTACAGAACAGCATGGAGGGGCGCATCACGAACCTCCAGTCACAGTTGCGCACGCACCTCGACTCGCTGCGCAACCGGCAGCTTCCCGCACCCCAGGAGCATGAGGACGGCGCTGACGCCGACCGAGACGACGCCTCCGACCTAGACGACTGATGCGGCTGGCGTCACTGACCCTGCAGGGGTTCAAGAGCTTCGGCAACCGCACCACCATAGAGTTCGCCCCCGGCGTCACGGCCATCATCGGGCCGAACGGCTCGGGCAAATCGAACGTGCTGGACGCCCTCAAGTGGACCAGTGGCGGGGGGCGTGCCCGCGACTTCCGCGCCGCCGACAAGACCGACCTGATCTTCCACGGCGCAGCGGGCAAGCGCTCCGTAGGCCTGGCAGAGGTGGAGGTGGAACTCACCGGTCCAGACGGCGGCGTGAAGATCTACCGTAGTCTCGACCGGGACGGCAACACGCGGTTGCGACTCAACGGGCGGGCGGCGCGGTTCCTAGACGTCGAGGAGGCCCTAGCGGGCAGCGGGTTGGGCCGCAGCGGGCTGGCCATCATCGGCCAGGGCGAGATCAGCCAGGTTCTCATTGCCGACCCCGCCAAGCTGCTCGAGTACGTGGCCGAGGCGGCCGGCGTGGCGCGTCTCTCTGGCAGGCGCGACCAGACCCAGGCGCGCCTCGACACCGCCACCTCACACTTAGAGCGCCTACAGGACGTGCTGCTGGAGCTCGAGAGCCGCTGCCAGGCGCTGGAGGAGGAGGCACGCGAGGCTCAGCGCCACTCAGAGCTGACGGCCGAGGCGCTGGTGCTCAGGTACACGGCCGCCCACGCGCGGCGGACCGGGCTCATCTCCGAGATCAAAGGTCTGGAGGAACGGCGCGGCCAGCTAGAGGCCGCGCTGCTGGAGGGTCGCGAGCGCCTGTCGGAGCTGAGGGAGGCCGGCAAACGCGCCAGCCTTGAACGCGATCAGGCCGAGGAGCGCTACCGGACGGCCTCCGCGGAGCTGGAGTACAAGCGCGGCAACGCCCGCCTGGCGACGGAACGGCTGGAGCGTGCCAGCGAGAGGCTGGCAGCGCACGAGGCGAGGGTCACTTCACTTGACTCGGAGGCGCAGCGGCTGGAGACGCTTGAACCGCCCAGGGCGCCCGATCAGGAGCCTGCCGACGCCGAGCAGGAAGCCACGGCAGCTCAGGAACGTGCGGCCGCGGCACGGGTGGTTCTCGCCGAGGCGACTGCGCGGGAGCAAGCAGCGCGCGACGCCTTGAACGGGGCGCGCGCCCAGCTGACGCAGGCCGAACTTGCCGCCGCCGCCAGCGGAACGCGGCTGGAGTCCGTTCGGGCGCAGCTGACGCAGGTGCACGAGCAGCTGGCGCAGCTCAAGGGCGAGGAGACGGATCACGACCTCTCCGCCCTGGAGCGCGAAGCTCAGGAGACCTCCGAAGCTGCCGCCGAGCTGGAGACGCGCCTGGAGTTAGCGCGGCAGGAGCTGCAGACGCTGCACGAGCGGCACGCGCTGGCCAGCGCCGAGAGCGTGGCACGCCGCAGGGCGGCGGAGCGCCAACGGGCCGCGTTCGAAGCCAGGCGAGGTTACGCCCAGGGCCCGCGGAACGCGCTGTCGGCCGGCATCAAGGGCGTGATCGGCTCCGTGGCCGACCTGGTACGCGTGGACGGCAAGTACGAGGAGGCCGTAGCAGGCGCACTGGGGCGCAGGGCCGAGTACGTGGTGGTCGACACGGCGGAGACGGGTCAGAAGGTGCTCGCCCACGTCAGGAGCGCGGGCGGCTTCGTCACCGTCATGCCGCTAGACCTGCTGCGACCGAACTCACCCCGACCCCTGGGCGAGTTCGCGCGGCAGCCAGGTGTACTGGCCGCCGCCACCGACGTGATAGACGTGGACGGCCGCTACAGGGGGCTCTTCGAGCTTCTGTTGGGCGGCACGGCAGTGGTCGGAGACATGAACGCGGCCACGACGCTGGCGCGGCGGCCAGGCGAGAGGCCGCGCATGGTCACCCTGTCCGGCGACGTTCTGGAGACCTCAGGCGCCATGAGCGGCGGCAAGCGGGCGCAGCACGGAACGGTGCTGGGTGCCGCCGCTGACCTCGAGGAGGCCGAGGCCGCCGCCGCAGACGCGGAGGAGGAGGCTGCCGGGGCCGGCGCTGCGCTGGCAGAGCAGCAGGCGCTGGTTAGGCGCCTGCTGGACGAGGCGCGCGGCGCCCTCTCTCACCGTGACGCCGCGGCCGGCCAGCTGGCCGCCGCCCGGGAGAAGGTGGCGGGGCGCGACAGGCTGGCCGGCGACCTTGCACTGCGCAAGGCGCAGTTGGAGGCGGAGGCCGCCGACCTCGGTCAGCTGGGCGCACCAGACGAGGCCGCGCTGGATAGGTTACGCGCGTCCGCCGAGGCGCTCGGTGCCGAATACGCCAGGTTTAGCGAGCAGCTAGAGGCGGCCCGAACCGCCGAGGGCGACGCACGGATGTCGGCCGCGGCCGCTCTTCAGAACAGCGCTCTGGCTTCCGAGAGGTGGCACAGCTACCAGGAGGCTCGTAAGAGCTACCAGACGAGCAGGACGCGTGCGGCGCAGCTGCGTGAGGAGATCGGCGCCATGCGTCTACGCGGCGAGGACCTGGCGCGCGAGGGCAGGGAGGCCGCCGAAGCCCACGAGCTCGCTGTGGCCGCACTTCCTGCCGGCCTAGAGAACGAGGAGCAGGCGCTGCTGGCGGCTCGTACCGCCCTTAAGGAGATCGAGTCTGGGCTAACGAGCGAGAGCGAGGCGCAGGCCACGAGGGCGCAGGACCTGGAAGAGGCCAAGGTGCAGGCGGCCCGCCGCGAGACGGCTTTGGAGCTGGCCGAGGAGGAGCTGCGCGGCTTCGCGGCCGGACTACAGGCCCTCGACATGAGCGAGCGCGCCGCCCGGGCGCGGCTGCGGACGGTCGAAGAGGAGCTGGAACAGCTAGGACCCGTGAACCACCGGGCTGCCAGCGACCTGGCCGAGACGAGAGAGCGCAAGGAGGGTCTTGAGATCGAGGCCGTGCAGGCGACCCTGGCCGTGGCCGAGCTGCAGGCGGCGCTGGAGAAGATCGACCGGGAGACGACCGAGCGGCTCACCGCCGCGATCGCACGGCTCAAGGAGGCGTTCGGCGGGCACGTGCGTCAGCTGTTCGGCGCCGACGGCCGGGGCGGCATCGAAGTGGAGCACGAGGGTGCCAGGCCCATCGGCCTGCGCATCAGGCTCCAGCCGCCCGGCAAGCAGACGCACTCGCTGCACCTGCTCTCGGTGGGCGAGCGCACAATGGGGGCGCTGGCGTTCCTCTTCGCGCTCATGGGTGACGAGGACACCGGAGCCGGCGGCGGCCTGCCCGTGGCCGTTCTGGACGAGGTGGACGCCCCCTTGGACGAGGCCAACATCCGCCGCTTCTGCGGTTTCGTGACACGGCTGGCCGAGGCCGGCACGCAGTTCGTTCTCATCACTCACCAGAAGGCCACCTTCGAGGTGGCGGAGACGCTCTGGGGCGTGACCACCGAGCAGGGGGTGAGCCGCGTCTTCAGCATCAGGCGCGAGGAACCCACCGCCCAACCGTTCCTGGCGCCGGACGGTGAGCTGACAGGGACGCCGGCTTGACCCTGCCTCGTTGGCGCACCGAGGAGTACAGCCAGTTGCCGTCGACGCAGGCACTGGTGAAGCAGCGGTTGGGCACGGGCGAAGACGTGGACGGCCTGGTAGTGCGGGCGGTCGAGCAGCCGGCCGGCCAGGGTCGCAGGGGCAAGGCCTGGGCGAGCCCGCCCGGCGGCAGCTACCAGACGCTGGCTGTGCGCGACAGGTGGGACGGCGCGTTGCGGGCCTCGACACTGACGCTGCGGATAGCTCTCTGCGTGGCCGAGGAACTGCGAGCCGCCGGCGCCAGGACCACCGTCAAATGGCCGAACGACGTCTACCTAGGCGAGGGCAAGCTCGCGGGGGTGCTCTGCGAGTACTCGCGGGACCACCTGGTGGTCGGCGTGGGCGTTAACGTGAATAATCCCGTGCCATACGGCGCTTCTTCGCTCACCGGCTGGCAACTGCAGTTCGTCAGCCAACTGGTGCTGGAGTCGGTCGGCAGGGCGGTGCAGGAGCATCTCACCGACGCAGGACGCCAGGCCACGGCAGCCCTCTCCACCGCTGAGACGGAGGCGGGGGAGAGGGGCGTAGGGGGCGGCCCTCTCCCGGCTCGTTTCATGGCGCTGGACCATCTGTTAGGTCGGGCTGTGACCATGCGCGTGAGCGGCGGCAGCGTAGGCACGGCGCAAGAAGGTTCGCCGACGACCGTCATCGTGAGAGGAGTGGCTGCCGGCATCGATGACAGCGGCGCGCTGCTGTTGTCAGTTCCGCAAGCCGGCAACGACGGTCACGAGCGTCCTGCTGCTGGACCCGAAGCTCCCGCGACGAGCATCCTGGCCATCTCAGAGGGCTCTGTCCTCAGTTGGAGCTGAAATCGGCGAACTAAGGCGGGGAAGAGCGCGGCTCCTCACCAGTCCTCGATGTCGCCGCCTATCTCCTCCGTGCCGATCTTGGCGTAGATGCGGGTGGTCTGGATGTCGGCATGCCGCAGGTGCGCGGCCACGCGGCCAAGGTCGTTGGTCTGCTGGTAGTAACGGGTGCCGGCGGCGTGCCTAAGGCCGTGCACGCCGGCGCCTTGGTAGTCGACGCCGGTTCTGGCGCACAGGTTCCTGAAGTGGCGCCTGGCATGGTCGGCGGCCCAGGGCAGCACCAGCGCGTGCTCGCGCTGCCGGTTCGGCTCCTCTGGCTGGTTGCGCAGTGCGGCCAGCGCGTCGCGCAGCCTCGTGGTCAGGCTGACCGTGGCCGCCTTGCCGCCCTTACCGGAGCGTACGCGCAGCGTCCGTTTGGCGAAATCGATGTCGCGCCACTCCAGGGCGGCCATCTCGCCGATGCGCAGGCCGCCATGAGCCCCGAGCAGCACCATCACACGCTCAGCCGGTTCAGCCAGCTCCAAGAGTCTCTCGACCTCGTCGTCCGTGTAGGGCCGCCGTTTCTCCCAGGCCGGCGTGGGGTCTTTGGCGGCCCTGACGTCCTCGAACGGCCGCGCTTCCGTGGCGCCGGACCAGCGTAGCGCCCTGTACAGCGTGCGGGCCGCCGCCAGCTTCACCTGCAGCGTCGCCGGTGACGGCGCCTTGCCGGCTGGTGTGCCGTCCGGCTTCACGCCGGCCTCTAGACGCCTCAGGTACAGAACGCCCGCGTCGCGCGACGGCCTGAGCAGATTCTCGCCGGCCCAGGCCGTCAGCAGGTCCATAACTCCGCGCTTGTAGGTGCGCAGCGTGTGCGCGCTGGCCTTGGCGCCCTTAGAGCCATGCAGGAACATGTAGGCTTCGGTGAGCGCCCACAACTCGTCGGCGTTGCGCTCGTTGGCCGCCGCCGCGGCACGGCGCCTGAGCACGTCGGCCGGCAGCGTGGCCCAGCCCTCGGCACGCGAGAGCTGATCGCCTTCGAAGCGTTGCAGGGCCTTCTGAGGAGCTTCAGGGTGGGGCTCGTTCGGGCTCATGTGGGCATGATTGCATAGGTCGGATAAGACGAGTTATCAGACTTTTCACTCAATCTTGCCTCGACCGCATTGACAAGACGCTGCCACAGTGACCTCAGCCGTTACTACGGCAGTATCCCAACCCTTAGGAGTTCTGTTTCATAATGGGACCTGACTGTTCCTGACACTGATCTAGAGAACTCTGAGATTGCAATCGCATGAAACGTGGTGGAGTCAACACGGAAATTGCGGTTGTTCTTAGCTATCAGGCGACTTAAGACGTGGTACCAATAGTGTGCATAAAAGTGTCCAGCTAAGTATCTTCTGGAGTCAATTGTTCTTCGGGGACTCGGACCCCGCGGCTGAAGGTTTGCGGCCCGGCCCTCAGCGATGCTCTTAGCTAATTCCGTCCGCCTAACCTTGACGGCTCCTCCACCACTAACTTCAACATAGCGACCTGGACGCTGGTGGTCAAAACCACGTGACCCATTGAACGCAAGTAGTGCGTCTGCTTTAACCGGCCACCTAGTGCTCGCCTCCAAATGCTTCGCGGCCTCACTTACGTCCTCTCTTATGACATTCTCCGCCGAAGCGCCAACGGCGACTTTGTCTAGAACCGCAAGGGCGGTTTCTTGACCTGTCCACACGTCTGACTCCCAACTGTAGCCAAATGTACGAATGACATGAGTTAGCGGAATGGAATCGTCGTCGCCGAAAAGAGGCTCAAAGTCAGCGTCTACGGCTATCACGACGCCAGACTGGCCACTTTCTAATACTTCCCGCGCCATGCCATACAACACCGACTTTGAGCCTCTAGACACTACTGAACCGTACTGGGTTTCGTAGACACTTCTTTCTCACGCAGCCCGCCTTGGCGG
>JBIQNJ010000060.1:0-16554 GCA_044462445.1 Truepera radiovictrix | reverse complement strand
GGGCGCAACGCCCCGAACCACTGCGGCCCGCCTTGGTACCATTCACTGGGCCGCCTTTATGCGCCGCGACTACCGCGGCCGCGGTCAGCTTTGGCGTTTGGAGGCCGTAAGCGATGTCCGATTCTTCTAAGGTCGATCCGGCGCTGGAGCAGCGCGCCGTTAACAGCATCAGGGCGCTCACCATAGACGCAGTGGAGAAGTCTGGTGACGGCCACCCGGGCATGCCCATGGGCGCCGCAGCTATGGGCTACACGCTGTTCACACAGGTCATGCGCTACAACCCCGCCAACCCGCAATGGCCCAACCGCGACCGCTACGTGCAGTCGGCCGGCCACGGCTCCATGCTGCAGTACTCGCTGCTGCACCTGGCGGGCTTCGACGTGAGCATGGACGACCTGCGCAGCTACCGCCAGTGGAACTCCAGGACGCCCGGCCACCCCGAGTACGGTCATACGCCCGGCGTTGAGACCACAACGGGGCCCCTCGGCCAGGGCATCTCGACGGCCGTGGGCATGGCGCTTGCCGAGGCGCATCTGGCGGCGCGCTACAACCGGCCCGGCTACGACGTCGTGAACCACCACACCTACGTCATAGCGTCGGACGGCGACCTCATGGAGGGGGTGGCCAGCGAGGCATCTTCCCTGGCCGGGCACCTGGGGCTGGGCAAGCTCATAGTGCTGTACGACGACAACGGCATCTCGATCGACGGCAAGACCAACATCACGTTCACGGAGGACGTGCTGAAGCGCTACAAGGCCTACGGCTGGCACACCCACACGGTCATAGACGGCAACGACGTCGACCAGCTCCGGAGCGCCGTCGCCGCCGCCAAGGCCGTTACAGACAAGCCCAGCATCATCGCCGTGCGCACGGTGATCGGTTTCGGCTCACCGGACTTCGCCGGTACCTCCAAGGTGCACGGCTCGCCCCTGGGCGGCAAGCAGGCGGGGCTGACCAAGGAGAACCTGGGCATCGACTGGCCCGAGTTCACCGTGCCGGCCGACGTGCTGGAGCTTTACCGCCGGGCCGTGCCCCGCGGGCAGCAGGCGCAGGCCGAGTGGGAGGAACTCTTCACGCGCTACAGCGCCGAGCACCCGGAGCTGGCGGCCGAGTTCCAGCGGGTCATGGCGGGCGAGCTGCCGGCCCACTTCGACGCCGAGCTGCCCAGCTTCGCCGTGGGCGAATCGGTAGCTACCCGCAAAGCCTCCAACACCGCTCTCAACGCGTTGGCGGCGAAGCTCCCCGAACTGCTGGGCGGCTCAGCCGACCTGGCGGGCTCCAACTTCACCGACATCGCGGGCGAGAAGGCCATGGCACCCGGCGACTACACCGGCCGCATGATCCACTTCGGCATCCGTGAGCACGGCATGGCCGCCGTGGCTAACGGCCTCAGCCTGCACGGCGGCGTACGCCCGTTCGTGGCCACCTTCCTGATCTTCTCCGACTACCTGCGCCCCGCCCTGCGCCTGTCTGCGCTCATGGGTCAGGGCGTGGTGTACGTGCTCACCCACGACTCCATCGGCCTCGGCGGCGACGGCCCCACCCACCAGCCGATCGGCGAGCTGATGGCCATGCGCATGATCCCGAACCTCAACGTCATCAGACCCGCCGATGCCAACGAGACGGCGCAGGCGTGGGTCTACGCCATGACCAGCGAGGCCGCTCCGACCGTGCTGGCGCTCACGCGGCAGAACGTTCCCAACCTGAACGTGCCCGTAGGCGCCGTGAGGCGTGGCGCCTACGTTCTGGCCGAAGCCGGGGCGGCTGGCGGGCTGGCGCAGGGCGCAGCAGGCGCCTGGACCGACCCGGCGCAGGCCGCCGCCGAACCCGATCTCATCCTCATCGGCACAGGCTCCGAAGTTCAGCTCTGCCTCGCGGCGCGTGACGTGCTGGAGGCAGAGGGCGTACGCACCCGCGTGGTGAGCATGCCCAGCTTCGAACTGTTCGAGCAGCAGGACGCCGAGTACAAGGACGCTGTGCTCCCTCCCGCCGTGACGGCCCGCGTGTCTGTGGAAGCAGGCGCCACCCTAGGCTGGCAGCGCTACGTCGGCCCGAACGGCCGGGTCATCGGCATCGACCGGTTCGGCGCGTCGGCCCCCGGCGACGTGCTGCTGCGCGAGTTCGGCTTCACCGTTGAGAACGTGTTAACTGCAGCACGGGAAACGCTCACGAAGCGCGGCTAGAATGCTCTCCGCTGTAAAGACCCTTGGAGGAACCATGCCTTTTCCGACCCCGACAACGCGCAAGTACGGCACGCCGCTGCTGCGTGGCCTTGCGCTGCTGCTGGTGGCTGCCCTAGTCATCAACACCGCCTCCGCCCAGGCACTGAGCCGCCTGCTCCCCCAAGAGACCTTCGTCGTCATCGGCTTCACCGGTGTCGGCGAGCACGAAGCCAAGTTCCAGCCGTTCGTCAACGAGTGGGAGCGCCTCGGCCTCACCGATCTGCTGTCGCAGGCGTTCGCAGAGATGGACGATGAAGATGCAGACAGCGAGGAGCTGCTTCCGGCCGAGTTCGAGGGCCTCGGCCTGTTCGACTTCATAGGCGACGAAGCCTGGCTCGCCCTCTCTGCCTCACGCTCCAACCCGCTGCCCTCCGTCAGCCTGGTGGCGCGCGTTTCGGACGCTGCCGCCGCAGCGCTGCAGGAGCTGTGGAACCGCGAGAGCGCCGGCCAGCAGGTGCTCACCGAGGGCAACATCCAGTTCTCCGTGGACGACGCCGCGAGCGACCCCGTGGCTGTCGCGTTAGACGGCAACTTCCTGGCCGTCTCCACCAACCCCGATGTGCTGCGTGGCCTGCTGCGCCGTTACCAGGGCGCGGCCGAACCCAACTTCCACGACAGCCTCAGTTACTCCGCCTCCATCGCCCCGCTGCTGCCCGGCAACGCCCTATTCCACTTCGACCTGGACCGCGTGGTCGACCTGGTGCAGCCGCTAACCGCCGGCATGGGCTTCGATGCCAGCGTCAGTCGCCTGGCCAAGGTCCTGCGCACCATCGGTTCCTACACCTCGGTCACCCGCATCACTGACGCCGGCTACGAATCCAACAGCAGGCACGTGTTCGGCGACCCCAGCCTCGACCCGGAGCTGTACGGCCTACTGAACACCAACATCCCCGCCTCGTCGTCGGCCATGGCGTTCGTTGACGGCAGCGCCGTGTCCTACCAGGCCAGCGGCTGGAACCCCGCCGGCTGGTGGCGGTACCTCTCCAACCTCGTCGGCGACCTGCCGGAGCTCGGTGTCGGCCCACTCGACGCGTTCGTACGCGACAACTTAGGCCTTGACCTCAGCCAGCTGCTCTTCGACTGGATGGGCTCTACCTTCGCTCTCGTCACGCCGTTCGGGCAGGTCACCGAGATCGGCATGGCGCCCGACAACCTGCTGGGCGACAGCCTCTACCTGATCGAGACCACCGATCCGGCCGCCGCCACGGCAGGCCTCAAGACCATCATCGAGATGGGCAGCATGGTAGCAGGCCAGTTCATGGACCCCTACGGCGAGGGCGGCGGCGCGGTGGCGCCCGCGCAGCGCACCGTTGCCGGCGTAACGGTCGACAGCTACGACGTGGGCGAGGGCATCGCCATCGAGATCGCCGTGGCCAACGGTTACGTGATCATCGCTACCAGCAGCACCGCCATGAACGCCGCGCTGCAGGCCAGCGCTGCGGGCGGCGCCCTCCCGTCCACCCTTGCCAGCCTTACCGGCGACGTCCCCGCCGATGCCGCCACCGTGCTGCTGCAGGACGGCGCTGCATCGTTCCGCATGATGGGCCAGATGCTCACCTCGCAGTTCGGTCTTTACAGCGGGCTTCTCGCTTCTGACCTCGACTTCGACGCCGCCGAGGCAGCCAGCGATGCGCTGGGTCAGTACATAGAGTTCCTCGCCAGCCGCTCCGGCGGTCAGTACAGCTACAGCCGGGTGAGCAACGGCGTCTCTGTCGGCTACTCCCTCACCAGCGTCAACTGGTAACAGCTAGGGCCGCCCCGTAAGGGTGGGCTCATCCGGTGGCGCGGCGGGCCAGAAGTTCTGGCCATAGCCGCGCCACCTCTTGCTTGAGGGCGGCCTCGCCACCGGCGTTGCTGATCACGAAGTCGGCGCGCCTGGCCTTCTCCTCCTGAGGCATCTGCGCAGCGTCGCGGGCCCGCACCTCGTCGGACGTGAGTCCGGAGCGCCTGGCAACGCGCCGCGCCCTAAGGGCCAGGGGGGCCGTCACGACCACGGTCACGTCCATGGCCGAGTCGAGTCCCACCTCGAACAGCAGCGGCACGTCATGCACGATCATCGGCGGCGTAGGTCGCCGCTGCATGGCCTGGTGCTCGAGCTCTACGCGCCGCCTGCCCACCCATGGGTGCACGATGGCGTTGAGCTTGGAGCGGGCCTGGCTGTCGTTGAACACGGCCTGCGCCAGCGCCTGCCTGTCCAGCCGACCGTCATCGACGAGGTGCTCGCCCAGCTCCGAGGCTATGAGCGCTAACACCCCCTCGTCCTCGGTAGCCTGGCGCGCCAGGTCGTCGGCATCTACCACCACCGCGCCCATCTGAGCCAGCATCCGCGCAGCGCTGGACTTGCCGGCGCCGATGTTGCCCGTAAGCCCTACCACCAGAGGTCGTACGCTGGTTGGCATGCTTGGCAGCGAGCCCGAGCCCGGGTCTGAAGGGGTCACACGTGAGTCTACCCGCAACATGAGCGCGGCCGAAGAGTCGGCCGTGGCCGGCCTGTTGCGCGACCTTGCGCGTCGGGGCGTGCGCTGGCCCACGCTGGGCTACCTGGTAGGCGGCGCCGTGCGCGACGCTTTGCTGGGCCGGCCGTGCAAGGACTTCGACTGGGTGGTGCCCGACCCCGAGCGCGCCGCCCACGAACTGGCTGAGGCCCTCGGAGGCGCGCCGTTCGAGATGGACGCCGAGAGGCGCCACTGGCGCGTCGCGCTGGCCGGCAGCGACGAGCAAGCTGGCGTGCTCCACGACTTCGCCCCCGTGCGCGAGGGCGCCGGCGACCTTGCCGGCGACCTGACGCTACGCGACCTGACCATAAACGCCCTAGCTCTCGGTGCAGACGGCCGACTGATCGACCCTACGAACGGCCTGGACGACCTGCGTGCCGGGGTGGTGCGCATGACCTCCGTCGCAGCCATGCAGGCAGACCCCGTGCGACCGTTGCGGGCGGTGCGCATCGCGGCCGCTCTGGAGTTCCGGTTGGAAGCCGAGACGCTCGCGGCAGTAGCAAGACTGGGCAAGGCTCAAGCCGAAGCTGCCGCCGCAGCGCTGGCGGGTCAAGGGCACGACGTACCAGGTACTGCGCCGATCGCCCTCCCAGCCATGGAGAGGGTCGGGGCCGAGCTCAACGCCCTGATGGTGGCCGAGCGGGCCGCTCAGGGGTTCAAGCTGCTGGGCGACTCCGGTTTGCTGAAGGCGTACCTGCCGGAGCTGGAGGCTGGGCGCGACGTCGGCCAGGGGCGCGGCTTTCACCACCTTGACGTCTTGGGCCACTCGCTCGAGGCCCTCAACCAGCTGTTACACGGCTTTCCCGGTGCAGACCTCGCCCTGCGCTGGGCGGCGCTGCTGCATGACCTCGGTAAACCGCCCACGCGCCAGCAGGGGCCGCTCGGGCGAGTCACGTTCTACGGTCACGACAAGCTGGGTGCAGAGATGGCGGCACGCGCCCTCCGGCGGCTGCGCATGGAGGCCTTACTCATAGGGCGCGTAGCGAACCTCGTCAGGTATCACATGCTGCCGCTGCCGCGAGGCGAGCGCTCTGCGCGGCGCTTCGTGCATAGGAGGCGCGAGCTGCTGCCGGACTTGCTCAAGCTGATGATCGCCGACCGCGAAGCTGCGCGAGGTCCGCTATCCTCGGAGGCCGGGCGCCGCGCCTACAGGCTGGCCCTGGGGCAGGTCATCGCGCTGCTGGCTGAGGCGCCGCCTATACGACCACTGCTCTCGGGCAACGACGTCATGGAACTGCTAGGCATAGGGCCGGGTCCGCGGGTGGGCGAGGCGCTGGCCCTGGTAGCTGAGGCCCGAGCACTGGGCGACCTTGCTGACGAGGCTGAGGCTAAGGCGTTCCTGCAGCGCTACGCGCGGGCGCAGGGCTGGCGCTAGCCCTTACTGCAGGCTTACGTCCATGACTATGTCTTCTACACTCTGAGTCATGGCGTACACCGGCTTGTCCTGAGGGAAACGTACGGTGAACACGTTCCAGCCGGCCTGCAGCTGCAGCTCTACGCCGCTGGCGCTAAGCGTGGCGGGTTTGTCCACGTACAGCAGCGTGTAGAAGCCGATGGGGCTGTCTAGGTTGGTGATGCCGATGTACAGGCGGTCCACCAGGCGGTCGAAGACGTTGTTGCCGTTCTCGTCGACGTACATGTTGAGGCGGGCAACGGCCACGTTCACGTCGTCAGGTGCTATGCGGTACTCGTTCTGAAGGCCGGGAAGGATGACGCTACCGCTCCGGAACGGGCGCATGTGCTCAGCAGGGATACTGCCCGGCGTGATGCGGAACGTGCCGGCCACGGGCACGACCGACGCCACCTGCATGCCCCACACGTTGTCGGCATCGACGATGTGGATGGCCACCAGCGTGCTCTCGGCAAGGGCAGCATCGCTCTGAATTACCCCGCTCAACACGGCACCTTGCTGCGCCAGCGCCACGGGCATGACCAAGGCAAGCGCCACCATGGCGGTGAATAGCAGTCGTTTCATGACAATCTCCAAGTCAGAAAAGCCTAGCACGGGCGCCCTAGCGGGCGTGCGGCCAAGGTAGTGAGTCTCGCGCGATCGCTCCGGGTGCGAGGCGAGCGTGGCGCCGGTTCGAGCGCCCGCCGCGCCGTGCTGGGTGCCCCGAGCATCGCCAAGAGTCATATCACATCATCACGGCAACAGGTTGCGGCGTAGGTGAGTGCGGGCGGCACGGCGTTAACCAGCCGCTTAGGGCCGCAGCGGCGGCGTCGGGGCCTGGCAACGCCCCTCAGCTGACCGCGTCGTAGCCGGCCGGGTTGCGCTGGTGCCAGGCCCAGGCCGTGGCCACTATCTCCTCCAGGCTCTCCCGTTTGGGAGCCCAGCCCAGCTCGGTGCGCGCCTTGGTGCTGTCGGCCACCAGGACCGGTGGGTCGCCCGCTCGGCGGGGGGCCTCCTCTTCTGGGATGGAGAGCCCGGTGACCGAGCGGCACACGTCGATGACCTCGCGCACCGAGTAGCCGCGGCCGTTACCTAGGTTGTAGATGCGCTCGTCCTTCGGCTGCAGCGCTTCCAGCGCCAGCACATGGGCGTCGGCCAGGTCGAGCACGTGCACGTAGTCGCGCACGGCCGTACCGTCAGGCGTGGCGTAGTCGCTGCCGAACACCGCTATGTGGCTGCGCTTGCCGGCGGCCACCTGCAGGGTCAGCGGTATCAGGTGGCTCTCGGGCCGGTGGTCCTCGCCCCGCTGCTCGGTTGCGCCCGCGGCGTTGAAGTAGCGCAGGGCCGCGTAGCCGAGGTCGGTAGTCTTGGCCAGCCACGAGAGGGCCCTCTCGATCAGCAGCTTCGACTCGCCGTACACGCTCTCAGGCCTGAGCGCCGCGCTCTCGGGGATGGGAACGGCGCCTGGCGTACCGTACACGGCGGCCGTAGACGACAGTACGAAGCGCTTGACGCCCCACCTGTTCAGGTGGCTGAGCAGCCCGAAAGTACCGGCGGTGTTGTTGCCGAAGTACTTCATGGGGTTGGTCATGGACTCGCCCACCAGCGAGAAGGCCGCGAAGTGCAGCACCGCCTCGGCACCCAGGTCGTTGACGGCGTAACCCACCAGGTCCGGGTCGGAAACGCTGCCGTGAATGAAGGGCACGCCGTCTGGCACGGAGTTCCTGTGCCCGGTCGACAGGTCGTCGAGGACGATGGGGTCGTGCCCCCGTTCGAGTAACGTTTCGACAGTCGCTGAGCCGATGTAGCCGGCACCGCCGGTGACTAGAACCTTCATGCGTGGCAGTCTACGTCGCGTCCGCCGTTTGGGGCGATAATCTTCTGCAAGCACGGGAGGAAACCATGACGACTTCTACTTCGTCTAACAACAGCGACCGTATCTGGCTGGACGGTCGCCTTGTGCCTGCAGCCGAAGCCAGCGTGTCGGTCCTCACGCACGCCTTGCATTACGGCACCAGCGTCTTCGAGGGCATACGCCTCTACGACACGCCGCGCGGACCGGCCGTCTTCAGGCTCACGGAGCACGTCCGGCGCCTCCTAGAGTCGGCCAGGATCATGCTCATGCGCACGTCGCTCACGGTCGCCGATATCGAGAACGCCATCCTGGAAGCGGTCCGCGCCAACGGCCTCAAGGCGGGTTACATCCGCCCGCTCATCTGGTACGGCGACGAGTCGCTGGGTGTGAACCCCGGCAAGAACACCGTTCATTTCATGGTGGCCACCTTGCCCTGGGGCAGCTACCTGGGCGAGGACGTTGTGCGCAAGGGTGCCAGGCTCATGACCAGCTCGTGGCGCCGCAGTCCTGGCGACGTGCTACCCACCAAGGCCAAAGCCGGCGGCAACTACGTGAACTCGGTGCTCGCCAACCAGGAGGCACGGGACAACGGTTACGACGAGGCCCTCCTGCTCGACAAGCAGGGCTACGTGGCCGAGGGTTCGGGCGAGAACGTGTTCTTCTTCCTGGACGGCGTTCTCTACCCGATAGCCCACTCGGTCAACCTGCGCGGCATAACGCGCGACAGCGTCATCGGCATCGCCCGGGCCCTGGGGTTCGATGTGGTGCCCACCATGGCAACCCGCGACGAGCTGTACGTAGCCGACGAGGTGTTCCTGGTCGGTACCGCCGCCGAGGTCACGCCCGTGGCCAGCCTCGACAGGCGCCCTATCGGCAACGGGAGGGCCGGCGAGTTGACCCTCAAGCTGCGCGAGCGCTACCTCGAGGTCGTGTCGGGCAAGGTGCCCGAGTTCGAGCATTGGCTCACTTACGTTAACTAGGTCAGCCTCCACCCTGAGCGCGGGCCGACGCACCGTCTGCCCGCGCCCTGCCCTTGGCGCCGCAGCCGTTCGCGGGGCGGTGGTCCGCGTCGCTCCTACCGTCAAGGCCGCCACCAAGTGACCGGCCTGGCCATGGCGCTGGTCTTCGGCTCGGCGTTCATGCACGCCACCTGGAACCTGCTGGCCAAGCGCGTGGCGGGTGGCGTCGAGTTCATCTGGCTGATAGCCCTCGCGGCTACTGTGGTGTACGCGCCGGTGATCGCCGTCTACGTGTTGGTCGAGAGGCCTGTGTTCACGCTCACCCACGCGTTCTTGGCACTGGTCTCGGGCGTGATCCACGTGGCCTACTTCATCAGCCTGCAACGCGGCTACCGTGCCGGCGACCTGTCGCTGGTGTACCCACTGGCGCGCGGCACCGGCCCGGCTCTGGCGACCGCGCTCGCCATCGTCGTGCTGGGTGAGCGGCCCGGGCTCCAGGCGCTGCTGGGCACCCTCCTGGTGGTCGGGAGCGTGTTCGTGCTCACCGGCGGCAAGGCGCCAAGCGGTCGCAACCCGCGCCTGGCCATCGTCTACGGGCTGGCGACCGGTGGCTTCATCTCGCTATACACCACGTGGGACGGTTACGCCGTCGGGCACGCCGGCGCAGCGCCCCTGCTGTTCATGATGGCGGGCGAGTTCGCACGGACTGTGATCCTCATGCCGATAGCACTGCGCAACCGTCCTGAGATAGCGCGCATCTGGCAGCGCCACCACTGGGCCACCATAGGCGTGGCAGTGCTCAGCCCCCTGGCCTACCTGATGGTGCTCACCGCCATGCAGTTCACCCCTGTGAGCCTCGTTGCCCCGACACGGGAGATAAGCATCCTGATAGGGACCATCATGGGCGCAAGGCTGCTGGCGGAAGGCCAGTGGCGCCGCCGCCTCTCGGGCGCGCTGGGCATGGTGGCGGGAGTGGCGCTGCTGGCCTTGGCCTGAAGCGGTAGCCTTAGGGCCGAAACAGGGCGCCGTCGCCACACGTTAGGAGACCGTGATGCATATCTCTGATCCCGTCGGCGTTAGCTCGTTCGCGCGGGTTGACGGCCTGACGCTTCACTTCAGGCGCGACGGTGACTGGCGCGCCCAGGAAGGCGCGTCAGCAGGCACCGACACGAGCACCCCCATCCTCTACCTGCACTCCCTGGGCGCAGACCTGACGATCTTCGACCGCGTGGTCGCCGCGCTGCCGCACCGCGCGCACCTGCGCCAGGACCTCCGCGGCCACGGCCTCTCAGACGCCCCGGCTGGCCCGTACACCATCGCGGGTCTGGCGGCGGACGCTGTGGCGCTGCTGCGGGCCAACTCACCGGCACGGGCCGTGCTGGTAGGCGTCTCCGTCGGCGGCATGGTAGCGCTGCGAGCGGCGCTGGACGCGCCCGATGTAGTGGCGGGCCTGGTGCTGTGCGACACGGCCGCCAAGATCGGCGACCAGGCCATGTGGCAGGAGCGCGTGAACACCGTGGTGGCACACGGCGTCGAGGCCGTGGCCGACGTGACGCTGCAGCGCTGGTTCCCTGAGCAGTTCCGCACGGCCCGTCCCGAGCTCATGGCCGGGCTGCGCAACATGCTCGTGTGCACGAGGGCGTCGGGTTACGCCGGCACCTGCCACGCGCTCGCGACCGAGGACCTGCGGTCCCGCCTCCATGAACTCAGAACGCCGACCATGGTCGTCGTGGGGCGGGAAGACCTCTCCACTCCCCCGCCGGTGGTGGCCGCGTTGGCCGAGGCGCTGCCTGACTCTGAACTGCAGATCATAGAGGGGGCAGGCCACCTGCCGATGGTAGACGCGCCCGAAGAGTTCACCGAGTTGCTTAGCGGTTACCTCGAAGACGTGAGCGGCGGGGGCAGCCGTGCCTAGCACCTCCGGCACTACCGAGGTCGTCATCGTCAGCGCCGTGCGCACCCCCATCGGGCGCCTGGGCGGCACGCTGGCCGAGGTTCGCCCCGACGACCTGGCCGCCCTCGTCGTCAAGGAGGCGGTTGCCCGGGCCGGTGTCGAAGCGGGCGACATAGAGGAGGTGTACCTGGGCTGTGCCAACCAGGCGGGCGAGGACAACCGCAACGTAGCCCGCATGGCCACGCTGCTGGCGGGGTTGCCGGAGGGCGTGGCGGCGGTGACCGTCAACCGGCTGTGCGCCAGTGGTCTAGCGGCCGTGAACATGGCGGCGCGGGCCATCATCGCCGGCGAGGGGCACACGTTCGTGGCCGGGGGCGTCGAGAGCATGACACGCGCGCCTTACGCGGTGGCCAAGAACGAGCGCGCCTACGGGCCGAGCGGTAACCGCACCATGTACGACACCACCCTGGGCTGGCGCTTCCCCAACCCCAGGCTGGCGGAGCTGTACCCCCTCGAGGCGATGGGCGAAACGGCCGAGAACATCTACGAGGCCTACGAGGGGGGCATAACACGGGAGGACCAGGACCGCTTCGCGCTCCAGAGCCAGGCCCGCGCCGTGGCCGCCATGAACGCGGGCAGGTTCGACGACGAGATAGTGCCCGTGGCGGTCCCGCAGCGGCGCGGGCGGGCCAGGCTGGTCACTCATGACGAACACCCGCGCTGCCGGCCCGTCAGCAGCGAGCCCGAGGGCTCCGGCGAAGGTCGGTCCATGTTCGAGCTCGACACCGACGCGGCCGCCCTGGCTGCCCTCAAGCCCGCGTTCAGAACGAACGGTACTGTCACCGCGGGCAACTCCAGCGGCCTCAACGACGGCGCCGCTGCCCTGGTGCTGATGAGCAGGGTGAGGGCGGACGAGCTGGGGTTGCAGCCGCTCGCGTTCTGGCGCGCTTCCGGTGCCAGCGGCGTGAGCCCGCGCGTCATGGGCCTCGGCCCCGTTGAAGCTACGGCCAAGGCCCTGGCGCGAGCCGGCATAGCGGCCACCCACCTAGACCTGGTAGAGCTGAACGAGGCGTTCGCCGTGCAGGCGTTGGCCGTCCTGCAAGAGCTGGGCATCTCCGAAGAGATCACCAACGTGAACGGCGGCGCCATCGCTCTGGGCCACCCCCTCGGGTGCTCCGGCGCGCGCATCCTTACCACTCTGGTGCACGAGATGCGCAGGCGGCGCGCCCAGGGACAGAGCCAACGCTTCGGCCTGGCCACCCTGTGCGTCGGTGTGGGTCAGGGCGAGGCCACCGTCATCGAGCTGGCCTGACCGGCTGAAGTCGTGCTTGCTCCGCACCGGCCTTAAGTCTCTGCAGCGGCCTTGAGTTAATGAAGGCGGATTCCGCCACATCCGTGAGAAAAACCTAACGACTCTAATCTTGTGCCCATAATCCGCTTCTACTCTTGGGCACCATGCGGAGCCCCTACCCCTCTCGTCCTGCCTCGCTCGCACAGTCACCGGCCAGACCGCCGACTCGACCTCGCTCAAAGAACGCGCTCACACGCGCGGCGCTCGTAGCAGCCTTCGTGATGCTGGCGGTCATAGCCTGCTCGGGTCCGCAGACGAACACCCAGCAGCAGGAGCACGTTCACGCATCGTGCTTCGAGCTGGTGATGGGCCAAGGCACCACCCTCAGCCTCTCCGCCGTGAACACCGCCGACGTTCGCAACCCGACGCCGAGCCCGGAGCCGCCACGGCACACGCGGCTATGGTCCGACGCCTCCTCCTGGCCCGACCGCACGCTACCGGCAGAGGGCGACAACGTGCTCATCCCGGTCAACGACGTGGTGCTGCTGGACGTCTCTACACCTGAGCTCGGCAAGCTGACCATCGCAGGCTCCCTCGTGGTCAAGGACAACGGCGCAACGGGCGGGAGCATAGAGCTGACCGCGGCCGCCATCGAGATCTACGGCGGCATGTATGTGGGCAGCGAGAGCAGCCCGTACCGGGGCAGGGCCATCATCACCGTCGGTAACGAGGACCCCCGGTACACGTCGAACTGCTTCAGCCAGAACTACATAGGCCTGGTGCACGGCAAGCTCGAGCTGTACGGGGACGACACCGGCCGGGCGTGGACCCGCCTCTCGTCGACCGCGCCGGCCGGCGCCACCAGCATCACCGTCGACGACGCCGGCGGCTGGAAGGCCGGGGACGTAATAGCCATCGCCTCCACCGACTACTACCTGCCGTACTGGGACCGCCCCGAACCGCTGGACCGCCGCCTCGAGGTGCGCACCCTCACGCGCGTGGACGGCAACCGGCTCGAGTTCGCCGACGGCCTCACCTACGAGCACTTCGGTGAGACCCAACGCTTCGGCAATCAGGCCCAGTTCCCCACCACCACGCTGGAATCGCGGGCCGAGGTCATGCGCCTCACGCGCAACGTCACCGTGCGGGGACCGGAGGCGTCCTCCGACCCCTCCAACGGCGCCGCGTACCGCCAGGGCGCCCACATCAAGGCGCTCGGCAACAGCCGGGTGCGGCTAGACTCGATCGAGCTGACGGCGATGGGCCGCTACAACGAGCTCATGCGCTACCCGGTGCACTTCCACCTGCAGGGCGAAGCGGCTTTCGGCAGCTTCGTGCGCAACAGCAGCCTCCACAGCCTCTACAACCGCTGCATCACCATCCACGGCAGCTCTGGCATCCTGCTCAAGGACAACGCGGCCTTCGACACTTACGGCCACTGCTACTTCTTCGAGGACGGCGCCGAGACCCGCAACGTGCTCGACGGCAACCTGGGCATGGGCGTCCGCAGGCCCGCCGAGGGCTACCGGCTGATCCCCACCGACGGCAGCCACCAGGGTCCCTCGGTGTTCTGGGTCACCAACCCCGACAACGTGCTCGTCAACAACGTGGCCGCGAGCTCGGCCGGCAGCGGCTTCTGGTACTCGCTGCCAGAGCAGCCCACGGGCCCCTCCGCGGCCATCTTCGCGAGCGCGAACATACGGCCCCGCCTGACCCCGCTGGGCGAGTTCGACCGCAACCTGGCGCACTCCAACAACAACGACGGGCTGCACGTGGACCGGGGTCCGGCCCAAGGCTCGCTGGAGCCCGAGACGGCCTCCTACAGGCCCCGCAGCAACCCCACCGACCGCGCCTCAGAGCCGGTGACGGCCTACTTCGACAACTTCGTGGCCTACAAGCATCGCAACGCCGCCGCCTGGTTCCGTGGCGACTTCACCGAGCTGCGGGGCGGGCTGCTGGCCGACAACTCCATCGGCGCTACGTTCGCCAGCAACGACTCGGGCATGACCAGAACCGTCGTGGTAGAGCAGAGCGCCAACATCGGTGCGCCGGACAGCAACAACGCCCGCTACGCGGACGGCCGCCCCCGGGTGCGCGGCAACGACTTCGCCATACGCGGCTTCGAGTTCTACGACGGCACGGTGTACGTGAAGGACTCCTACTTCGAGGGGTTCGTGCCGGCGAGCGACCGCCCCGCCGGCGCCCTGAGCATCCTCAACCACACCAGCTTCTCGCTCAGCCCGTCGAACCACGCCCAGGGACTGACGTTCAGTTCGGGGGCCAACCGCGTTAGGTTCGAGACCCGCACCCTGGACCAGAGGCAAGCCGACTACGTCTCGCGTGACTCCGGCTCCGACGGCTTCAGCAGCGGTGCTTTCATCGACATAGACGGTTCGGTCACGGGCAACGCGGGCGCCTACGTGACGGTGCGCAACCCGCTGCTCGACCAGAGCGGCTGCTCGGTGCAGTCTGCCTGGAACGCGCTCGTGTGCCAGACGGCCAACCGCTACGTGTCACTCTCGCTGCGGCACGAGAGCACCACCCAGATAGGCCCGGTACAGATCGCCCGCGGCGCCGTCGGCAGCAGCACCGTTCACACCATGTTCGGCACGCCGCACGGCGGCACCAGCACGCCCAACCTGCACTTCCGCACGACAGTTCCGCTGGGTCACGAGTACCACTACCAGCTGAACAGCCCGGCTCCAGCCCGCCTGACTCTTGAGCTTAGGGAGGTGCAGGTGGGAGACAGCCTGCTCGTAAGCCTGCCCTACTCGGGAGCGGCGCCGACCATCTACCGCGACTGGTGGATAGACCCGCGCAACACGCTGCCGCGCTACCAGAGCCTGGCAGACCTGAAGGCGAACGAGACCGGCTTCTACCAGTCCGACGACCGGCTGTACCTGAAGCTCACGGTTCAGGCGAGCCGCGACTACGCCCACCTGACCGTGTGCCGCAAGGCGGGGTGCTAACTGGTAGAGAGGACCTCTTCCCCGGTGTCGAGTGGAGGGGCGTCCTGAGCGCTCTCGCGTTCGAGGTCCTCGAGCTGCAGCCTCAGAGCCGCGCGTCGCTCGGGGTTGCGGAAGCGCTGCCCCTGAAGCGGCTCCGTGAACACGAGCAGCAGCTCGAAGTTGCTGCCCGCGAAGGTGCTGCGCACTATGTGCACGTGCAGCTCCAGTTCGTCCTCGAGCCGCGTAGGCAGGGCCAGCACCTTGTTGCGCTCGCCGGACAGCAGCACCATGGCTACGTCGGCAGCACGCCGGCCCTCGCCGAAGCTCACCTTCACGCCGGTGGGTAACACCATGCGCAGTATGGTCACCTGCGCCTGCTGCACGCGGCGCTGGAACGCCTCGCCATGGGCTATGACGTCATCTACGGTGGACCTGTGTGCCGTCACCACCGCTACCCGTCAGTAGGCTTTCGCGAACACGACCTTGCGGGGGTAGCCGCTGGCCGCGCCACACTTGACGCAGGTGCCGCCCTCGGCGCTGGGCCCCTCCAGGGGGATGCAACGCGCCGTGGCCTTGGTAGATTCCTGGATGGCGCCCTCGCACTCGGGCTGACCGCAGTGGGTGGCGTAGACGAACCCGCGCTCCACGTACTGCACGAAGTCGTCGTACGAGTCGGCGGAGAACGTGTGATCGGCACGGAAGCTCAGGGCGCGCTGGTAGAGGGCGTCGTGGAACTCCTCCAGCGCTGCGGGAATGCGGGCGGCGAGCTCGGCCAGGGGCACCGAGGCCTTCTCGCCGGTCAGGCGGTCGGCCAGCAGCGCCACCCCCTGCTCGATGTCCTTAGGACCTAGCTCAACGCGCAGGGGTACGCCCTTCTGCTCCCACTCGTTGAACTTCCAGCCCGGGCTCATGCCCTCGCGGTCGTCCACCTTGAAGCGCAGACCGGCGGCGTTCAGCTGCTCGGTCAAACGGTTGACCTCTGCCAGCACCGTGGTCCTGGCGCCCTCGTCGGCGGCGCGGTAGATGGGCACCACCACCACCTGCAGCGGTGCGAGGCGGGGTGGCATGATCAGGCCCTTGTCGTCACCGTGGGTCATGATCAACGCGCCGATGAAGCGGGTGGAGAAACCCCACGAGGTGGTGTGGGCGTACGCCTGTTGGTTGTTGACGTCGTTGAAGGTGATGTCGAACGCGCGCGAGAAGTTCTCGCCCATGTAGTGGCTGGTGCCTGACTGCAGCGCCTTGGCGTCGCGCATCATGGCCTCGATGGTCAGGGTCATGAGGGCACCTGCGAAGCGCTCGCCCTCCGTCTTCTCACCCTTGATCACGGGCACGGCGCCGAACTTCTCGGCGAACTCCGCGTAGATCTCGAGCATCTGGCGCGTCTCCGCCAGCGCCTCCCCTGCTGTGGCGTGGGCCGTGTGACCCTCCTGCCAGAGGAACTCCGTGGTGCGCAGGAACGGCCGCGTGCGCAGCTCCCAGCGCATGACGTTGACCCAC
>JBIQNJ010000059.1:2057-16982 GCA_044462445.1 Truepera radiovictrix | reverse complement strand
TTCTCGCACCGCGCCACTGGGCGACGGTGAGCAAGAGCAGGCCCAGAGCCATGGCCAACGCCACGGCCGGGAACAGCGCGTCGTTGCCGACAGTGTCCATGGCCCAGCCCACGCTCGCCGGTGCGAGGATGGCGGCCACTGCGCCGAACAGGTAGTACATGCCCGTGTAGAAGCCCACCTCCGCCGCGCCGCCGTAGTTGACCACCACGGGGTAGGCGGGAACCAGCACGAACGCCCAGGACGCGCCGCCCAGCGCGAGCAGAACGGTGAGCATGACGGGGCCCGTGGAGAAGGTGGCCACGGTCAGCCAGAACGCCAGCGCCAGCGCCCCCAGGCGCATGGTGTTCACCTCGCCCAGGCGCTTGACGAGCGTGCCGGCGGGCAGCGCCATGAGCACGAAGCCCATCACGGTGGCGCCCATCATCAGCCCTGCCTGGCCGCCGGTCAGCCCGAACTCCTCGGTCACGAACGTGCTGAACTGCGCCTCGAGCGCCGAGTAGCCGAAGAAGACGAAGAACACGGCCATCAGCAGGTAGAAGATGGGTCCGCGGCGCGGGTCGAACACCTTCACGGACTGCCGCACCAGGCCCGTTATCAGGGGCGCGTCCTCCTGTATCACCCCGGTCTCCACGTAGGGCGGATGCGTCTGCGTCGCGGCCCTCACCGCCACCAGAGCCAGCAGGATGACGCCGCCGGACACGGCGAACGGTATCCAGATGGCTACGTCGGCCAGCGGCGCCAGCAGCAGCAGCGCCAGGGCGCCGCCGATGGCCCCCAGCATGGTTATCACGGCGTTGGCCCACGGCCGGTGAGCGGGCGCCACGTGGTCCGGCATCAGGGCCGCCAGCGGCGCCCTATACGCCGTCATCGCCAGCAGGAACACGATGTCGGCGGCCAGCAGGGTCCATAGCGTGGCCCGTGCGAACGGCAGGGCGGCGAACAGCAGCGCCGCCAGCGGCATGCTTATCAGCAGGAAGGGGAGACGCTTGCCCAGGCGCCCGCCGAGCCTGTCGGAGACGGCCCCGATGAGGGGAACGAACAGGAGGCCCAGCACGTTGTCGAGGCCCATGATGGCGCCGCGCATGCCTGAGGACGACACGAAGTCGCGCAGCAGCAGCGGCATGAAGATGTTGTAGAGACCCCAGGTGACCGACAGGCTGGCGGCGCCGAAGCCGAGGCCGAGCAGCCCCAGGTTCGACAGCGTGGGTGCGTTGCCGCCCGTTCGCTTCACGGCGCGCCGGCTCGGTTCAAGGTTGGGCTTCGCCTTCGGGTGTGGGGTGGCGCGCGGCCTCTTCCTCCGCCTTGGCCAGCTCCTCGGCTACGCGGCGGGAGCGCTCGTACTGCTCCTCGTCGTAGCGCCTCACCTGGCGGTCGCGGAACAGCGCGGCGCGCGCCAGCAGCATCATCGTTATGGGCATCACTACGGGGATGAGCACGATGAGCAGGAGCTCGTGTACAGACGCCCGCCCGCCCGTGACCGTGAAGTACACCATGGAGCCGAAGAGGATGCCGCTCATGCCCAGCGTGCTGCCCAGCGTGGGCGGATGCGCGCGGCTGTAGAAGGTGGGGGTGCGCAGGAGCCCCAGCGAGCCGAGTAGGGTGAGGCCCGCTCCGCCCAGCACCAGTAGCGCCACCAGCACGGCGGCCCAGAGGGGAAGGTCGCTGATCACTCTATGACCTCCCCGCGCATGAGGAACTTGGCGAAGGCCGAGCTGCTGACGAAGCCCAGCAGACCCATGATGAGCGCGGCCTCGAAGAACACGTCGGAGCCTGCGCGGATGCCTAGCAGAACCACCTGCAGCATGGCGTTGAGGTACACGGCGTCGAAGGCCAGCACGCGGTCCTGCGCGCGCGGACCCCGGAACACGCGGTAGCCGGCCAGTAGCATGCCCACAGCCAACATGGCGTGGGCCCCCAGTAGGGCCCAGCTGACGATGGTAACGCTCATTCGAAGATCTCCCTGAGCGGCGCTTCGTAGCGCTGTTTGATGGTGTTCCGCACCCGCTCCTCGTCGTTCAGCTCGAAGACGTGCAGGGTGAGCACGTTGGTGCGGCGGTTGTAGGCGGCCCAGAACGTGCCCGGCGTGGACGTGATGATGGTGGCCAGCACCGCTAACCCGTAGCGGTCGCGCAGCTCGAGCGGGATGTTGACGAAGCCGGTGGGTATGCTGCCCTCGAGCCCGAGAAGCACCACGCGCGCCACCCGGTAGTTAGAGACGGCGATGTCGTACAGCACGGTGAAGAACAGCTTGATGATCACGCCGGGCCTGTGGGCGTGAGAAGGCTCTTCTTCGAGCAGCACCAGGGTCTGCGGCAGCACGAGTGCGAGGATGACGCCCAGCAGGACCTGGGCGGCGGACGCCGACTGCCACAGCACCAGCCAGATGACCAGCAGGGTGAGCGACATGAGCGGGTGCGGTACCACCCGCCCGAGCAGGGCCCTCATGGCGTGCCCTCCGGTATGGCCAGAACGGGCAGGTCTGCGACGCTAGGTGGTACCAGCTCGACGCCGCCCAGCACGGCCCTGACGTAGATGTTGGGGTCCGCCAGGTAGGCTGCGGCCGCGTCGGTGTACGCCAGAGCCGGCCCGGCGAAGATGGCGAGGCCTGCCGCCATGAGGACGAGCATGATCACGGCCAGACCCTCGGCCGGCCGCAGTGCCATGGCGGCCGCCTGCTCGTGGTGAACCCAGAACACGTCTATGCCGCTGCGCACCAGTGCCAGCAGCGTGGTGAAGCCGGCGAACACGATGAGCGCCACCAGCAGCCAGGCGGCCGTCTGCGTGCCAGCCTGCGGCGCCCAGTCGGGAGCCACCCATGCGGCCAGCAGCCCGGAGAGGATGCCGAACTTGGCGATGAAGCCTGACAGCGGCGGCAGGCCCACCAGCAGCACCACGACGAGGAAGTACGAGCCGGCCAGGAGCGCCGTGCCGCGGGGCATGTCCTCGCCCAGCTCCACGCCCTCGAACTCGCTGCGGAGGGCCGTCTCGTAGTCGTCGGAGAACACGGGGCCTACGTCCTCGCTCAACGCCTCCAAGCGCTCGCGCCGCGTTATCTGATCGGCCAGCAGGAACAGCGCGCCCAGGCCGAGGGTGGAGCCGACGATGTAGTACAGGGCGGCGCTTATCACCGCCTCGCTGCCGCTGCCGAGGATGGCCAGCACGGTACCTGAGGAGACGATGGTGGCGTAGCCGGCTATGCGGGGCACGTGGCGGGTGGAGAGGATGCCGAACGCCGCGAAGAGGATGGTGCCGATGCCGCCGAACAGCAGCCACGACGCGCCGAACAGCTCGAAGCTGCCGTCCGTGGCCGAGAGCAGGTTGGTGAGGCGCATGATGATGTACACGCCCACCTTGGTCATGACGGAGAAGATGGCCGCCACCGGCGCCGCGGCGGCCGAGTAGGTGGTGGGCAGCCAGAAGTTGAGGGGCCAGGCGCCGGACTTGACCAGGAACGCCACCCCCAGCACGGCCGCGCCCGTCTTCAGGAACGGGATCTGGTCGGGCGGCAGGCTGGCGAGGCGCTGCACCAGGTCGGCCATGTTGAGCGTGCCCGTGAGGGCGTAGATGAACGACACGCCCACCAGGAACAGGATGGAGCCCACGAGGTTGATGGCCACGTACTGCAGGCCCGCTTTCACGCGGCGCTTGCCCGAGCTGTGCAGCAGGAGGCCGTAGGAGGCGGCCAGCAGCACCTCGAAGAACACGTACAGGTTGAAGAGGTCGCCCGTGAGGAACGCCCCGCAGAGGCCCATGATGAGGAGCAGGAAAAGGCTATGGAACCTGGGGCCCAGCACCGCCCAGCGCGACACCGCGTAGATGAGCGCCACCATGCCGAGCACGGCGGTCACGAGCACCATCAGGGCCGATAACCTGTCTGCCACCAGCACTATGCCGAAGGGGGCCGACCAGTTGCTGAGTTGGTACACGAACGCTTGGGGCGTCTCGGGGTTCTCCACCTGCACGAGCAGCCACACGGCGCTGAGCGCGACGACGGCGGTGGCAGCGATGCTCAGGCGGTTCTTGAGGTCGCGCATGCGCTCGTCCAGCAGCAGCATTATGGCCGCCATGACGATGGGCAGCACGATGGGCAGGATGATGACGTGGTTCTGGAGGCCGTTCACGGGGTCTCCTCGCCGTCAACGTGGTCGGTGCCGGTGAGCCCCCGGGCGGTCAGCAGCAGCACGAGGAACAGTGCGGTCATGGAGAACGAGATGACGATGGACGTGAGCACCAGCGCCTGCGGCAGCGGGTCGGCGTAGGCGGCGGCGTCCACGAGGCCGGCGCCGTCCACGATGGGTGGCGCGCCCAGCTTGAGCCGGCCGGTTGAGACGATGAACAGGTTCACGGCGTACGTCAGGAGGGTCAGGCCGATGATGACCTGGAAGGTGCGGGGGCGCAGGATCAGGTAGACGCCCGAGGTGGCCAGCACACCGATCCCGAGTGCGAGGACTATCTCCATACCGGGCCTCCGAGAGTGCTCAGCATGGCGGTGCCAGACGGCCTGAGTATCAGGACAGTCGCCATCAGACCTCCTCGCCTTCGTCGCTCTGCTCTTCGGTGGGCTCCGTGCGCACGGTGTCTGGCTTGTACGGTCGGCGTATGGACTGGTGGGCTATGGCTATGAGCATGAGCACGGTGGCGCCGATGACGAGCACGAACACGCCCAGGTCGAACAGGCTGGCCGAGACCAGGTGCAGGTCGCCGATGATGGGCAGCGTGACGGTGGTGTGCGCGCTCGTCAGGAACGGCCTGCCGAAGAGCCAGGAGCCCATGCCCGTCAGCACTGCCAGCATCATCCCCACACCGATCCAGCGCACGGGCAGCACGCGCAGGCGCTCCTCCACCCAGCGCGTGCCGCTGGCCATGTACTGCAAGATGAACGCGATGGAGAGCGCCACGCCCGCGGCGAAGCCGCCGCCCGGCTCGTCGTGGCCGCGCAGGAACAGGAAGATGGCCACCATGATGATGAGAGGGAAGAGCAGGTGCATGATGACGCGGGGCACGTACATGTAGTCGGCCTTGGTATCGCCGGCCTCGCGCCCCTCGCGCGCCTCGTCGTACTCAAGCTGGCGCTGCTGCTGGCGGGTTATGCCCCGCACCTCGGGCGCGGGACGGAAGCGGCGCAGCAGGGCGAACACCGTGAGCCCCACGATGCCCAGAACGGTGATCTCGCCCATGGTGTCGAAGCCCCGGAAGTCGACCAGCAGCACGTTGACCACGTTCTTGCCGCCGCCTCCCAAGTAAGAGTTCTGCATGAAGAAGTCGGAGATGCCGTTGATGGTGGGTCGGGTCATGGCGGCCAGCGCTAGGGCGGCCACGCCGCCGCCTGCGAACAGCGCGATGACGAGGTCGCGGCCGCGGCGCAGGTTGGCGCGCAACTGGCCCTCGGGCGGGGGCAGTCCCTGCAGGCGCCTGGGCAGCCAGCGCAGGCCGAGCAGCAACAGCACGGTAGTGACGATCTCTACGAGTAGCTGCGTGAGCGCCAGGTCCGGCGCCGACAGCCACACGAAGGTGATGCACACCACCAGCCCGGCTGCGCCGGCGAGGATGACGGCGGCCAGGCGGTGGAACTTGGCCATCACGACCGCGCCCACGGTGAACGCCACGCCGAGCACCCAGAGGGCGATGAAGCTGGGGTCTAGCGGGGTCAGGGAGCGGCTGCCGAAGAGCGGGGCGATGGGCCTGTTCCACCAGCGCTCCAGCAGGAACGGTGAGACGGCCGCCACTATGGCCACGAGCACGAGCAACATCAGCTGTGGCTGCAGCCGGCGCGTGCCGAAGAAGCGCGTGAAGCGCAGCGCGAACGACTCGAGCGTCCGGAGGGCGGAGTCGAACAGCTGGCGGGCGCGCACGCGGCCCGTCCAGGGCGGGGTGGTCACCTCGCGGTTGCGGAAGTAGCGGTACAGCAGCACGTAGCCCAGCACGCCGCCGGCCAGCGCGATGACGCTGAGGATCAGCGCGGGTGTTACCCCGTGCCACAGGGCCAGGTTGAAGTTGGGGGTGGCCTCGCCCAGCAGGGGCGTCACGGCCGTCTGTAGCAGCGGCCCGACGACCAGACCGGGCACGATGCCGACGATGAGGCAGATGGCGACCAGCAGTTCGACGGGCAGGCGCATCCAGTTCACGGGCTCGTGCGGCTTGCGTGGCAGCCCCTCGGGTTCGGGTCCGAAGAACACCTGGTGGATGAAGCGCACCGAGTAGAGCACGCTGAACGCCGAACCTATGGTGGCCAGCACGGGCAGCATGCGGTCGAGGAACGAGCCCGTGTGAACCACGAGGGTCTCGGTGAGGAACATCTCCTTGGAGATGAAGCCGTTCAGCAGCGGCACGCCCGCCATGGAGGCCGCCGCGATGATGGCCAGCGTGCCCGTTATGGGCATGTAGCGCATGAGGCCTGACAGTTTGCGGATGTCGCGGGTGCCCGACTCGTGGTCGATGATGCCCGCCGCCATGAACAGTGACGCCTTGAAGGTGGCGTGGTTGAAGACGTGGAAGATGGCAGCACCCAGCGCCAGCGGCGTGCTGAGGCCGAGAAGCAGCGTGATGAGCCCCAGATGGCTGATGGTGGAGTACGCCAGGATGCCCTTGAGGTCGTTCTGCACCACGGCGAACACGCCACCTACCAGGAAGGTGATGAGGCCGGCCAGCGACACGGTGAAGTACCAGGTCTCCGAGCCCGACATCACGGGCCACAGGCGTATGAGCAGGTAGATGCCCGCTTTGACCATGGTGGCCGAGTGCAGGTAGGCAGACACGGGCGTGGGCGCGGCCATGGCGTGCGGCAGCCAGAAGTGGAAGGGGAACTGCGCGCTCTTGGTGAACGCACCCAGCAGGATGAGCACCAGGGCCGCCACGAACTGCGGGCTGCTGCGCACGGTCTCGAACGAGCTAAGGAACACGTCTACGTCGTACGAGCCGACGATGTGCCCGAGGACGAGCACCCCGACCAGCAGGCAGAACCCGCCCAGCGAGGTGATGACCAGGGCCATGTGCGCCCCCTCGCGGGCGTTGGCGTTGTGGTACCAGTAGCCGATCAGCAGGAACGACAGCAGGCTGGTCATCTCCCAGAAGAAGACCAGCTGGATGAGGTTGCCCGAGAGCACGAGACCCAGCATGGAGCCCATGAAGGCCAGCAGGAACGCGAAGAAGCGCGGCACCGGGTCCTCGGCCGACATGTAGTAGCGCGCGTAAAGAACGACCAGCGCGCCGATGCCGGAGATGAGCAGCGCGAACATCCACGACACGCCGTCCATGCGCCAGGTGAGATCGAGGCCGAAGCGCGGCAGCCACGAGACGTTCGCGCGCAGCACGGCGCCGCCCGTCACCTGGCCATACATGAGGACGGTGGCTAGCAACGTTAGCACCGTGACGCTGCCGGCCAGGGCGGCCGCGGCGTTACGTGCGTTAGCGGGCAAGAAGAGGGCCAGGCCGCTGGCGACGAACGGCAGCAGCACGACGTACGGAAGCAGAGAAGCGTCGATACTCATCAGAGGTAGGTACGGACCGCGCTGCGTGCCTCATGCAGCAAGCCGGGTTGTCAACATTGTACGGGTAGCACCGTGTATCTCGCGTGAACCGGCTTGCACACGGGCGCGCCTTGCGTCATGTTAGGCAGTTATGAGTCACGTTCCCCCCACCAACTGGCGTCAGGCCTTCGAAGCAGAGCTTAGGGCACTGATGGAGCGCACCGACGCCCCAGGTGTAGGCGTGACCGTCTTCACCTACGACGACGTGTTGTTAGAGGAGGGTTACGGCGCGCGGGACGTGGCCAAGGGGTTGCCCATCACGGGCGACACCATCTTCGGTATAGCCTCCATCACCAAGTCGTTCACGGCCATGGCCGTGCAGCTGCTGGCTGAGGACGGCCTGCTAACGCTCGACGACCCCATCTCCGACTACCTGCCGTTCACGCTGTGGGAGGGCAGAGAGCCGGCGCGCGTGCGGCATTTCCTGAACCACACCAGCGGGCTGCCGCCGGCGCCCACGATGACGTGGCTCAGGGCGGCCAGCCAGAGCGGAGACCCGGTGGCGGAGGGCGCCACCAGAGCCGAAGCGCTCTCCACAGTGGGTGGCGGTGAGGACGAGGTGGCCAGGCTGGCCGCCGAGGTGAGCACTTTCGAGGGCATGGTGCGGTGGCATAACGCCAACTCCGAACTGCTGGCCGAGCCAGGGCAGCAGTTCAGCTACAGCAACGACTGCTTCTCCCTCATGGGTGGCGTGGTGCAGCGCCTCACGGGCATCCCGTTCGACGAGTTCGTGCGGCGGCGCATACTGCTGCCGCTCGGGATGACGCGCACCACCTTCGACCTGGACGAGGTTCTGGCCGACCCCAACCACACCTCCCTCTACGACCGCGGTCTGGGTGGGGAGGTGCTCTACTCGCCTGAATGGCAGACCACCGGCATCATGCAGGGCGGCGGCATGCTGAAGTCCACCCTGGTCGACCTGAGAACATGGGCGCGCACGCTCATGGCACCCGAGCGTGGCGGCGCCGAGAAGCTCGGCATAAGCGTGGAGCGCGTGCGCGAGATGGCCATGGGCACCACCTGGGCAGGGGTGAACAGCGAGTACGGTCTGGGCCTGCGGCGCGACGACGGCTACGCGGCCGATGTCACGGGCACGGGCCTGAGCATCATCGGCCACGGCGGCAGCCTCAAGGGCGTCTCGAGCCAGATGGAGTGGGTGCCGCAGCTTGGCATCGGCGTAGTCGTACTAAGCAACCTCGTGGGCTTGCCTAGCAGCAAGATGACCACCATGGCTGTTAACGCCTACGCCGGCCTGCCCGTTACCAAGAGCACGTACGAACCCACGCCGTATGGCGGCAGCGAGGCGGAGCGCGCCGCGGTGCTGAGCCAGATGCTGGGCAGCTACGCCAGCGGCGAACCGTACGGCCGGTTCCGGCTGTTCCAGAACGACGCCGGCGAACTGCGCGCAGCCGTGGGCGCGCCGGCGGTGGAGTGGCCCGCGCTCCTGGTGAGCCCCACGGAGGTGGCGCTGCTTACGCCAGAGCAGCTCACGCCGGTGGCCGTGCTGCGCCGCAGCGACGGCAGCGTGTGGGGCGTGCACCAGGGCGCGCGGGTGCTCAGGCGGCAGCAGTAGGCCTACTGGAACAAGGTCTCGTCTAGAACGGTGTCGAACTCCATGCTCTCGACCTTGGTGACGGCCACGAGCTGCCATTCGCCGTCGACGAGCATGTAGCTGGAGGCGTCGAAGGCGGTCAGGCTGTCGCGCACCGGCTCGCTGTAGACCATGAGCATCTCGCCCTCGGCGGAGGGGATGTGCATGCCGAGCAGCGCGCCGTCCGAGGAGAACACGTAGTGGATCTCGGGGGCGTCGGGCGTGCCGTAGAAGGAGGCGTCGCCGACGTAGGTCACTTGGTCACCCTCGAGCAGACCGCCGTAGTTCACCGGCCCGTCGAACGTGAGGCTCTGGGCGTTGTCGAGAAGGTTGTCTGCGGTGCTCTGCTCGAAGATGGAGTCGAACTCGGACTGCATCTCGGCCGGCATCGGCACCGTCATGCCCATCATCTTCATCGATACAGCGCCGTCGACCACCAGCATCGTGGTGGCCATCCCCATCACTTCCGAGACGATGGCTGCTCGCTCGTTCTCGTAGTCGACCACCATGCGGGTGGCGGCCTCGAATGCCTCACCTTCCATGTAGCTGGTGGTGGTCATCGACACATCCATGTTGCGGTACGGGCCGGCGTTGGCGCCCTCACCCAGGGCCTCCAGCAGCTGGCGGGCGCGCGGATCGATGTTCTGGCCGAAAGCCACCGCGGCCATGGCCATGACCAGGAGTGCCGTCAGGACGTTGCGGACGTTGGTTGCGCGGACTTTTCTCATGACACCACGGTAGCGCATGCAGGCCTGCTCGCGCCGTCATCTGTCTTTAATGCGGGCTTCCGGCGCCGGTAGGGCCGCTGGCGGCCCGGCTCTTCTGAGGCTCGAGACGCCGCTGCTTACCGGTGCAGACGCCGCCCAGGCGGTGGCGGTCAGCGCCTGAGCGGACTTCTTAAAACGTCTTGCATGGCGAGTTGTACCTGGTGTGAGAACAGCGACGTTAAGTGTCGCACCGATATGTGAGTATTAAGTTCAACCGCGCGGCTAGAGCTTGGGGTTCGGGGGAACCGGTGCTCGCCGCGCGGTTATTCTCTTTCTTAAGCGGTGGTGCTATGAAGCTGCTTTGTCTTGCGGACGTTCACCTAGGGTTGGTTCCTGCTCGGCTGCCCGCCGACCTGGCCGACCGAGCGCACGATCTCGGTCCGGCAGCAGCGTGGCGCCGGGCCGTAGACCTGGCGCTGGGCGAGGGGGTGAGCGCCGTGCTGCTGGCCGGCGACCTGGTGGACGGTGTGAGCGACTTCTTCGAGGCGTTCTCGGCCTTGCGCGCAGGGGTCTCGCGCCTCGCGGAGGCCGGGGTTCAGGTCCTCGCGGTGGCGGGCAACCACGACACGGAGGTGCTGGGGCGCCTGGTGAAGGCCGTGCCGCAGGTACGCCTGCTAGGCGCGGGCGGCCGGTGGGAGGCCGTGGACGTCATGGGACCGGACGGCGGGGCCTGCGTGCGCGTCGTGGGCTGGTCGTTCGCCGGGCGGTGGGTGGAGGAGTGCCCGCTGGAGGGACCTGGGTTGGCGCACGCCCTCGCTCAGGCAGACGCCGCCTGGGGCTCGTCTGCCCCCCCACCCGCTTCGCGACCGGTCGTTACGCTGGGCCTGCTGCACGCCGACCGCGACCAGACCGGCAGCCGCTACGCGCCTGTCACCAGCGCCCAGTTGGCGACGGCGGCCGTCGACGTGTGGCTGCTGGGTCACGTGCATAAGCCAGACGTGAGCCTGACCGACTGCGCCTGGGGCAAGGGCGGCTACCTGGGGTCGCTGACGGCCAGCGACCCGGGCGAGCACGGCGCCCGCGGCGCGTGGCTGCTGGAGGTGGAGCCGGGCGGCGAGCTGCGCATGCGCCACGTGTCGTTGGCGCCGCTGCGGTGGGAGCACCTGAGCATCGACGTTAGCCACCTGGGGCAGGCGGAGGAGGTGACGCCGCTCCTGGCCTCTCACCTGGAGCGGCTAGTGGTGAGCCTAGACGGGGTGGGCTCGAACCCGGCCGGTGCACCTGGCGCCGGCGCCGCACGACCAGGCAGCGCCCCTGTTCGCGGCTTGCGCCCAGCAGCTCTAGGCTGCCGCATAACCCTCGTAGGTCACAGCCCCATCAGGAGTCAGATCGAGGCCGTTCTGCGTGCTGAGGGCGTTACCGGCGTGACGACGCTGCTCGACGAGGTCGAGGTGTTCATAGAGCGCGTCAGCGTGGACGCTCTGCCGGCGGCGGACCTGCACGAGCTGGCCGGCAGCAGCGACCCGCTGGGCCTTCTGGCTGCAAGAGTGCTGGCGCTCAAGGACGCCGGCTCCGAGCTCAGGAGTCGGCTGGTCGAGCAGGCGCGTCCGAAGATCGAGGCCGTGGGCGGCCAGCAGTGGGCCAGCGGGGCTGCGGCTGCGCCACTCACGGACGACGAGGTGGCGGGCATCCTTGAAGAAGCCGCGCTCAGAGCGCTAGACGCGCTGTTGCAGCAGAGACCGCCGGACGCGCGTGGGAGCGTGGGCCGATGAGGCTCGTCTCACTGGCCGTGACGCGCCTGCCGGGGGTCACCGAACCCTACCGGGTGGAGGGCCTCTCCGAAGGGGTGACCGTAGTGGTGGGCCCCAACGCTTCCGGCAAGAGCAGCCTCATGCGCGCGCTGACGGCGCTGTGGAACCCGAAACTGCACGGAGCCGACCTCGTTGAGATAAGGGGAGAGTTCACGCAGCGCCTTGAGGGCGGCGAGGTCTCGTGGCGCGCCCACCGTGTGGGGAAGAAAGTGGTGTGGGAGAGGGACGGAGCGAAGACCTCGCCGCCCTCGCCGCCCCCGGCCCACCTGCTGAACAGCTACCTGGTGTCTATCGAGACGCTCATGCAGAGCGACGACACGGACGCCGCCATAGCTGACGCGCTGCGGCGCGAGATGAGCGGCGGCTTCGACCTGCAGCAGGCACGCAAGAGCGTCGCGCTACCGACCGCGGGCAACCGTGTCGACGCCGGCAAGCTGAAGAGCGCGCAGCAGGAGGTCCGCGAGTTGGAGCGGGCTCACGCCGCGCTGTTCAGCCAGTTCGAGCGGCGCGGCGACCTGCAGGAGCGCTGGGCTGCGGCCGCGGCGCAGGCCAACGAGGCGCCGCTGTACGACCGCGGCCTGGAGCTGGCGCAGAACCTGGAGCGGCTGAGCGACGTCCGGTCGCGGCTGCTGTCCATGCCCAGGGTGCTGGAGCGGCTGAGCGGAGACGAGGCGAACAAGCTCGCCGAGCTTGACGAGCGGCGGGCGCAGTCACAGGAGGCGGCCACCAGTGCGGCGCGGAGCCTCGAGCGGTGGCGGGCGACGCTGGCCGAGACAGGGCTGGCTGGCCCGCAGGCGCTAGGCGCGCCCGCGCCGAACGCGGCTCCGACCGAGGCCAACACGGCAGGAGCCCAGGTCGATTGGGCCGCAGCCGAGAGGCTCGACCGCGCAGCCCGCGCGCTAGAGGAGGCGTCCGAGAGAGCCCGGGAGCTCGACCTGCAGGTGGCTCAGCTGAACGGCGAACTGAGGGAGGCCTGGCGCAGGCTAGGCGGCGTCGTTCCCGGAGCCTCCAAGGATAGAACAGGGGAGGTTGCCAGGCCGCCTGGCACAGAGGCCCGCAGCGAGACCGCCACAGCGGATGCTGGCGACCCGCCCAAGGCTCCGACGCGTGCGGCGTTCGACGCAGCCAACCTGGAGGCTGCCGAGTCGGCCCTCGGCGAGCGCCTGAGCGCTTCCGCGCTTATGGAGTCGGAGCGCAGCGAGATAGCGCGGCTTGAGGCCGAGCTAGAGGAGCTCACCAGCCACGCCGCCGCTCACGCCCACCTCACCACGCCGCAGCTTAGGCAGGCCCAGGCGCAGCTAGGCAACTGGCTGGCCGCCGAACCGCCGGCGCCGCGCGAGCGCGTTCAGACGGGCCCGACGCTGCTCCTGCTCCTGGCCGCGGCGCTCGTGCTGGCGGCCGTGGTGGCCGGCGTGAACGCTGCTTCCTTCGGCGCGCTCTTCCAGCGCGTGGCGCAGACCGGCCCGGCGGTGGCCGTACTCGCCTCTCTCGGCCTGGCTGCCCTGGTGGTGGGCGCTGTGTGGTTCTTCCTCGCCGTGCTAGCGGGGCGCGGGCCGTCTGCGGCAGAGGTCCAGGCCGCCGCTCAGCTAGAGCTGGCGCGGAAGGCGTATGGCCGCACCGGCGCGGCGGAGCCGTACGACTGGACCCACAGCGCCGTAGCGCAGACGCTGCAGGAGCTCATCTCCGAGGAGAGCAGGCGCGACGTGGTGGAGGCGCGGTTCTCTGTGGCGAAAGAGGCGTTGCGCACGGCCAGGCAGAGGCTCAGCCAGGCCAGCACGCACCTCGGGACCGCCGACCGCAAGCTCAGGCAGCTGGCCGAGTCCACGGGGTATCAGGTGCCGCCCGGCACCGCTTCTCACGCCGGCTTCACGGCGTGGCTGAGGGACGCCCGCGAAGCAGACGCCATCCTCGGCCGCCTGCAGGGCCTGCACGCGGTGCGACAGAAGCTCGAGGAGCGCGGGCATGCGCTCTACCAGGAACTGGTGGAGGGTCTCGCGGGCACCCCCTTCGCGGTCACGGCCGTGGTGGAGGGCGTTGCCGGCTGGCGCGACGGCAGGTGGCGCGCCAGCAAGCTGGGCGAGGCCGAAGACCTACGGTCGCGAGCCGAGGCGCTCAAGAAGGCCGTGGGAGAGAGAGATAGGGCGCTGGCGGAAGTGAAGGCGTCCGAGCGTGAGCTGCAGGACGCGAAGGCCGTGCTGGCGGCGGCTGAGCAGGCGCGAGAAGCCCTGTTGGGGCGCTGCGAGCTAGACCCAGCTTCGCTGGAAGACGTTGCGGCGCGGGCTCACGCGCTCGTGGCTCAGCTGCCCTCGTACCGGCAGGCCCGGACCGCAGAGACGGAACTGGACGCCGTGGTGCGCACAGCCGAACTGGCGCTCGCCGACGCCCCCCACATACTCGAGGCGGCGCGAGCGGGCCGGCGGGCGGTGCTGGAGGAGAGCAAGCGCGGCGCGGAGCTTGCCGCGGAGGAGAGGGATAGGCTAGGCCGCGAGCTCGGCGACCTCGACCGACAGGTGAAGGATGCCGAGGACGGGCGCGCGCTGGAACGCGCCCGCTCCAGGCTGGAGCTGGCCCGGCAGTCCGTCACTGACCGCGTGAGGCGGGCGCAGCTGAACGTGGCGGCAGAGGTCATCTTCGAGGACGTAGAGAGCGAACATCGCAGCAGGCAGGAGCCCGAGGTGCTGCGGCGCGCCCGGGGGTGGCTGGAGCGGTTCACGCACGGCGCCTACTCCCTGGAGTTCGACCCTGCCAGGGCGCCCGAGGAGCGCCTGGCGGCGCGAGACAAGGCGCATGGCCGCAGGCTCAGACCGTCCGAGCTGTCCACCGGCACGCGGGCGCAGCTGCTCTTGGCGCTGCGGGTGGCCTACGCCACCTGCGCGGAGGCGGGTTACACGCGCTTCCCCTTCTTCCTGGACGAGGCGCTCACCACTGCCGACCCCCGCCGCTTCGAGGAGATAGCCACCAGCCTTCTGGAGCTGGCCCGGCAGGACGGGCGCCAGATCTTCTACCTGAGCGCCAGGAGAGAAGACGCGCAGGCGTGGAAGAGGGTGGCGGCCGGGCTGCCGGGCGGTCACGAACCGCCCGTCCAGGTGATCGACCTGGCGGAGGTGCGCAGACTGGGCGGCGCGCCCGCAGCCACGTGATCCTTCTCAGGAGTAGAGCAGCGGGCCTCGAACAGGGTGGCAAGGCGACAGCCGGGCGCGGCCACGGGCGTAGCGGGCCTCGCGCACCTGTGACCCTCGCCCAGCGCAACAACCTACCCGCACCAGGCTTTGTAGAGTAGCCAGGTGAAT
>JBIQNJ010000059.1:0-1957 GCA_044462445.1 Truepera radiovictrix | reverse complement strand
CTCGCCCAGCGCAACAACCTACCCGCACCAGGCTTTGTAGAGTAGCCAGGTGAATGGCGGACGAAACGAGCACGACCACGCGCCTGCACCGCAGCCGACCACGGCGGCTAGCGGCAACGCGGGGCAGCTGTTGGTGACCATCAGGCCCACCGCAGAGGTGACCATCAAGGCCCCTCGCACGCGCGACTCGTTCTTGCGCAAACTGCGGCTGGCGGTCAAGGACGCCCTGCAGCGCGTCGGCTTCACTGCCCGCGTGCGCGTGCGCGCCAACCGTGTCGTGGCCCAGATCGAACCGAAGGAGGGCTCGAGCGCGTCGCTAGAGGAGGCGCGCGCTGCCATCGCGCGCGTGTTCGGGGTGGGCAGCTTCTCTTTCCTGGAGGCCACCTGCACCGCCGACCTCGACGACATCGTGGCCACCGGTACGGCCCTCTTCGCCGACACCGTGAAGGGCAAGCGCTACGCCGTGCGCTGCAAGCGCGGCGGCCGCCACTCGTTCTCCTCCATGGACGTGGAGCGCAAGCTCGGGGCAGCCCTCAACCCGGGTGCGACCGTCGACCTCACCCACCCTGAGGTGACCGTCGAGGTCGAGGTCGAGGACAAACGCGCCCAGTTCTTCAGCCAGCGTCACCCGGGCCCGGGCGGCCTGCCCATGGGTACCGGCGGGCACGCCCTCGCGCTGCTGTCGGGTGGTTACGACTCCATAGTGGCGACCTGGCAGCTCATGCGGCGGGGCGTGGAGGTGGATTTCGTGCACTTCCGCTTGGGCGATCACCCGTCTGAACAGATAGCCCTGAGCGTGGCCAAGGTGCTGAGCGACGCATGGGGCGCGGGCTCACGCCCCGAGGCGCACGTCATAGACCTGCGTGGCGCCATGGACGAGATGAAGGACAACGTGACGCCCAACCTGTGGCAGGTGTCGCTCAAGCGCCTGATGGTGCGCGCCGCCGAGGGTGTGGCCGACGCGCTGGAGCAGCGCGCCGTGATGGTGGCTCAAGATGCGGCCGCCGACCCGCGCGAAGTGTCGCGCCAGCGGGCGCGCCGCCGCATAGATGCGCTGATCACCGGCGAGGCCATCGGCCAGGTGTCGTCGCAGACGCTCTCGAACCTGCGCGCCATCGACGAGGCGGCCGGTCGGCCCGTGCTGCGGCCGCTCATAGGCTTCGACAAGCTAGAGATCATCGCTACGGCCGAGCGTATCGGCACGGCGGAGCTGTCGGCCAAGGCGGTGGAGGAGTGCAACATCACCCCTGTGAGGCCCGCCACCTCCAGTCGCGCGGACCGTCTGGCGCGTGAGGAGTCGGGTATGGAGGCAAGCGCGTTCGAGGCCGAGCTGGACCGCGTGCGCCGTGGCGAGACGCGCTTGCCGCTGCGGTCGTTGAAGCCCGGCGAGGGGCTGCTGCCAGAGGGCCCCGCTCCGGCGTCTCACCCGAGCTTCGGCCCGCTGCAGGTGAGCGAGCTGGAGCCGGGCACAGTGCTGCTGGACTGCCGCAGCGAGCACACGCGTCGCTGGCTGCCCGAGTGGCCCGCGGTGCAGGCTGTGCCGCAGGGCGTTGTGTCGGGCGTGGACTTCGATAAGGGCAAGGTGTACGTGGCCTTCTGCCCGGTGGGCCTGCGCAGCAACGCGGTAGCCGAGAAGCTGCGCGAGGGCGGCATAAGGGCGTACTCGTTCGCAGACGGCGACGCAGGGCTCAAGGCTTACCTGGACTCGCTGCGCGCGGCGGGGGCCGGTTGGGAGCGTGGAGCTTAACGCCCAGCTAGCGCACGGACTCGCTGCGCGCGGCCGGGGCCGGTTAAGTAAGCGCCATGGGCGCACCGGCACGCTGAGAACCGTCCTTAGTCAGCTCCACGAGCCGGCGCGCAGCCTCCTCCGGCAGAGTGTCGTTCGTGAGCAGCCAGAGCGACACGGAGTCGAGCGCCGCCCCCCTGGCGGTGTGGCTGGGAGCATCGTCTGAAGTAG
>JBIQNJ010000058.1:0-17011 GCA_044462445.1 Truepera radiovictrix | reverse complement strand
ATCTACCTTCTGGCCTGCTGCGGCGGCGAGCTGACCGAGGCTGCTGGCGCCGTCCAGCTTGCGCCATAAGTGCAGAGCGCCGAGCGAGAGGAGCACCTCGCCTTCGGCATCGGCGTAGAACTGATCATCGGCCAGCTTGTACATGCCCTCGCCGCTGGCAGCCGCCAGCACAGCGTCTCTGCCGATGTGCGACGGGGGCGGCTCGGAGTTGCCCAGGGCGGGTCTCTGGCTGACCTGAAACAACAGCAGGTCTACCTGCTGCCGCAAGGTGCGGCGTGGGGCAGGTACGTCGCGCTTGAAGACGAACGTGCCGCTGTCCCAAGACAGCATCGACGCCAGCGCGCCCAGGTCGCGGAACGGCTTGGCCTCTATGAACACGACCTCGCCGTTCTCCAGGTACACGCTCCCCTGCAGGGCGCCGCGACTGGTGACCGTCAAGCGGCCCGTGGCACGACTGAGCGCCAAGTACTGGAGGACGTTACCCACCGTGCCAGGCTCGACCTGGCCGTGAAGTGAGGACATGTGAACATCTTAACAGTGGATTCATACGGCCGGTTCCACATCCGGCGCCCGCGTCGGGGGCGCACACGACATGTAGCAGCGGCGCGCGCAGCAGGCCCGGTCGCGGCCGGGCAAGGGGTAAGCGTGGTAGCTTGTGGTGGCCTGACGGGCCGTCGCCCGAACGCGCCGCGCGCGCGCCACGGTTAGCCCGCGCACCCGTAAGCCCTTAAACCCACCTAGAGAACATACAGGTTCGTAAGAGAACATCAACTGGAGACACCATGCCAAACATCTGCTTGATCCCTGGCGACGGCATCGGCCAGGAAGTCATCCCCGCCGCCCGCCGCCTGCTAGAAGCCACCGACCTGAAGCTCACGTTCACGGAGGCCGAGGCCGGCTGGGCCACCTTCGAGCGCCGCGGCACGAGCGTGCCGGACGCCACCCTTGAGACCGTGAAGGCGGCCGACGCCACGCTGGCAGGGGCGTTCACCAGCCCCTCGCGCAAGGTCGTCGGCCACAACGGCGCCATCCGCTACATGCGCCGCAAGCTCGACCTGTACGCCAACCTCAGGCCGTCGGTGTCACACCCGGTGCCTGACTCCACGCCGGGCGTCGACATGCTCATGGTGCGTGAGAACACCGAGGGCCTGTACGTGGAGCAGGAGCGGCGCTACGGCGACACTGCCATCGCCGACGCCGTCGTCACCAAGCATGCCAGCGAGCGCATCGCCCACGTGGCGCTCAAGCAGGCGCAGAGGCGCCGCAAGCGCCTGGCCGTGGTTCACAAGGCCAACGTGCTGCCCCTCACCTCAGGCCTCTTCCTCGAGACGGTGATGGAGGCCGCCAAACAGTACCCCGACGTCGAGACCTACGACATCATCGTCGACGCCGCCGCCATGAAGCTCGTGCGCGACCCGCGCAGCTTCGACGTGCTCGTATCCACCAACCTGTTCGGCGACATCCTCTCCGACCTCATGGCCGGCCTCACCGGCGGCCTCGGCATCGCGCCCAGCGCCAACGTCGGAGAGCGGTACGCCATCTTCGAGCCGGTGCACGGCAGCGCTCCCGACATCGCCGGCCGCGGCATCTCCAACCCTACGGCCACGTTCCTCACGGCGGCCATGCTGCTCGACCATCTGGACCAGCCGCAGTGGGCCCGGCGCATAGAGGCCGCCGTTAACGGTGTGCTCGCCAGCGGGCCGCTGACGGCCGACCTCGGCGGCAGCGCCACTACGGAGCAGTTCACCGACGCGGTCATCGCGGCGCTCTGAGACCGCCTGCTCTTCTAACAGTCTCGCGTAGTAGATTTAGGCGCGTGAACCCGCGTACCCGTAGTCCCGAGAGCATGGGTCCTGGTCAGGAGCCCAGGTGATGTACGCGCTTGCCCAGGCCATGCGCGCCATCCGGGGCAACTGGGTGGCCAGTGTGTCGACGCTGACCACCATGACGCTGTCGCTCACTATCCTCGTGGCGTTCAGCCTGCTGTCTGTGAACCTGAACCAGGCGCTGGCTACGCTGCAGGGCGAGCTGGAGATGGCCGCCTACCTGACCGACGGGGCAGACGTGGTGCAGCTTACGAACGTCATCCGGGCGTGGCCCGAGGTGGCCCGTCTGGAGTTCGTGGCCAAGGACGCCGCCCTCTCGGGCCTGATCGCCGACCTGCCGTCGCTCGGCAGGGCAGCCGGCCTGGTGGAGAACCCGCTGCCGGACACCTTCCACGTGCAGCTCCACGACCCGAGCCATACTTCGCTGGTACGGGTGAGGCTGGAACAGCTGCCCGGCGTGGCGGTGGTGGACGACTCGAGCGAGGCCGTGGCCACGTTCCTCGCCATCAACGACGTTCTCAGGGTGGGCGGTTCCGTTCTCGTGGTCATACTGCTCGGGGCGGCGCTGTTCGCCATCGTCAACTCCATCCGGGCGGCCATAACGGCGCGGCGCGAGGAGATCGACGTCATGCGGCTGGTGGGAGCGTCTCACTCGTTCATCCGCGCGCCGTTCCTGATCGAGGGCTTCCTCCTCGGCCTCATCAGCGCCGTCCTCACGCTGGCGCTAACCATCCCGCTGTACCAGTTCGCGGTCATCAGGCTGGCCGAGCAGTTCTCGTTCGTCCCGTTCGTCCGCGACAACGTGCTCCTGGCCCAGATCGCCGGACTGCTGACGCTGCTGGCCCTGCTCGTGGGGCTCGGCGGCAGCGCCATCGCCGTCACCCAACACCTGCGCGAAGAGAACTGAAGACCCGGGCTCCCATCAAACGGTCCCGGCACGTTGCTAAACTGTCGCCGTGCTGCGCCGCCTGGTGATCGTCACACTTCTGTTGCTGCTGGCCTTCGCCGCAGCGCAAGGGAACCTCGACAGCCCCGAACGCCAGGCCCTCGAGCGCGACCTGCAGCGTCACCAGCAGCTGCTGGAGGAGCGCGCCAACGAACTGCGCCGCATCGAGCAGGCGCTGGGCGACACCGCCGCGACCCTCAACCAGCGCATCCGCGAGCGCGACAGCGTGAGTGAGCAGCTGGCGCAGCGGCGCCGCGAGCGCGAGCAGCTCGTCTCGCAGATCAACACCTTGGAGGCCGAACGCGAAGACACGGAGGAGCGCATAGCGCTGCTCGAGGGGCGCATAGGAGAGCTGAAGGTCAGGGTGCAGGACCTGCTCGTGAGCCTCTACATGCAGCGCGGCCGCCGCACGGCCGCCGGCCTGGCCGGCACGGAGACGTTCCACGAGATGCGCGTGCGCAACCACTACCTCGGGCTGCTCTCCGAGCAGGACGCCGACGTCCTGCGTGAACTCGACAGCGTGCTCACGTCACTCGGCGTGGAGCGTGAACAGTTGGCCCAGCAGCTAGCCCAGCTGAACACGGCGGAAGCCGACCTGGCCCGCGCCGAGGAGGAGCTTCAGAGCACGCAGGCGCGCCTGGCCCAGGTCATCGACGACCTGAACGCCACTCAGGCCGGTCAGCTCATCCAGCAACAGGCCCTGATGGAGGAGCAGAGCCGCACCGAGCAGGAGATAGGCAACGTCACACAGCAGCTCGAGCGCGAGATCGCCCGCCTGCGCGAGGTCGAGCGCCAGGCGCGTGAAGAGGCGGAGCGCTACGCCAACGACCGGGACCGGCAGCTTAGGGCACAACAGGAGGCGGACCGGGCCCGCGCGCAGGCCGACGCCCTGGCGGCCCCCCTGCCCGCTACCGCCACAGGCTTCATCAGACCCTTCGAGGAGGCGCGCCTCATCAGCCGCTACATGGAGGGCAACAACTCGTACATAGGCATAGTGGCGCCGGTCGAGAACGCTGCCGTGCGGGCGGTGCAGGCCGGGCGCGTCTCCGCCATCCAGTGGATGGGCGCCAACCTCGGCTACATGCTCGTGCTGCAGCACGACGGTGAGTTGATGACCATCTACCTGAACCTGCGCCAGCCGCTGGTCGAGCAGTACGAGGTGGTAGCGCAGGGCGCCATCATCGGTTACCTCGGGGGCGGCACCCTGACGCGCGCCGACGTGCTGCAGTTCTACGCCCAGCGCAGCGTGTCGGGTCAGTCGACCTTCATCGACCCCGCCCCCCTCCTAGGCTGGTAAACACGTGACCTGCCCGTCCTGCGGCTTCGGCAACCCGGAAGGCATGCGCTTCTGCGGCATGTGCGGCACCAAGCTGACGCAGGAGCAGGCGGCCCGCGAGCGGCGGCGCGTGAGCTGCGTCTTCATAGACATGGCCGGCTTCAGCACCCTGACGCACGACCTGGACCCGGAAGAGATGCGTGACCTGGCCGACGAGGTGCTGACGGTGGTGGCGGCCGTCATCGAGGCGTACGACGGTTACGTCGACTCGCTGCGCGGCGACGGGCTCATCGCGCTGTTCGGGGCCCCGCACTCGCACCCCGACGACCCGCAGCGTGCCGTCACGGCGGCGGCGGCGGCGCTGACGGCCATAGAGGAGGTCGGCACCGAGCGCAAGCTGCCCCTGAAGGGGCGCGCGGGCGTCAACACGGGCGTCGTCATCGCCGGCGCCGTGGGCTCCGGCCGCGTGCGCAGCTACACCGTCATGGGGAGTGCCGTGAACCTCGCCTCACGCCTGGAGCAGGCGGCCGGACCCGGTGAGGTGTGGGTGGGGCCGGAGACGTTCCGCGCCACACGCCACCGGCTGCTGTACGAGGGCACCGGCCCCATAGAGCTGCGCGGCTTCCCGAACGTGCGCAGTGCCCACCGCCTTGTCATGGCGCCCGGCAACCGCGAGACCGACCCCTACGCCCACCTCAGGTTCGTGGGGCGCGAGACCGAGCTCGCCAACCTGGAGGCCGCGCTGGCGGCGGTAGCCGGCAGGAGCAAGCCGCTCGAGGTGTGGCTGCACGGCGAGGCGGGCAGCGGCAAGACGCGCCTGCTGCGCGAGTTCCACCGCCGCGTCGGCAAGCGCTCTCAGGTGTTCTGGCTCAAGACGCGCCCCAACGAGGAGTTCAACTGGGAGCCCCTGGGACGCCAGGTCTTCGGGCTCCGTATCGGCGAGGAGGAGCGCAGCGCCCAGCGGCAGGTGCAGAGCGTCCTGGACGAGCTGTTGCCAGAGCAGGTGCGGTGGCACAAGCTCATCCTCACCAGCCTCAACCTCGCGCCACCCAAGGCGTGGACCCGGCTGGAGCGGCGCGCCGTAGACCGCACGGCGCTGGCGTGGCGCGACCTGATCGCGGCCATGCCCAACCGCCCGGGCTCTCCCAGGACCATCACCCTGCTGGTGGACAACGAGCCGCAGGGCTCCGCCCTCTTCGAGTTCCTCTCCCTCACGAAGGAGAGCAGCGCGCCGGTGCTGGTCGTGCGGGCCACACGTAGCCGGCTCGAACCTCAGGCGGGCGAATGGACGGCGGCCCATGCCGGCGAGGCGGGTCAGGAGCAGCTCGGCTTCGGCCCTGACTTCACTGCCGCAGACGCCGAGCGGCCCCCGGGCACGGCCATGGAGCTGCCGCCCTTGACACGCAACGAGAGCCTCGAACTGCTCGAGATGCTGACGCCCAAGAACCTGGCCCCGGCGACCATGGCGCTGGTGGATCAGGTGGGCGGCGTGCCCGTACATGTGCTCGAGCTGGGGCGGGCGCTCTCGATAACGCAGGACGACGCCTTCTCGGGCTCCCTCGCCTCGCTGCTGCAGGCCCGTGTGGACCTGCTGGAACCCTCGCCGCGCCGGCTCCTGGCACACGCCGCACTGGTGGGCGAGATCACCTGGGACGGCCTGCTGCGCGAGCTGGGGGGCGCCACCGCCCCCGACGATATCCGTGTGCTGGTGCGCGAGAACCTGCTGGTGGCCCAGAACGGCTCGGCCATCCCCAACGAGGTGGAGTACCGCTTTCAGAGTGAGCTGGTGCGCAACGCCGCCCTCACGATGATCCCGTTCGCCGACCGGCCCCTGTTGCACCTGCGGGTGGCCACGTGGCTGGAGCAGCGTGCGCCGCTCGTGTTCGCCGAGCTCACGGCCACGCAGTTCGAACTGGGAGGCTCGCCCGACGCAGCCTACGCCCACTACCTGGCCGCCGCCGACCTCGCCGCCCTGCGGCGCCAACGCCGCGCCACCGTCAGGCTCTACCGTGCGCTGCTGAACCTGGCCCTACCGCCCGAGACGCTGGCCGAAGGGGCCCTGGCGTTCGCGCAGGCCGCCCTGTCGCTCGGGCTCCACGGACCCGCAGCAGAGGCGCTGCAGCGCGCCACCGAGCTCGCGGCAGCCGCCCCGGCCGACCTGCGGCCTGGGCTTGAGGCAGTGCTGGAACAGCTGAACGAGGACGCCGCCGCCAAGGTGGGCAAGGGCGGCGCCTAAGGCACGGTCGGTCTGCCGAACACGGCGAACCACGACTTGAAGCTCGGCTCCACGTTGATCAGGTTGCGGGCCAGCTCGCCGCGGTCGCTTACCGGCAGCGCCGCGCGCAGCTCGAGCGGGAAGCTCCAGCCGCGCGCGGGCACTAGCTGCAGGGCGCGCTCCGTGAACACGCCCTGGTACCAGAGGAGCTTGTTCCAGCCTGAGCGGGTACGGGGGTACTCGAAGTCGGCGAGGTCGCCGCGGTACTCATCGGTGCCGGTCACCTGCAGGCGCGCCCACTGCTGCAGGCGGTGCAGCATGTGGTCCTGTTCCGTGGCGTGCAGAGCCGCCACGAACATGTAGCTGGCCACGAACTCGTCCAGCCACTTGACCCTGGTCCTCAGCCCCGACAGGTTGGCTACGGCGTGACCCCACTCGTGCCCCACCATCAGGTCGACGAACTCGGCCACCTGCGCGGGAGCGCTCACTCCGGCCCTGGCCGCCTGCAGCAGCATCTCGTCGAAGCGCCGGATGAAGCGCGGCTGATAGTCGGCCGCCGCCAGCACGGCCACGCTCGCACCGCCCGGCCCGTTGCGGGTGAACGGCAGGCCGTAAGGGTAGGCGCATAGCCGCCGCCAGTCCGAGGAGCCTGCCACGATCAAGGTCATGCTTCCCTCGGGCTCCAGGACGGGCGCCGCCGCCTGTTGCAGCGGCCTGAGGAACGCCTGCAGCTGACGCGCCCTGGTGCGGGCCCCGGCGGAGTGGCGCGCCGGAACCAGGTCGTCGGGTAACGGTCGCAGGTACACGCCGGTGAGTTGGTCGGCTCCGCCCTCGCTCGCAGACACACAGGGAGTGTATTGCAACACCGCCGGGAAAACGTCACGGGCTAAACTCGTAGGCAGTGACTGTCTGGGCTTGGGCACTCATAGCGTTCGTGGCCGGCGCCCTTCTGGGCGCGGGCACGGTGTGGTGGCTCGCGCGGCAGCGGCCGCAGGAGGTTCAGCTTCGCCGCATGCGAGACGTTCTGGACCGCTTCCAGGGCGAAGTGGCGTACCACTTCCAGGAGTCGGGCGAGCTCATCACGCGGCTCAGGTCGGACGTCGAGCTGCTGTACCAGCACCTGCAGCGGGGAGCGGCCAATATCACGGCCGAAGACGCGGTCCAGAAGCGCCTATGGGAGTTGGAGCAGACCGACGACAATGGTCGGACCACCAGGCATGGCTAGGGTTCATTAAGGGCTCAGAGAGCCCTTACAAGCGAATTCCCTTATGTATTGGTCCAACAACTTGATGTTACACTTCTGCCTACGTGAAGCGGGCCCTAGTCACCCTCGTCTGCCTCTTGCTCCTGGCGTTCGCGAACGCCCAGCAGCATCGCAACTTCCTGGCAGTCAACGGCAGCATCTTCGATGCCGCCGGGCCCTACTACTTCATCGAGTACGGCGACTCCTCCAACGCCTACGTGCGCGCGGCCGCCATGGCCGAGATCATGAACCTGGAGATCAGGTACCTGGAGTCCGAGAAGGTGCTGGAGTTCTCCGACGGCTACCGCACGGCCAGGTTCGCGGCCACCTCCGACGTGGTCGACGGACTGGTCAAACGGCCTAACACGGTCGCGGTCGACCCGCCGGTCGGCGGTCAGAGCACGCTCGCCAGCCCCAAGGCCATCCTCGTCGACGGGGTGTCGTACGTGGCCGTCACGCCGCTGGTGGCCGCCTTCGAGGGGCATTCCGACTGGAACGGTGAGCGTAAGCTCATCACGGTAGACACCGCAGACCGCCTGGGCTACACCATCGCCAGGCCCCGCACCGGCCTCACCGACGGCGTATCGAGGGTGGCCCTCGACGTGCCCGCGCACGCCAGCTACCAGGTGGCGGCCGACGCCAACACCCTGCTCCTCTCGTTCCCCGGTGCCCGGGCCGAGGAGGTGTCGTTCGGTATCGGCGACGGCAACGTCTCGTCGGTGGCGGTCACGACCGGCGCGGGCTTCGTGAACATAGTGGTGCGCACGGTCCACGAGATCAACGCCGCCGGTCAGGGTTTCCGGGTAGGAGAGGTCGACAAGGGCGCCACGCGCACGGTCTACGTGGACCTCGCACCGGCCATCGCCGGCGCCGCCGTGACGGCGCTGGCCCAGGCGACCACCGTGTCGGCCTCCGTCACCGAGACCCCCACGGCGCTGGAGACCGTACCCGAACGCCGCCAGGTGGTCGTCATCGACGCGGGCCACGGGGGCAAGGACCCCGGCGCCAGCTCGAGCCATGCCACGGAGAAGTGGGTGGTGCTCTCCGTCGCCCTGAAGCTCAAGAGCATGCTGGAACGCGAGGGCATAGAGGTCATCATGACCCGCGACGACGACACCTTCCTGACGCTGCAGGAGCGCTCGCTGTTCTCCAGTTCCGACCGCAACATCTTCGTCTCGATACACGCCAACTCGGCTAACGCCACCAGCGCCTCGGGCATAGAGACGTGGGTGTTCGGCGAGCCCCTGAACCCAAGCATGCTGGAGCGCGCCATCCGCGAGAACGGGGGCGGGGCCGAGGGTCAGGCGCTCACCGACGAGGCCCGCGCCGCCGCCAACGATATCGCCACCGCCATCCTGCGCGAAGCGCAGCTCAACTACAGCCTCACGCTGGCAGACATCGTGCAGCGCAACCTCATCTCCGCCACCGGCGGTATCGACCGCGGTGTCAGGCAGAACCTGTTCTACGTCATCCGTAACGCCCGCATCCCTGCCGTGCTGGTCGAACTGGGCTTCGTAAGCAACCCGGAGGAGGGCCAGAAGCTGGCCACGGACTCGTACCAGGAGACGCTGGCACGGGCCCTCGCCGACGGCCTGCTCGAGTTCCTGCGCGGCGGCGGCCTGTCGGCGCGCCGCTAGGCGGCGGGGCCGGGCCCATGCAGGGCGCCCCTCACCCGGAGCCTGCCGGCCGTAAGCGCCACGCCGCGATAAGCAGCTCCGGCGGCCAGTGGTACCATTGCGCCACTATGCAGTCGCCCGACGAGCGCCGTCACTCCGGCACGGACCAAGCAGGCGCGCGGTCCGAAGCCAAGGGCACGCCACTCGCTCAGCCCCGACCGGTGGCGGGTGCCGGCGGCGTCACCTTCGACGCCCGGGGCGGCGTCCTCGTACTGCGGCACGTGAACGGCGACTGGGTGTTCCCTAAGGGTCATATCGAGCCCGGCGAGAGCGCCCTGCAGGCGGCACTGCGTGAGGTGCACGAAGAGGCCGGCATACACGCCACATGCCCCGATCCGCAGCTCACCTTCAGCACCTCCTACCGCAACGCCCACGGTGTGGAGCGGCATATAACGTGGTTTGTGCTCGCCGCCGAAGGCGCTGCTGCACCGACCACGGAGCCGCTCTTCACCGAGGCGCTGTTCGCACCCCCCAGCGAGGCGCTGCGACGCCTGACGTTCAAGCAGGACCGGATCCTGCTGGAGTCCGTCCTGGCCACCGCTCCCGAGGGGAGGGCGTGAGATGACCGTTCGAAGCGCAGCGGCACACGGCGAGGCCTCGCGCTCGGCCGGCCACTCCCTCCTGGGCAACACAGGAGACCTGAGCGCCGAGGAGTTCCTGGCGAGCCTCCGGGGCCTCCGGTTCACCGGCACCCTCGCACTCACGGATGCGGGCGGCACCATGCTGCTGCTCCTCGCCAAGGGGCAGGCGGAAGCCAGCTTCCGCCTCGGGAGCTACGACAACCTCGAGGCGCCCCGGCAGGGCTTCCATCTGTACCCTCACGAACCCACAGACCTGCCGCGCCTGCCCGGCCGGGACCCCGGGAGCGCCTCACAGCTTCTGCGTGCCCTCCCCCGCCTGACCCCGCCTGAGCGGCTGCGCCCCGGAGTGCTGCACCTGGGCAGGCTGCTGGACCGCCTGGCTGACAGCGGCTTCGGCGGCACCCTCTCCTACACCGACAAGGGCTGCCCCGCGGTCGCGCTGCTGGCGGGCGGCGTCATCCGCGCTGCGGTGCATGAGGTGCAGGGTCAGCTCAACAGCCACGCGGAAGCCATGCGGGCGCTGCAGCGCTGCGAACAGCCGAAGGCCACGGGCTCGGTCGAACTCGAGCCCCTGTGCGAGGCCGTGATGATGCCGGCTACCGCGCTCGCCGTGGAGCAGTCCGCACAGTCGAGCCCCGACTTCAGCGGCCTGGAGGTCACTCCTGTGGGCTTCCGCTACTGGAAGTCGGGTCAGCCCTTCCTTCTCGTGCCGGGCGAGACTCACGGCCCCCAGCGTCGCTACGCGCTCGGTAAGGACGCCGTGGAGCGCACCCCGGAGATAGTGCTGCCCGCTGAACCGCCGGGCTGGGAGGACGAGCGCTACCAGCTGACCCTGAGGGGCCGCGACGCGCTCGATTCGATGATGGAGCTGGCCATGGCCTTCCGGACAGAGCACGGCCGGCAGGGTCAAGAGATCCTCCGCACCCTCGGCAGCGGGGCTACGCTGGAACAGTGCGCCCTCAAGCTGGACCTGGAGCTGGGCAAGCTGAAGCCGTGGCTGGAACGGTTCGTGGCTGACGGCATGCTCCGCAAGGGCCGGGCGTGAAGCTCGCTCGTCGCGCCACAGGGCGCGCAACCGCTAAGGGCGCCTCTGCAAGGGGCAGCCACCTGGAGGCACCCGTTGTACGAGCCCCGTGACGAGATCTCGCTGCGCGATCTGTACCTGATCTTCCGCGGCGGTTTTTGGTGGATCGTCGGTTCCGCCCTTCTCGTGGGCCTAGCCGCGTTCGGCTACCTCTCGGCCAGGCCGAGCGTGTTCGAGGCCAGCGCCACGAGCCAGATCAACGTACCGGTGGCCACATCGGCCACGGAGGAGGCGGCGTGGTTGCTGCCACCCGTGGGCATCGGCATGAGCGCCTACACGGCGCTGGCCAACCGGCCCGACGTGCTGGGCAAAGCTCTCGGCATCGACTCCACCAACACGGCCCTGCTGCGCCAGCGCGTGGGCTCTCTAAGCCTCACCGCCATCGACACCGCCGCCCAGGCGCGCGGACAGCTGACCGTGGCCCACCGGGCCACCGCCACCTCCCCGGAGGAGGCGGCCAAGATAGCCAACGCGTGGGCCGACGCCAGCGTGGCTGCTGCCACGGCGGCCATGCAGCGGGCTGCGGGCACGAACGCCGAGGCCTCGTCGCGCGAGCTGGCTCAGCGCGAGACGGAGCTCGCGGCCGCCCGCGAGGCCTGGACGGAGTTCGCCCGGCACGACAACCGGGCCATGCTCACCACCCAGGTGACCGTGCAGCAGCAGCTGCAGCGCGACGCACTACTCCGCATAGCCGAGCTCGACAACCTGCTGGTCACCACCCGAGCCAAGCGCGACCTCGTGCAGGCCGTCCTGGATTCTCGCAACGGCGCCTCCAACCTGCCTCTCGAGGCTCAGCTGAACGCCCTGGTGGCGTCCGGCGCCCTGGACGCCGAGACGGCGCACCAGCTCGAGAGCTCGCTCCGCCAGCTCCCCGCCAGCGTGTCGGGGGCGGGCCAGGACCTCATGCTGCTCGTGTCACGCACCCAGCTCGAGAGCCTCACCGCCGACCTGGCCGGCTATGTGGCCGAGAAGGACCTCCTGGAGAGGCGCCTGCAGGACTCCGAGACGCAGATGGCCGCCATCAGAGCCAACCTCGCCTCGATAACCCAGAGCGCAGACCAGTTGCTCTCTGCCCTTCAGAGGGCCCAGGCCAGCTACGACAACGTGGCCCGCCTGGCGCCACTCATAAACCTGCAGCAGGGCATGATCGGCAACGCCGCCAGGGTGGTGGTGGAAGCCGTGGCGCCAATCGAGCCCAGGCCGAAGAACCGCCTGACCATCACCGTCGCCGCTGCGCTGGTGGCGGGGCTGCTGGCCACGCTCGCCGTGTTCCTCCGGGCGGCCGTCCGCGAGCCGGAGACGGCGCCGGGAGCCCAGCGGGTAGGAGCCGCAACGAGCCAGGCGGCGCCGGCCACGGGAGAGCGTTGACGGAACCGCGCCCGGTCCTGCTCACGGGTGCCGCGGGAAGGCTGGGGCGCGAACTCGTAGCCCTGTTCCCTGACCTCGGCCTGCAGCCGCTGCTGACGCCTGACAGAGGGCAACTCGACATCACTAACGGGGCCCAGGCTCTCGACTACCTCGCCGGCAAGGCTCCCCGCCTGGTCGTGCACGCCGCCGCCTTCACCGACGTGGTCGCGGCGGAATCTCAGCGAGAGCGGGCCTGGGCCACGAACGTCGAGGGCACGCGGCACGTCGCAGCGGCCGCGCGCTCGGTCGGTGCCCGCCTCCTTCACATCTCTACCGATTACGTGTTCTCGGGCCAGGCGCACCCAGCGGGCGACGACGCGGCCGGCGAGGGGCTGGAGGACAGGCCCGGAGGAACGGCTGCGCCGCCGGCCCACGAGAGCGGCGGTGAGCGTGCCGGCACCCAGGGGCGCTACAGCGAGTCGCACGCTCCCGGCCCGGTGACCAACTACTACGCCCTTACCAAGCTGGTGGCCGAGGAGGCCGCACGGGCTGCGCCCGGGTCGCTAGTGCTTCGCACCAGCTTCCGGGCCCGAGAGTGGCCCTACGAACGAGCGTTCGACGACATGTTCACGTCTCAGGATTACGTAGACGTGATCGCGCCCCTGGTGGCCGAGGTGGCGGTGCGCTTCGACCTCGGCCAGGTCCCCTTCGACACTCTGCACGTAGGCACGGAGCGCAAGAGCGTCTACGAGCTCGCCCGCAGGAGGGCGCCGGCGGTCACCCGCGCAGCCCGCGCCAGCGCCGGGGTCGCGCTGCCGTACGACGTGTCTCTGGACCTGAGCAGGTGGCTGACGCTCAGGGCCGGGTGGCGTTAGAGGCCGAGGAGGAGCGCCCGTGGAACTGCTGAGCCAAGAGATCCCAGACGTGAAGCTCGTGGTGCCGACGGTGCACCGCGATCACCGCGGCTTCTTCACCGAGAGGTGGCGCTCTGACCTCCCCCACCTACCCGCCGTCTGGTCGCAGGACAACCATGCGCGCTCCGTTCGCGGCACGTTGCGGGGCCTTCACTACCAGACGCAAGAGCACGCCCAGGGCAAGCTGGTGGGGGTGGCGCGGGGCTGCATCCTGGACGTGGCGGTAGACCTGCGGCGCGGCTCTCCCACCTTCGGGCGCCACGTGGCCGTGAGGCTCGACGACGAGGCCCAATGCCAGCTGTGGGTGCCGGCAGGCTTCGCGCACGGCTACCTCGTGCTCTCGGAGCTGGCGGACGTCATCTACAAGGTCGACTACCCCTACACGCCCGCGGCCAACCGCGGCGTGCGGTGGGACGACCCTCGGCTCGGCATCGACTGGGGCCTGAGCGAGCTCGGCCTGAGAACACCCGTGCTGTCGGCCACGGACGCGAGCCTGCCCTCCCTGGCGGAGGCGCACATAGACTTCGGCTTCGGTTGAGGAGGCGGCAGGGGCGTGGAGAGGTTACCCCTTATGCTTACAGGGGCATGAGCGACGTTAGCGGCGCCACCAGGACTTACCTCGTGACCGGCGGGGCGGGCTTCATCGGCTCGGCGCTGGTGCGACACCTCGTAGGCACCGGCGCACGGGTGGTCACGGTCGACGCGCTCACGTACGCGGGCGACCTGGCCCGGCTGCGGTCGGTGGACGGCAGCGCTCTGCACCGCTTCGAGCGCCTAGACGTCAACGACCGGCAGGCCATCGAGCGGCTGCTGGCGGAGGAGCAGCCCGCCGGTATCTTCCACCTGGCGGCGGAGACTCACGTCGACCGCTCGATCGACGGCCCGGAGGCGTTCGCAGTCAGCAACACCCTGGGCACGCTGCGGCTGCTGGAGGCCGCGCTCGGGTACTGGGAGGGTCTCAGGGACCGGCAGTCGGGCTTCCGGCTGGTGAACGTGAGCACGGACGAGGTCTACGGCAGCCTCGGCCCAGAGGGCGCCTTCACGGAGCACTCCCCGTACGCCCCACGCTCGCCGTACAGCGCCAGCAAGGCGGGCGCAGATCACTTCGCCCACGCCTTCCACGCCACCTACGGCCTGCCCGTGATCACCACGCACTCCGCCAACAACTACGGGCCGTTCCAGTTCCCCGAGAAGCTCATACCGCTGGCCATAAGCAGGGCGCTGGCCGGCGAGCCGGTGCCGCTCTACGGCGACGGCACCAACGTGCGCGACTGGCTGCATGTAGATGACCACGCGCGCGGGCTGGTGGGCGCCATGCTGCGGGGCACGCCGGGCAGCACCTACCTCATGGGCGGAGCGAACGAGCTCTCCAACAGAGAGCTGCTCGACCGGCTGCTCGGCATGTTGAACGAGCTGGCGCCCGGGCCTGTCGACTACCGCGGCCTGATCGTCAGCGTGGCCGACCGTCCGGGCCACGACGAGCGTTACGCCGTCGACTCCTCGCGCGCTGAGCGCGAGCTGGGCTGGGTCAGGCAGGTGCCGTTCTCGGCCGGGCTGAGGAGCACGGTCGAGTGGTACCTGGCCAACAGGGAGTGGGTTGACGCCATACGGCAGGCCAAGTACGACCTGGAGCGTCTAGGCAGCGGCGCGGGGCGGGGCGCCACGGCATGAACGGCACCGCGCCGACCGGCACGCCCCCAGCTACGGGTCGGCGCGGCATCGTTCTGGCGGGCGGCCTGGGCACCCGCCTCTACCCAGCCACCCTGGCCGTCAGCAAGCAGCTGCTGCCCATCTACGACAAGCCGATGATCTACTACCCCCTCTCGGCGCTCATGCTGGCCGGCGTTCGCGAGTGCCTGGTCATCTCTACACCTAACGACCTGCCGGCGTTCAGGCGGCTGCTAGGCAGCGGCGAACGGTGGGGCATGCGGTTCGAGTACGCGGAGCAGCCCAGACCGGAGGGCATCGCGCAGGCGTTCCTGATCGGCCGGGAGTTCCTTGCCGAGACCCCGGCAGCCCTGGTGCTCGGCGACAACATCTTCTACGGCTACGGGCTCACGGGGCTTCTGCGCGCGGCCGCGGCGCGCGCCGACCAGGCCACCGTCTTCGGGTTCCGGGTCACCGACCCTGCGCGCTACGGCGTCGTGGCGTTCGACGAGGGCGGCGCCGTGACGAGCATCGAGGAGAAGCCCGCCGTTCCCCGGAGTAACTACGCCGTCACCGGGCTGTACTTCTACCCCTCGGACGTGAGCGCGAAGGCCGCCGCTCTCACCCCGTCAGGCCGTGGAGAGCTGGAGATCACCGACCTGAACCTCCTGTACCTGCGCGAGAAGCGCCTGCAGGTACAGCTGTTCGGGCGCGGCATGGCGTGGCTGGACACCGGCACGCACGACAGCTTCCTGCAGGCTTCGAACTTCGTCGAGACGCTGGAGAAGCGCCAGGGGCTCAAGATCGCCTGCCCCGAGGAGATCGCCTATCGCCAGGGGTGGATCTCCGCCGACCAGCTCCGGGCGCTGGCGGAGCCACTCAAGGCTAGCGCTTACGGCGGCTACCTGCTGAGCCTGCTCGACTCCTGACGCGCTGCGACCGTTAGTGGCTAGCGCACTGGCACCCCTAGGCAGCGCGAGGTGGGACGCCCTGCGGGCGTCCCACCTCGGTCATTTACCTTCCGCGTTAGCCTTGATGGCCGCCGCCACGTAGCCTGTCAGCCCCTCGGCGCGGTCCTCGTAGTACTTGGTGAAGCGCGGGTCGGCGAGGTACATGTCTGCCAGACCGCGGTGTATCTCGTAGCTGCAGTCGTAGTAGGCGCTGCAGATCTGCTGCCGGTGAGCCTCAGCGGCGGCCAGGGCCCGAGGATCGTCCGCCGGCACACCCTCGCGCAGCAGCTCGGTGAAACGCGCCTCCACCGCGGTCACCTCGGCCTGAACGCGCCGCCAGTCCTCCTTGGTGTAGCCCGACACACGCTTCTGGCTCTGCCTGTACGCGTCCGTGTCGCCCCACCGTTGTTCGGCCTCCTGCGCGTACTGGGTGGGGTCGTGGTCGCCGAACACCTCGAACATCTCCGTGGGCTTGAGTCTGATTCCCATCTTCCTTGCCTCCATCTGCCTGCGTAGCTGCCGGCGCATGGCCAGCAGCCTCTCGAGTCGAGCGTTCAGAAGCGCCTCCTGACGCCTCAGATGCTCCGCCTCGTCCGCCTCGGCGTCGTCGAGGAGTTGCGCTATCGCCTCCAGCTCGAAGCCCAGCTCACGGTACGAGAGCACCTGATGGAGCCTGGCCAGCTCGGCCGGGCCGTACAGCCGGTAGCCCGACTCTGTCCGCTGGGCGGGCACTACTAGGCCGATGGCATCGTAGTGGTGCAGTGTGCGCACACTGACCCCTGCCAGCCTGGCCACGTCGCCGACGGCCAGCACCTCGCCGGCACTAACCTTGGGCTTCACGTCAACGGCTTTGGGCATAAGCACACCTCCTTCGAAGGCAAGCCTAGAGCCTAACGTAGCGTGAGGGTCAAGGGCGTTCACCTGACATGCCTAGCGCCACCGCGTAATACCCTAGTAGGCGTGGCAACTGCGGCGAACGACGCCCCGCTCGACCTACCGGTACTGCGTGAGGGCGTCATGCAGCTGGCGCATGAGGCTGGTATCAAGATCCTCGAGATATACGCCACAGACTTCGAGGTCAACACGAAACCAGACGCCAGTCCGGTCACCGCGGCCGATATGGTCTCCCAGCAGCACATAGTCGCGGGCCTGCGGGCGTTGCTGCCCGGCGTCCCCGTGATAGCCGAGGAGGGCCATGCTCCCGAGGTCGCGCAGCAGGGCGCACGCCTCTTCTGGCTGGTGGACCCTCTGGACGGCACCAAGGAGTTCGTGAAGCGCAACGGCGAGTTCAGCGTGAACATCGCCC